>JAFAWR010000064.1 GCA_019241635.1 Solirubrobacterales bacterium
GCCCGACGGACCCGGACGCTCGTCGCACAACTCGAAGCCCTCGGACACACCGTCACCCTCGACGCCGCCTAAACGCGCAGCTGATCGACCCGCACCACGCGGTCAACTCACCCTGCCCAACCTGCGGACATTCTCGAGTCAACCGAGGCCAATCGGCGCTGGGCGAAGCGTTGGCGAGCGTGCGGGACCGCGACGACGCGCCGGTTGTGTTCACAACCGGGGTGCGAGACCAGACAGCAACGCCGCGTCCCGTTGATACCTGGCTAACCTGCGCAGATGCAGCCGACCCGGCCCCTGCTGACCGGCAGCTTCGGGATGGTCGGCAGCACGCACTGGCTCGCCACAGGCGCTGCGATGAGCGTCCTCGAGCGCGGCGGCAACGCCTTCGATGCGGCCGCAGCCGGCGGCTTCGTGCTCCAGGTGGTCGAGCCGCATCTCAACGGCCCCGGTGGCGAAGTCCCGATCATCGTCTGGAGCGAAGCGCAGCAAGCGGTGCAGGTCGTGTGTGGACAGGGCGTGTCGCCTGCGGCAGCCACGATCGATGCGTTCGGAAGTCGCGGTCTCGCCGCGATCCCCGGGACCGGTTTGCTTGCGGCGACCGTGCCGGGTGCATTCGACGGCTGGCTGACGATGCTCGAGCGGTGGGGCACCTGGCGGCTGCGGGACGTCCTGAACTACGCGATCTCCTACGCCCGCAACGGATTCCCCGCGATCGCCGGCATCTGCGCGACGATCCGAGCTGTCGAGCAGATGTTCACCGCCGACTGGCCGACCTCGGCGGCAGCCTGGCTGTCCGACGGAGTCCCCGCTGTCGGCTCGACGCTGCGCAGCCCAGGCCTCGCGGACACCTACGAGCGGATCGTCGGGGCGGCCGAGGCCAGTACGACGGATCGTGACGGTCAGCTCGTCGCGGCGCGCGACGCCTGGTACCGCGGCTGGGTTGCTGACGCATTCGGGTCGTTCTCGGCGACGCATGGCGGCCTGCTGAGCGCCGACGATCTCGCAAGCTGGTGCGCGACCGTGGAGCCGCCGGCGACCTACGACTATCGCGGGTACACCGTCTGCAAGACGCAGGCGTGGGGTCAGGGGCCGGTCTTCCTGCAACAGCTCGCCCTGCTCGACGGCTTCGACCTCGAGGCGATGGGCCATCTGTCGCCTGACTACCTGCACACAGTCGTCGAGTGCTCGAAGCTCGCGTTCGCCGACCGGGAGGCCTGGTACGGCGACTCGACACCTGACGTCGGCGAGCGGCACGTCAGCCTGCTCGCTCCCGAATACTCGGCAAGACGCCGGGACCTGATCGACGCGGCGGCCAGCAAGGAGCTGCGGCCGGGCGCGCCCGCCGGCGCAAGGCCACGACTCCCGTCGTACCCCACCGTTCATGAGATGGCAGGCGCCGCCGGAACCGGTGAACCGACGGTGAGGTCATCGGGTGAGACCCGCGGCGACACCTGCCACATCGATGTGGTCGACAAGGTGGGCAACCTGGTCTCGGCGACGCCGAGCGGCGGCTGGCTGCAGAGCTCGCCGCACATCCCGGAGCTCGGGTTCTGCCTCGGTACCCGCGCACAGATGTTCTGGCTGGAGCCCGGACTGCCGAGCTCCCTGATGCCGGGCGTCCGGCCGCGCACCACGCTCTCCCCGTCCATCGCGCTGCGCGACGGCGCGCCGTGGCTGGCGTTCGGCACGCCGGGTGGCGACCAGCAGGACCAGTGGAGCCTCGCGTTCTTCCTGGCCGTCGTTCACGGTGGGCTTGACCTACAGGCGGCCATCGAGGCGCCGAGCTACCACTCCGAGCACATGCCGAGCTCGTTCGCGCCACGGCCGGCCCAGCCGAACCGGCTGGTCGTGGAGGACCGGTTGGGAGGCGAGGTCATCGACGGACTGCGCCGGCGTGGGCATGGCGTCGCCGCCGTCGGACCGTGGTCGCTCGGCCGGATGAGCGCGGTGGCGCGGGAGGGCGACCGGCGGCTCGGCGCCGCGAACCCGCGCGGCGCGCAGGGGTACGCCGCCGGCCGCTGACCAACTGCCCGCTAGCGTGTCGCGGTGCCCGACAACGGATTCGTGTTGCTACCGGCCGTCGACGTCGCGGACGGCAAGGCGGTCCGGCTGGTCCAGGGCGAGGCTGGTAGCGAGACCGACTACGGAACGCCGATCGATGCCGCACTCGCTTGGCAGGAGGGCGGCGCGGAGTGGGTGCACCTTGTCGATCTCGACGCTGCGTTCGGTCGAGGCTCGAACCGTGAGCTGATCGCCGACGTCGTTGCCCGACTCGACGTCGCGGTCGAGCTCTCCGGTGGGATCCGCGACGACGACTCGCTCGAGGCCGCCCTTGCAACGGGCTGCGCACGGGTCAACATCGGAACCGCGGCGCTCGAGGACCCGCAGTGGGTGCGCAAGGCGATCGCCCGGCACGGGGATCGGATCGCGGTCGGCTTGGACGTGCGGGGCACGACACTGTCCGCTCGTGGTTGGACCAAGGACGGTGGTGAGCTGTACGACGTCCTCGCGCGACTCGACGCCGATGGCTGCGCGCGGTACGTCGTCACCGACGTCCATCGCGACGGCACGCTGACCGGGCCGAACCTCGACCTGCTCCGCGACGTGTGCGCAGCGACTGACCGGCCGGTGATCGCCAGCGGCGGGGTGTCGAGTCTGGACGACCTGCGCGCGCTGGCAACCTTGCACGACGCCGGGGTGGAGGGCGCGATCGTCGGCAAAGCGCTGTACGCCGGAGCGTTCACCCTCCCGGAGGCGCTCGAGTCCGTGAGGTGATCGTCGGGTTGCCGACGAAGTAGCCTCGTCGCTCGTGGCGGTCGCGGTCCGGGTGATTCCCTGCCTCGACGTCGACGCAGGCCGAGTCGTCAAGGGCATCAACTTCACAGCGCTTCGCGATGCCGGCGATCCGGTCGAGCTGGCGAGGACCTACGACGCCGAGGGCGCCGACGAGCTGGTGTTCCTCGACATCACCGCATCGAGCGCCAGCCGCGAGACGACGTACGACGTCGTCCGGCGCACCGCTGAGCAGGTCTTCATCCCGCTGACGGTCGGCGGGGGAGTGCGAAGCGTCGACGACGTCGACCGGCTGCTGCGGGCGGGCGCGGACAAGGTCGGCGTCAACACGGCCGCGATCGCCCGCCCGGAGCTCCTCAGCGAGATCGCCACGCGCTTCGGCAACCAGGTGCTCGTCCTGTCGGTCGACGCCCGACGGGTGACGGACGGAACCACGACTGCCAGCGGCTACGAGGTGACGACGCACGGTGGTCGGCAGGGCACCGGTATCGACGCGGTGGAGTGGGCGGCCCGCGGGCAGGAGCTCGGCATCGGCGAGATCCTCCTCAACTCGATGGACGCCGACGGCACCCAGAACGGTTTCGATCTCGCGATGATCGAGGCAGTACGCGCGGTGGTGTCGGTGCCGGTGATCGCCTCCGGCGGGGCTGGTCAGGTCGAGCACTTCTCGCCGGCCGTGGCGGTCGGCGCCGATGCAGTGCTCGCCGCGAGCGTGTTCCATTTCGGGACCCTGCGCATCGGTGCCGTCAAGGAGTCGCTGCGGGCCAACGGATACGAGGTCCGCTGATCAAATTCGCGTGACGTGGACAGGCACAATGGTCCGATGGACACCGCCGTTCGCCCGACGTCGCTCGATCCCGCAATTGCCGCTCGCCTCAAGCGTGACGACAACGGACTGATCGCGGCCGTCACCCAGCAGTGGGACACCGGCGAGGTCCTGATGGTCGGCTGGATGGACGATGAGGCACTGCACCGCACGCTGACCACCGGACGGTGCACCTACTGGAGCCGGAGCCGGCAGGAGTACTGGGTGAAGGGCGACACGTCCGGTCACCAGCAGTGGATCAAGTCAGTCGCTCTCGACTGTGACGGCGACGCGGTCCTCGTGTCCGTCGACCAGGTCGGCGCCGCCTGCCACACCGGCGACCGCCGCTGCTTCGATGCCGGTGGCGATCTCGGCGCCGTCGTCGGTTCGCCGCCCCAGTGATCGCGCCAGACGGCGTCATCCACCCCGGTCGCGACGAGTTCATCGAGCAGCTCGCCGCGGACCGGGTCGTCCCGGTGGTCCGACGAATCCTGGCTGACGCGGAGACGCCGATCAGCGCCTATCGCAAGCTCGCCGCCGGACGGGCTGGAACCTTTCTCCTCGAGTCCGCTGAGCACGGCGGGGTGTGGTCTCGGTTCTCGTTCATCGGCGTGCGCTCTGCCGCGACGCTGTCCGAGCGCGATGGCCGCGCGGTCTGGACCGGCATCGGTCCCGACGATCACCCGGACGACCCGCTCGAGGCGCTCAAGGACGCCGCCGCAAGGCTGAAGTCGCCGCGGCATCCGGACCTGCCACCACTGACCGGCGGCCTGGTCGGCTACCTCGGGTACGACGCGGCGCGGCGGATGGAGCGGTTGCCGGAGATCGCCGAGGACGACCTCCGGATGCCGGAGCTGCACTTCCTGCTGGCGACCGACGTCGCGGTGCTCGATCATCGCGACGGCTCCCTGCTCCTCATCGCCAACGTGATCCGTGGCCTCACGCCCGACGCGGATGCCGACCCAGGCGCGGCGTACGACGAGGCCGTCGCCCGGATCGAGTCGATGACCGCAGATCTGTCCAAGCCGGCCGAGGCATCGGTCGCGACGCTGGTCCGGTCGGCGGGCGCCGACTACGAGGAGCGCACCACGCGGGCCGACTACATGAACGCCGTCGAGGTCGCGAAAGAGCACATTCGGGCTGGTGACTGCTTTCAGATCGTCGTGTCGCAGCGCTTCGAGATGGCTACCGCCGCGGACCCGCTCGACGTGTATCGCGCGCTGCGCACGTCGAACCCCTCGCCGTACATGTATCTCCTCCGGTTCGAAGACCTCGATGTCGTCGGGTCGTCCCCCGAGGCGCTGATCAAGGTGGAGGGCGGGCGCGCCCTGATGCATCCGATCGCGGGCACTCGCCCGCGTGGTGCGACACCGGAGGAGGACACCGCGCTCGCGACGGAGCTCTTCACCGATCCGAAGGAACGAGCGGAACACGTGATGCTCGTCGATCTCGGGCGCAACGACCTCGGACGGGTCTGCAAGGCGGGCTCTGTCGAGGTGGTCGACCTGATGACGGTCGAGCGGTTCTCGCACGTGATGCACCTGGTGTCCACTGTCGTCGGCGACATGCGCGACGACGTGACATCGCTCGACGTGCTCTGCGCGTCGTTTCCGGCGGGCACGCTGTCCGGCGCCCCGAAGGTGCGGGCGATGGAGATCATCGAGGCACTCGAGCCGACCCGGCGCGGTCTGTACGGCGGGGTGGTCGGCTACGTGGACTTCGCGGGCGACCTCGACACCGCAGTCGCGATCCGGACCGTCGTGATGCGCGACGGCCGGGCCTACGTGCAGGCCGGCGCAGGGATCGTCGCGGACTCCGATCCGCCGTTCGAGGACACCGAGTCGCGCAACAAGGCGGCGGCTGTCCTCAACGCACTGCGGGCCGCCGGTTCGCTCCGTCCGGCTGGCGCATGAAGCTCTTCGCACGCTCGCCGGCCGCCGCCATCGTGGTGTGTCTGGTCGGTGGCCTGCTGGTCTTCCTCACCAGCGGCCGGGTGTGGGCCCGCGCGACCGCGCCGAATGTCACCGGCGGCGACGGCTCCGCGACGCTTTCGGTGACCGGCCACCAGGTCGCAGCATCGATCCCCGCGACCGGTATCGCGCTGATGGCCCTCGCGCTTGCGATCCTGGCCGCGAGCGGGATGATGCGCCGGCTCGTGGGTGGAGTGACGGTGCTGCTGGGCGTTGCGGCGGTCGGGGTGGCGATCGCCGCGCGCGGCAACGTCTCGAAGGCGTTGGAGGATCGTGAGGTCGGTGCGACCGGGCTCGCCGTCCACGCGAGTGCGAACGGCTGGTGGGTCGTCACCCTCGTCGGTGGGCTGCTGGCGTTGGCGGCCGGGCTACTGGCGATTCGGTACGCACCGGCCTGGTCCGGAATGGCGGAGCGGTACGACGCGCCCGGCGCCACACAGCCGAAGCGGGACCCGGCAGCCGTGGCGTGGGACGCTCTCGACCGCGGTGAGGACCCCACCGCCTAGCGTCCTGCGGCGACCCTTAGGCTGGCCGCGTGTCAGTCCTCGATGACATCGTCGCTGGGGTTCGGGAGGACCTGGCGGAGCGCGAGCAGGCGATGCCGCTCGAGGCGGTCAAAGAACTCGCGGCGAGGCAGTCAGCGCCGCGGGATGCGACGGCAGCGTTGTCCGGCGACGCGGTGTCGGTGATCGCAGAAGTCAAGCGATCCAGCCCGAGCGCGGGTGAGCTGGCGTCGATCGGGGACCCCGCGGCACTCGCGCAGGCATACGAGTCCGGCGGTGCAGCGATGATCTCCGTGCTGACCGAGAAGCGCCGGTTCAACGGTTCGCTGGCGGACCTCGAGACAGTCCGTGCGGCGGTGTCGATCCCGGTGCTGCGCAAGGACTTCGTCGTCACGCCGTACCAGGTCTGGGAGGCTCGAGCGCACGGCGCTGACGCCGTACTGCTCATCGTCGCTGCACTCGAGCAGGAGGTTCTGGTGAGCCTGCGCGAGCGGATCGAGAGCCTCGGCATGACGGCACTGGTCGAGGTGCACGACGAGCCGGAGGTCGAGCGGGCGCTGGCCGCTGAGGCGCACGTCATCGGGATCAACAACCGCAACCTCAAAACCCTCGAGGTGGACCGCGAGACGTTCGTGAATCTGGCACCGCTGATCCCGTCGTCGGTCGTGCGGATCGCGGAGAGCGGTATCCGCGGGCCGCATGACCTCCTTGCTGTGGCGGCGAGCGGCGCCGACGCCGTCCTCGTCGGCGAAGGTCTGGTCCGGGCGGACGAGCCAAGGCAGGCGGTTGCGGACCTCGTCGCGGCGGGCGCTCATCCGTCGTGCCGTCACCCGGCATAAATCACTGCCGGCTCGCTCGATTCCCGCACTACCCTCGATGACCTCATGACTCGTTTCGGGCCGTACGGCGGGCGGTATGTGCCGGAGGCACTGATCGCGGCACTCGACCAGCTGACCGAGGTCTACGAGGCGGCGAAGCTGGACGCCGACTTCCAAGGGGAGTTCGCGCGCCTGCTCCGTGACTACGCCGGGCGGCCGTCCTTGCTGTACGACGCGACGCGGTTCTCCGAGGCAATCGGCGCACGGGTGCTGCTCAAGCGGGAGGACCTCAACCACACCGGCGCCCACAAGATCAACAATGTGCTTGGGCAGGCGCTCCTGACCACGCGGATGGGGAAACCGCGGGTCATCGCCGAGACCGGTGCCGGCCAGCACGGCGTCGCGACCGCCACTGCCGCCGCCCTCATGGGCCTCGAGTGCATGGTCTACATGGGCGAGGTCGACACCGAGCGCCAGGCGCTCAACGTCGCGCGGATGCGGCTACTCGGCGCCGAGGTGACGCCGGTGAAGAGCGGCTCGCGGACGCTGAAGGACGCCATGAACGAGGCGTTCCGCGACTGGGTGACCAACGTCGACACGACGCACTACGTGATCGGCTCAGTCGGCGGCCCGGCACCGTTCCCGGCGATGGTGCGGGACTTCGCGTCGGTGATCGGGACCGAGGCCCGTGGTCAGTGCCTCGACCTGCTCGGGACGCTGCCAGACGCAGTCCTCGCATGTGTTGGCGGCGGCTCCAACGCGATGGGGATCTTCACGGCGTTCATCCCCGACGACTCGGTGCAGCTGTTCGGATTCGAGGCGGCCGGCGACGGCGTCGACACGGACCGTCACGCGGCGACGCTGACGAAGGGCTCACCCGGGGTCCTGCATGGCGCGCGGTCCTACGTGCTGCAGGACGAGGACGGCCAGACCCGGGAGTCGCACTCGATCTCCGCGGGCCTCGACTACCCCGGCGTCGGACCGGAGCATGCGTGGCTCAAGGACAGTGGTCGGGCTACCTACCTGCCGGTCAGCGACGCCGAGGCGATGGAAGCGTTCCGGCTCCTGTGCCGGACGGAGGGCATCATCCCGGCCATCGAGAGCGCACACGCACTTGCTGGTGCGCGCGTGGTCGCGGAACGGCTCGGGCCGGACGCGGTGCTGGTCGTGAACCTGTCCGGCCGCGGTGACAAGGACATGGACACGGCAGCCGACTGGTTCGGACTCGTCTGATGCGGTCGGGGGAGGCCTACGCCGCGGCGAAGGCGGCGGGCCGGGCTGCGGTGGTCGGCTACCTGCCGGCGGGTTTTCCGTCGTACGACGGCTGCCTCGAGGCGATGAAGGCGATGGTGGACGGCGGTGTCGACATCGTGGAGGTCGGCCTCCCGTACAGCGATCCCGTCCTCGACGGGCCGGTCATCCAGGCTGCGACGGAGCGCGCGTTGCGCGGCGGCACGCGCATCTTTGATGTGTTGCGAACCGCGGAGGCCGTGGCGGGCATGGGGGTCGCGACAGTCGTCATGACCTACTTCAACCCCGTGCTCGCGTATGGCGTTGAGCGCTTTGCTGCCGACCTCGCCGCAGCCGGCGGATCGGGCTTGATCACGCCGGACCTGATCCCTGACGAGGCCGCCGAGTGGCTCGAGGTCGCGGCAGCTCGTGACCTCGAGCGGATCTTCCTCGTCGCACCGTCATCGAGCGCCTCCCGGATCGCGGCGACGGTCGACGCCTGCGACGGTTGGGTATACGCCGCGTCGACCATGGGCGTCACCGGAGCGCGTGCGGCAACCTCGCAGGTCGCGCCGTCCCTGGTCGGCCGGGTGCGCGAGCACACCGACCTCCCGATCGGCGTCGGCCTGGGCGTCTCGAACGGCGAGCAGGCAGCCGAGGTGGCGTCGTACGCGGACGGGGTCATCGTGGGGTCAGCGCTCGTCCGGTGCCTGCTCGACAGCGAGTCACCCGCTGCGGGGGTGGCGGCGGTCGGGGCGCTGACCGCTGACCTCGCAGCCGGTGTGCGTCGCGCCGCGTGAGGCCGGTCGGCGACGACACGCGGGCCGCATAGCCTCGTGATCGTGGTGCCCGCATACATCCCGAGCCCGTCCCACGGAGTCGTGCACCTCGGCCCGTTGCCGATCCGCTTCTACGCCCTCTGCATCATCCTCGGCGTTGTCGTCGCCGCCATGGTGGCCGATCGGCGGCTGGTCGCGCGTGGCGGCCGCAAGGGTGCGGCGGCAGACGTCGCGACCTGGGCGGTGCCGTTCGGCCTGGTCGGCGCCAGGATTTACCACCTCGTGACGAACCCAGAGCTCTACTGGGGTAAGGACGGGCAGGGCACGGTCGCGGCCCTGAAGATCTGGGACGGCGGGCTCGGGATCTGGGGCGCTGTGATCTTCGGCGCGCTCGGCGCCTACATCGGGTGCCGGCGCTACAACGTCAGTTTCGCGATGTTCGCCGACGCCCTCGCCCCCGGGTTGCCGCTGGCGCAGGCGATCGGGCGATGGGGCAACTGGTTCAACCAGGAGCTGTACGGGAGGGCGACGTCGCTGCCCTGGGGTCTGCAGATCGACCCGGCCCATCGACCGGTGCTTGCCGACGGCACACCGGACCCGCATGCGTACTTCCAACCGACCTTCCTGTACGAGTCGCTGTGGGACGTCGCTGTGGCGCTGGTCGTCATCTGGCTCGACCGGCGTCGTCACTTCACGAGAGGGCGAGCTTTCGCGCTGTACGTGGCGCTCTACACGTTCGGACGCTTCTGGATCGAGTCGCTGCGCATCGACGATGCCCACAAGTTCCTGGGACTGCGCCTCAACGACTGGGTGAGCGTCGTCGTCTTCGCTGGCGCAGTCGGCTACTTCTGGGTGATGGGCCGCCGTCCGGCCACCGAGCCGGTCGAGACGAATACGCTGGCGGTATGACCGACACGGCCGCAACCAAGTCGTCGGCCGAGCCTGAGATCCATCACACGCATCGTGATGTCGTCGGTGGCCGGCTGCGCCCCGCTGTGTTCGGCGCGATGGACGGCGTGATCTCCAACGGCGCGCTGATCGCGGGAGTCGCGGGCGCTCACACGTCCGCCCACGACGTGATCCTGACCGGGCTGGCCGGCCTCCTCGCCGGCGCCTTCTCGATGGCGGTCGGGGAGTGGACCTCGGTCCGCTCGCAGAGCCTGCTGGTCAAGGCGGAGATCGCCAAGGAGCGAGCCGAGATCAAGCGCGCACCCCGCGCCGAGGAGCGGGAGCTCGCAGCGATCTTCCGCCACCGCGGCCTGTCCCGCGAGCTGGCCACCCGCGTCGCGCGGGAGATCTCGGAGGATCCGGACGAGGCATGGCGAACTCATGTGCGCGAGGAGCTCGGCGTCGACCCGGACGAGCAACCATCGCCGTACGTCGCCGCGGGCTCGTCGTTCGTCACGTTCGGAATCGGCGCGCTGGTACCCGTGCTGCCTTACCTGCTCGGCGCCCATCATGTGTGGATCTCGCTCGTGCTGATCGGCATCGCGCTGCTGGCGATCGGCACCGCGGTGGCGAAGTTCACCGACCGCGCAGCGGTCTCGGGCGCACTCCAACACCTGATGCTCGGCGGTGTGACGGTGGCCGTCGTGTACGGCGTCGGGAGCGCGATCGGGACCGGTGTCACCGGGTAGCTCGCCCCTGATCTTTTATCGGTAGATCGCCCCGTAACACTGATGTAACCTTCCGGGTGCAGGGCCGACGTCGTCCCACGCCGCTTTTCCACGCTTGATCGGGAGTTCGACGCATGCCTGCTATCCGTACGCCGCGCCCACCGGGTTTTCCAGGAACCGACGCCCCGCCGCCACAGGGCCTCTACGACGGCCAGCACGAGCACGACGCGTGCGGTGTTGCGTTCGTGGCCGACATGCACGGCCGTCGCACGCACTCGATCGTCGCCGACGCCCTGACCGCGCTGCACAACCTCGACCATCGCGGTGCATCCGGCGCCGAGGCGAACACCGGGGACGGTGCGGGCATCCTCGTGCAGGTCCCTGACGAGTTCCTGCGCGCGGTCGTCGACTTCGACCTCCCGAAGGCTGGCGGCTACGCCGTCGGCATGGCGTTTCTTCCGGCGGACGACGACGAGCGCGCCAAGGCGATCGACGCCATCGAGCGGATCGCCGTCGAGGAGGACCTGCGGGTCATCGGCTGGCGCGATGTCCCCATCGACGCCTCGTCGCTCGGTGCCACCGCGCTGTCGGTGATGCCGAGCTTCCGCCAGATCTTCGTCGCCGCGAGCCACGGCGAGCTGGGGATGGCGCTGGAACGGCGGGCGTTCTGCGCGCGCAAACGGATCGAACGTGAGGTCGGCATCTACCTGCCGTCGTTGTCGTGCCGCACCACCATCTACAAGGGCATGCTGACCACCGACCAGCTGCCGCGATTCTTCCCCGATGTGGTCGACGAGCGATTCCTCTCGGCGATCGCCCTCGTGCACTCCAGGTTCTCCACCAACACCTTCCCGTCATGGCCGCTGGCGCATCCGTACCGCTACGTCGCGCACAACGGCGAGATCAACACGGTACGGGGTAACCGCAACTGGATGCGTGCCCGGGAGGCGATGCTCGCCAGCTCGCTGATCCCGCCGTCCGCCGACGGGAAGGGCATCGAGCGGCTGTTCCCGATCGTCGACCCCGACGGCTCGGACTCGGCGAGCTTCGACGAGTGCCTGGAGCTGCTGCACATGGGCGGCCGGTCGCTGCCGCACGCGGTCCTCATGATGATCCCGGAGCCGTGGGAGA
Organism: Solirubrobacterales bacterium; assembly: GCA_019241635.1. GTDB lineage: Bacteria > Actinomycetota > Thermoleophilia > Solirubrobacterales > Solirubrobacteraceae > Palsa-465. The sequence goes on from JAFAWR010000064.1 coordinate 11,646, forward strand.
ACCACGAGGAGATGTCCGCGCAGCGCCGCGCCTTCTACAAGTTCCACGCGTCCTTGATGGAGCCGTGGGACGGCCCGGCGCTGATCGCGTTCACCGACGGCACCGTGATCGGCGCGGTGCTGGACCGCAACGGGCTCCGCCCGGGACGGTACTGGGTGACCGGCGACGGCCTCGTCGTGCTGGCCAGCGAGGTCGGCGTGCTCGACATCGAGCCCGCCCGCGTGGTCCGCCGGGGCCGGCTGCAGCCGGGCCGGATCTTCCTCGCCGACACGGCCGCGGGCCGCATCGTCGAGGACGAGGAGGTCAAGGCCGGGTTCTCCGCGGAGCACCCGTATGAGGACTGGCTGCACGCCGGCGTCGTTCACCTGGACGACCTCCCGGACCGTCCCCGCCAGAGCGCCAGCGGGTCCGCTCCCGTCCCCTCCGGCGGCGGCCTGGTGGCGCTGCAGCGGACGCACGGGTACACCGAGGAGGAGGTGCGGGTCATCCTCGCGCCGATGGCGCGGGCGGGCGCCGAGCCGATCGGCTCGATGGGCACCGACACGCCGGTGGCCGTGCTGTCGGACCGGCCGCGGCTGGTTTTCGACTACTTCACCCAGCTCTTCGCCCAGGTGACCAACCCGCCGCTGGACGCGATCAGGGAGGAGCTCGTCACCTCGCTGGCCACGACCATCGGCCCGGAGCAGAACCTGCTCGAGCCGGGCCCGGCCTCCTGCCGGCAGATCGAGCTGCCCTACCCGGTGATCAGCGAGACCGGCCTCGCCAAGATCATTCACATCAACGACGACGGTGACCTGCCCGGCTTCGCCGCGCACGTGGTCGACGGCCGCTACGATCCGGCCGGCGGCGGCGACGCGCTGCGCGCCCGCCTGGCCGAGATCTGCGCCCAGGTGTCCGCCGCGATCACCAAAGGCGCCCGGCTGATAATCCTGTCCGACCGCGCCTTTGCAGGCGGACCCGGGGGCTCGTCCCCCGGCAAGGGGGGTCCGGGGGGATGGGCCCCCCCGGGGCGGGGGGTCACCGGGGGGTCGTCCCCCGGGGGCAAGCAGGGCGGAAACCTGATTCCGATCCCGTCGCTGCTGCTCACCGGCGCGGTGCACCATCACCTGATCCGGGAGAAGACCAGGACCAGGGTCGGGCTGATCGTCGAGGCCGGCGACGTCCGCGAGTGCCACCACCTCGCGCTGCTGGTCGGCTACGGCGCCGCGGCCGTGTGCCCGTACCTCGCGCTGGAGACCGTCCGGGACCTGGCCCGCCAGGGCAAGCTGGGCGGGCTCGGCGCCGAAAAGGCCGCGGCGAACGTCATCAAGGCGCTCGGCAAGGGCCTGCTGAAGATCATGTCCAAGATGGGCGTGTCCACGGTCGCCTCCTATACCGGCGCCCAGATCTTCGAGGCCATCGGCCTCGGCGCCGAGGTCATCGGCACCTGCTTCACGGGGACCACGTCGCGGCTCGGCGGCGTCGGGTTCGGCGTGCTCGCCGAGGAGGCCGCCCGGCGTGCCGCGCACGCCGCCGGCGGCCCGGGTTTCGCGCACCGCCGGCTGGAGACCGGCGGGGAGTACCAGTGGCGGCGCGAGGGCGAGCCGCACCTGTTCAGCCCCGAGACGGTCTTCAAGCTGCAGCACGCCACGAGGACCCGCCGCTACGAGATCTTCAAGGAGTACACCTCCCTCGTCGACGGCCAGTCCGCCCGGCTGGCGACGCTGCGCGGCCTGCTCCGCATCCGCGGCATCGACGACGGAGAACAGGCACCACCTCTCGTTCGGGTACCCATTGATGAAGTGGAGCCAGCCTCGAGCATCGTGCGGCGGTTCGCCACCGGGGCGATGTCCTACGGCTCGATCTCGGCCGAGGCGCACGAGACGCTCGCGATCGCGATGAACCGGCTCGGCGGCCGGTCGAACACGGGGGAGGGCGGCGAGGACCCGGATCGGTTCATCCCCGACGGCAACGGCGACCTGCGCCGTTCGGCGGTCAAGCAGGTGGCCAGCGGGCGGTTCGGCGTCACCAGCGAGTACCTCGTCAACGCCGACGACCTGCAGATCAAGATGGCGCAGGGCGCGAAGCCGGGGGAGGGCGGCCAGCTTCCGGGGAACAAGGTGTACCCGTGGATCGCGAAGACCAGGTACTCCACGCCGGGCGTCGGGCTCATCTCGCCGCCGCCGCACCACGACATCTACTCGATCGAGGACCTCGCGCAGCTCATCCACGACCTGAAGAACGCCAACCCGGCCGCCCGGGTGCACGTCAAGCTCGTCGCCGAGGTGGGCGTCGGCACCGTGGCGGCGGGCGTGTCCAAGGCGCACGCGGACGTGGTGCTGATCTCCGGCCACGACGGCGGCACCGGCGCCGCGCCGCTCACGTCGATCAAGCACGCGGGCGCGCCATGGGAGCTCGGCCTCGCGGAAACCCAGCAGACGCTGCTGCGCAACAAGCTGCGCGACCGCATCGTGGTGCAGGTCGACGGGCAGCTCAAGACCGGCCGTGACGTGATCATCGCCGCGCTGCTCGGCGCGGAGGAGTTCGGCTTCGCCAGCGCGCCGCTCGTGGTGTCGGGGTGCATCATGATGCGGGTCTGCCACCTCGACACCTGCCCTGTTGGCGTCGCCACGCAGAACCCCGAGCTGCGCAAGCGGTTCGCCGGCACCCCCGAGTTCGTGGTGAACTTCTTCGAGTTCATCGCCGAGGAGGTCCGCGAGTACCTGGCCGCTCTGGGCCTGCGCTCGCTCGATGAGGCGGTCGGCCGGGTGGACCTGCTCGACACGTTGCGCGCGCATCAGCACTGGAAGGCGGCCGGGCTGGACCTGTCCCCGGTGCTGCACACGCCGGCCACGGAGCCAGGAGCCGCGCTGCGGCATGTCGCTCCCCAGGATCACGGGCTGGACAAGGCGCTGGACAACACCCTCATCCAGCTGGCCGAGGGCGCGCTGGAGGAGGGCCGCCCGGTACACCTGGAGCTGCCGATCAGGAACGTCAACCGCACGGTCGGGACGATGCTCGGCTACGAGGTGACCCGCCGCTGGGGCGGTGAGGGGCTGCCCGACGGCACCATCACGGTGTCGTTCACGGGATCGGCCGGGCAGTCGTTCGGCGCGTTCCTGCCGCGCGGCATCACGCTGCGGCTGGCCGGGGACGCCAACGACTACCTGGGCAAGGGACTGTCCGGCGGCCGGCTCATCGCCTACCTGGACCCGGCGGCCCCTGCGGCCCCGGGACCGTACACCGGCGCGGGCTCCCAGCCTGACCCCGGCGGCCAGGTCATCGCGGGCAACGTGATCGGCTACGGCGCCACCGCCGGCGAGATCTTCCTGCGCGGGATGGTGGGCGAGCGGTTCTGCGTGCGGAACTCCGGTGCCGTCGCGGTCGTCGAGGGCGTGGGCGACCATGGCTGCGAGTACATGACCGGCGGCCGGGCGGTGGTGCTCGGGCCCACCGGGCGTAACTTCGCGGCCGGCATGTCGGGCGGGATCGCGTACGTGCTCGACCTTGCGGTGCGCCGGGTGAATACGCAGATGGTGGACCTGGATCCGCTGGACGACCCGGACGTGGTGTTCCTGCACGACATCGTGTCCCGGCACTGGCAGGAGACCGGGTCGGCGATCGCCGCCGCGCTGCTGGAGGACTGGGACGCGGCGCTGCAGCGGTTCACCAAGGTCATGCCGAAGGACTACAAGCGGGTGCTGTCGGCGGCGTCGGCCGCCGAACGTGAGGGCCGGGACGTCAACGAGGCCGTCATGGCCGCCGCGCACGGGTGAGGGCGTTTATCCATGGGTGATCCGAAGGGTTTTCTCACGACCGCGCGTGAAACGCCGCGGCGGCGGCCGGTGGACGTGCGGATTTCCGACTGGCGCGAGGTGTACGAGCCGTTCGCGGCCGACCGGCTCGAGCGGCAGGCCGGGCGCTGCATGGACTGCGGCATTCCGTTCTGCCACAGCGGGTGCCCGCTCGGGAACCTGATCCCGGAGTGGAACGACCTGGTCTTCCGCGGCGACTGGGAGCTCGCCGCCGACCGGCTGCACGCCACCAACAACTTCCCCGAGTTCACCGGGCGGCTGTGCCCGGCGCCCTGCGAGGCGGCGTGCGTGCTCGGCATCAACGCCGAGCCGGTGACCATCAAGCAGGTCGAGGTCGAGATCATCGACCGGGCGTGGGCGTCGGGGTTCGTCACGCCCGCGCCGCCGGCCGTCCGGTCCGGCCGCCCGGTCGCGGTCGTTGGCTCGGGGCCGGCCGGCCTGGCGGCGGCGCAGCAGCTCACCCGCGCCGGCCACGCGGTGACCGTGTTCGAGCGCGATGACGAGCCCGGCGGCCTGCTGCGCTACGGCATCCCCTCGTTCAAGATGGAAAAGAGCCACCTGGACCGGCGGCTGCGGCAGATGGAGGCGGAGGGCACCACCTTCCGCTGCGGGGTGAACGTGGGCGCCGGCATCACGGCTGACGAGCTGCGCGCGTCGTTCGACGCGGTCGTGCTGGCCGGGGGAGCGCGGGTGCCGCGCGACCTGCCGGTGCCCGGGCGGTCGCTCGACGGGATCCACCAGGCGATGGAGTACCTGCCGCTGTCGAACCGGGCGACCAACTCGCTGCCGCCGGAGCCGGAGCAGGAGCCGGAGCTGGAGAAGGAGAAGGAGCAGGAGCCCGAGCCGGCGATCACCGCGCGCGGCAAGCACGTGGTCATCATCGGCGGCGGGGACACGGGCGCCGACTGCCTCGGCACCGCCCACCGGCAGGGCGCGCTGTCCGTCACCCAGCTGGAGATCATGCCCAGGCCGCCGCGGTCGCGGCCGGGCAGCCAGCCGTGGCCGGTCTACCCCATGATCTACCGGGTGTCGAGCGCGCACGAGGAGGGCGGCGAGCGGGTCTACGCGGTGTCCACCGAGGAGTTCCTCGGCACCCCCGACGGGCGGGTGCGGGCGCTGCGGATGCTCGACGTGACGCAGGCGGGCGGCCGTTTCGAGCCGGTGCCGGGCTCCTCCCGCGAGATCCCCTGCGAGCTGGTGCTGCTCGCGATGGGCTTCACCGGGGCGGAGCGCCCCGGGCTGCTGACCGATCTGGGCGTGGAGTTCGACGCCCGCGGCAACGTGGCGCGCGCGGCGAACTACGAGACCTCCGTGCCAGGGGTCTTCGTGGCCGGCGACATGGGCCGCGGCCAGTCGCTGATCGTCTGGGCGATCGCCGAAGGCCGCAGCGCCGCCGCCGGGGTGGACACCTACCTGGGCGGCCGCGCGGACCTCCCGGTCGCGATCCCGCCGGCCGCCCGCCCGCTGGCGTTACCGGCGGCGCGAAGACCGCCAGAATACCGGCAAAATAGAAGATAGCCCCGCGCCGCCGGACGTCATACGCTTGGCCTGGCGACGGGGGAGCGGCGCGTCGGTTCGGCGACGGGAGCGGGCATGGCGGGTCGGCAGTGAGCGCGGCGGCTACCGGTGACCCGCCACGTGCTCAGCGCGCGAACGGCCGTCTTCGCCTCCTCGGCGAGCGCGGACCGCGGCGCGTTCACCGGCCTGCAGGCGGGGGTCATCGCGGCGGCCGTGGTGATGGCCGCGGGCAGTGCCTGGGGGCTGTCCCGGCGACTGGCGGAGTACCGGTGAGCGCCGCGTGATGACCAGGGAGCAGGCCGCCGCGGCGGTCGAGGCGGCCACCGGCGAGCGTGCCGCGATCCAGGCGAACCTGCTGGACCTCGAGGGCAGCTTCGGCAAGCGGCTGCTGGCCGGGGCGTCGCTGTCCGGCGAGACGAAACAGCGCTGGGATACGGCCGCCGCCGCCCTGGCCGGCCTGCGGGAGATCTACACGGCGTACTCGGCCGCCGCCGGCCGGCTGCGGGAACAGGTCACCACCCCCGGGTCGAGGATCAGCGAGCTTGCCCGGCTCCGGGACGGCGCCATGCGGCGCATCTCCGGCCTGGCCGCCGCCGCGGCGGCCGCCCGCGCCGCCCGCTCGGACGCCGCGGCCGCCTGGCAGCGGGCCGCGGCGAGGATCGCCGCGCCGGCGCTGCCGCAGCTCCCGCCCGACATCGCGGACCCGCCGCTGGCCGGGCTGGAAGCGCCCGCCGCCGCGGGCCGGTGGACGCGGCTGTCGCCGGAGCTGGACCGGCTCGATCGCGAGCTCGCGACCGCGCGTTCGACGTATATGGATACCGAACGGGCGGTGGTTGCCCTGCTGGCCCGGCGCGACGAGCTGCGCGGCCTGCTGGACGCGTACAAGGCCAAGGCGGCGCGCCTCGGGGCGGCCGAAGACCCGGCTCTCGCCGCCCGTTACGACCGTGCACGGGAACTGCTGTGGAGCGCGCCCTGCGACCTGGAGGCGGCGTCCGAAGCGGTGACCGGCTACCAGCAGGCGATCCTCGCGATGAGAGGACAACGGCGATGAGCGAGCCGGCCGGGTTTCCCGAGCCGCGGGAGGCGGAGCGATGACGGCGGCACCGTGCACGCAGCCGGGCTGCGGCGGCACGATCGAGGATGGCTACCGCACGGGGAGCCGGGGTACCCGCGGCAGCCGCAGTTCGCGGAGCTACCGGGCGCTGGCCCGGCTGACGCCCGACGCCAGGCGGCGGGTCGAGCTGGTCGACATGGCCAACGCGGTTCGCCCGAGGACCTGGGTATGACGTGCCCGTCCTGCGGCCAGCCGGTCGCCGCCGAAGACGGTTTCTGCGAGGCCTGCGGGGCGGAGCTCAGCCCGCCCGCGGTCAGCGCGGCGGCGCCCGGGTACGTACCGGAGTGCCCGGTGTGCTCGGCGGATCCCGACGGTCCGCCGGGCACGGTCAGCCCCGAGGGCTACTGCGAGTCCTGCGGCCGTAAGGTGCCGTCCGGCCGGGACCACATCGAGCTCGACGCGGGGCTGCTCGCCGGTGTCACCGACCGCGGCCTGCGGCACCAGCGCAACGAGGACGCGATGGCGCTGGCGTCGGCGCAGATGCCCGGCGGCCCGGTCGCGGTCGCCGTGGTGTGCGACGGCGTCTCCTCCGCCCCCCGGCCGGACGAGGCGTCGCTGATGGCGGCGCGGACCGCGGTGCGCGCCCTGCTCGCCTCGCTGCGCGCCGGGGAGGACCCGGCCGCGGCGTCCCGGGAGGCGGTGCGCTCGGCCTCCCGCGCCCTGGCGGACCTGGCGGAGCCGGACAGGCCCGAGGGGGCGCCGTCCGCCACGTATGTGTCAGCGATCGTGAGCGGTGACGCGGTGACGGTGTGCTGGCTCGGCGACAGCCGCGTCTACTGGCTGCCCTCCGGAACTCCAGACGGCCCCAAAGCCAGGCGCCTCACCAGCGACGACTCGGTCGCCGAGGAGATGGTCGCGTCCGGCCTCGCGAGCGAGGCCGACGCGATGGCTTCCCCGCAGGCCCACGTGATCACCCGCTGGCTCGGCGCCGACCTGCCCGAACCGCGGCCGCATGTCGAGCGCTTCCGGCCGCCTGGGCCCGGGGTGGTCCTGGTGTGCTCCGACGGCCTGTGGAACTACCGGCCCGAGGCGGCCGGCCTGGCGGAACTCGCCCTCCCCGCCGCGCTGACCGACCCGCTCGCCGCCGCCGGAGCGCTGGTCAAGTTCGCGCTCGACGCCGGCGGCACGGACAACATCACCGTCGTGCTGGCGCCCTTCCCGCCGGCCAGGGCCGCCGGGCCCGGCACGCAGAGCCCGACCGAGGAGAACCCATGAGCGACCTCGGCTTCACCGTGGAAGTCGACCAGAACCAGTGTTTTCCCGAGGGCGGCCGTGACGTCAGCGCCATGGTCACGGTGACGTCCTCCGGAACGGCCGGCGCCGAGACGCAGGCCGCCGACGCCGCGGCGGGGAGCGCGGAGGTCATCATCATGGACTGCTCCGGCTCGATGAGTCTCCGCGCACCAAGATCCGGGAGGGCCGCGCGGCGGCCGCGGCGGCCGTGGGGGTGCTCCGCGACGGCGTGCTGTTCGCGCTTATCGCCGGCACGAACGTCGCCAGGCCGGTCTACCCCCCCGGACGGCTCCATGGCGGTCGCTGACGCGCGGACCAGGGGCGAGGCCAGGCTGTGGCGGTGGCCCGGCTGCAGGCCGGGGGCGGAACGGCGATAGGCCAGTGGCTGCGCCTGGCATACCGGATCTTCGAGTCCTACCCGGCGAAGCTACGGCACGCCATCCTGCTCACCGACGGCAAGAACCAGCACGAAACGCCCGAGCAGCTCGAAATGGCCATCGGCCTGTGCGAGGGCGTGTTCAGCTGCGGCTGCCGGGGCGTCGGCACCGACTGGCAGGTCAGCGAACTGCGCAGGATCTCGACCGCGCTGCTCGGCACCGTGGACATCGTTCCGGGCCCCACGGGGCTCGCCGCCGACTTCGAGGCGATGACGCGCAACGCGATGAGCAAGCAGATCGCCGACGTCGCGCTGCGGGTGTGGACGCCGCAGCAGGCGGAGCTCAGGTTCGTCAAGCAGGTGGCGCCGGCCGTTGACGACCTGACCGGCCGGCGGACGCAGTCGAGCCCGCAGGCCGGCGACTACCCGACGGGTGCGTGGGCGCCCGGCGAGAGCCGCGACTACCACGTGGGCGTCCGGGTGAACCCGGCGGGGTCGGCCAGGAGATGCTCGCCGCGCGGGTGAGCCTCGTCATGAACTCACCGTCCGGCCCGCAGGTGCTGGGACAGGGGCTCGTCCGGGCGATCTGGACCGACGACGAGGCGCTGTCCACGAAAATCAATCAGCGAATCGCGCACTACACCGGCCAGGCCGAGCTCGCCGAGGCGATCCAGGACGGGCTCGAGGCACGTAAGCAGGGCGACGAGGAGACCGCGACGGCCAAGCTCGGCAAGGCGGCCGCGCTGGCTCACGGGTCCGGCAACGAGGACACGGCCCGGCTCCTCGCAAAGGTGGTGGATGTCGTTGACGAGAAAACCGGCACCGTTCGGCTGAAGAAGACGGTTGATGACGCGGACGAGATGGCGCTTGATACCAGGTCAACCAAGACGGTTCGAGTTAGAGGGCGAGCAGGTGCGGCTTCGCGACGGCGACCGGATCAACCTCGGCGCATGGACGGTCATCACCATCGAGCACTCCTGATCGCCGTCACCGGCACCCCGGCGTCCTCCCCGCCGCTCGCGCCCAGCGCCACATAGCCGCCGGTCCCATGATCCCGGAATCGTAGGGTCGCATGCGGCACCTTAACTTCCAAAACCCCGTTCCCCATCAGCGTGTCGTGGAAACTAGAGGCCGAATACAGGGTTCTGGCTTGGTCTCAGAATGAGAACTAACCTCATCGATCGCTATCCACCCTCCAAGCCCACAGGTAACATCCCTGCCGCCGGCAGCCGACCCCTGGGCGGGGCCAAATGCGCCAGCGGCCCCACTGGGCGGGGCCAAATGCGCCAGCGGCCCCGCCGCCATCGTGAGCCCGGCCGCGACCACCCAGACACAGCCAGAGCCGAATACGGAATACGGCACCAAAGTTTCCGCCAAACCTGTTAGCCGCGCTATGCGGCCCACCGGTACTCGGGTCTCGCTAGTACTTCGGCCCCACGAACTCGTCCAGCCGCGCGACGGCTTCGCGCCGCGCCACCGAGATCATGTTGGGTCGCGAGTACCGCCAGGCGACGCCGAGGTGATCCAGCGTCTTGCCGCACAAGCTGAGAATGTCTTTTGATTCGTTGGAGAAGAAATAGCGGGGATACTCGTACCAGTGGACGCCATCATTGAGCTGGCTCCGGACCCGATTCACACAGCGGGCACCGTCGGAGTGAAACAAGCCGCGGGCGAACGCGGGCATCACCGAGGACATCGCATGCTCGGCTGCGGCCATGAGACCTGGCCAGCTATCGCAGCATGTGAGGCTCAGGGCGTAGACTCCCCTCCGTCCGCGGGTTATGTGACCGTCGCCCAGGTAGAGCCCCAGCAGGTATGCATAAGCTTTCTCGTTCAATGACCTTCCGTGGCAACGGGGGCACTGAGCTTCGGGCCGCCGGGACATTGCGGTGGTACTGCGACGCCTGCCATTCCGCCAGTGCCGGATGGCAGCCATTTTCACGCCGCAGATCTCGGCGTTCTCTCGGTCAAGAACGTCAAGGTCCGACAAGAGCAGAGCAAGATCTACCGTGCTGCGTGGATACATGGGCCATTGTCGCGCGGTTCACTGACAGTTGAGCGTGTCTCACACTAGGTGCCGGGAGCGGGATTCGAACCCGCACGCCCTTCCGGGCAGACGCTTTTGAGACGTCAATGTCTGCCAGTTCCATCATCCCGGCTTGTGTTCGGACCCCAGTATGCCCCGGATCGGGCCCACATGGCAGAGCGCGGACTCTGCCGATTGGTCTACCGGGGCTCGCTGCCGCTCCAGGGGGAGCGGCTAGGGCTAATCTACCCTGTGACTGTAGGCTCATGGGCGTGAGCCAGAACGTGTTGCGCGTCGTGATCGCCGAGGACGAGGCCCTGATCCGCCTGGACCTCAAGGAGATGCTCGAAGAGGAAGGCTACTCGGTCGTGGCCGAGGCGGCCGACGGCGAGGCAGCCGTCGAGCGGGTAACCAGCCTCCGGCCTGACCTCGCGATCCTTGACGTGAAGATGCCGGTGCTCGACGGGATCTCCGCCGCCGAGCGGATCGCGGCGGAGCGTATCGCGCCGGTTGTCATACTGACCGCGTTCTCGCAGCGCGACCTCGTGGAGCGGGCACGCGACGCCGGCGCGATGGCGTACCTGGTCAAGCCGTTCACCAAGGCCGACCTCGTGCCGGCGATCGAGATGGCGGTCAGCAGGTTCAACGAGATCCGCGCGCTGGAGTCCGAGGTGGGTACGCTGCGTGACCGGCTGGAGGTGCGCAAGCTGCTCGACCGCGCCAAGGGCCTGCTGCAGTCCGAGCACGGGCTCACCGAGCCACAGGCGTTCCGCTGGATCCAGAAGACCTCCATGGACCGCCGGATGACGATGCGCAAGGTCGCCGAGGCCGTGATCGAGGGAACGATGCGTGCCGGCGCGGGCGCTGGGGAGGCGGCGGCCAGCGGCAAGACCGGACAGACGCCCGGCGACGGCAAGACGGGGCAGGCGCCCGGCGACGGCAAGGGCGGGCAGGCAGCCGACGGCAAAACGGGCAAGGCGTTACCGGTCCAGGAACTCTGGGACCCGGGGGGCCGTTGGTACCGTGTCCGCCTTCCCCGGGCTGACACGTTCTCTACTTGGACCCCCGGGTCCGCTGTCCTCACGTTAGCGACCCGCCGCCCCGACGGCAAAAGCGGGTTGGGGCGCCCGACTGCGCATGGTCAGCCCCTGATTCCGTCACGTTTACCCAGATGATGCCCAAATTCCGGGGCCCCAGGGCGGCGGGCCGCCGGGACGCGGCGAGAATGCCGCCGCGAACTGGCCTCGCCAGCATGCGCCCCGGTTCGCGCGGCCGAACGTGCACGTGCAATTGCACACCGACAGTAACCGCCCGCCGCAGGTAACAATCTCATAGCCGCCGCGTGTCGGCTTGCGGGCACGTGCCGTGCCCGCGCTGCCCGGTGGCGCAATCCCGGGCTTCCACGGGCCGCGGAGCGCATCCGCGATCCCGGCGGCGCGGCGGGCAGGCGGCGCTCTCCGATGTCGCGGCATGTCCCGCTCGCGCGATGCACGCCGGCATCCCTGCGCGCGGCGAGGAGTTACGCTAACTTTTTAGTAAGGAAATGCTGCCTTGAGCGCTTGACGGCGTCGTCATCGTAACGTTTGAGTCATTCCAGCAAAGATGTTCAAAGGCGCAATCTTTCGGCTGAGTTCGAGCGTGCGGGCCCGATGGCAGGGCTGCATCGGAGACGGCCGGAAATACGCGCTGCTGTACACCGCCCTCGGCGTGCTGATCACATTCGTGACGGGTGTTTTCTATCAGCGCGCCGCGCGCCGCCACCCCGGCGGTAGCCCGCCTTGCGGCACGAAAGTGCCGACGGGCGGGCGGAGGACGTGACAGGTCAGCGGCTGCATCACGGGCGCACGACATCGCGCGCCGGGATCCGGCTCCCACGCACCCAGGCGCACGCACCCAGGCGCACGCACCCAGGCCCACGCATGCGGGTTCGTACACGCAGGCTCCACGCACCCAGGGCTCACGTGGGCAAGCCGCTGCCGGAGCGGACACGCCCGCCTCCTCTCGGGCGCAAGGTGGCATGAAACACCCAAAAAGGTATAAGTAACCCAACCGCGTAATCAAAATTAGGCATGGTTTCTGTGCGGTAGGGGGTGACTTTTGCGTTGTTAGCGCTCACAATCACCTGATGGGACCTGCGCACGCTGGTCCCACCAGGGACCCAGAGAAAGGGAGCCTACATGCGCACAGAGGGGAGACACCGCCGTCTCCGTACCGGGGCCGGCGTTGTTGCCGCAGCAGCTCTGGCCGTCGTGGGGGGCCTGGCCGCCACCGAGGCCTCGGCAAGCTCCAGCCCGGCCACAACACACCACCATGGTGAGCTGAACATCACCAAGAAGCCTTTCGGTAGCCCTGTCACCGACCCCTACGGGGGCGGGCCGCAGCAGACCTTCCGCTACACGCTGACCAACGCCGAGGGCGTGAAGATCAACCTGCTGTCCTACGGCGCCATCACCCAGGCGATCTGGGTGCCGGACCGGGAGGGTCACCAGGCCGACGTCGTGCTCGGCTTCAAGACGCTCAATGAGTACGTGACCGAGGCCAGCCCGCCGGTCATCGCCAACGGCGGCCCGTACTTCGGCGAGACCATCGGCCGGTACGGCAACCGGATCGCCAACGGCAAGTTCCATCTGAACGGCAAGACCTACACCCTGCCGCAGAACAACGGCGTGAACAGCCTGCACGGCGGCCTCAACGGCTTCGGCAACCACATCTGGCACCAGGTTGGCGGCCTCATCAAGACCGGCGACCAGGTCGGCGTGACGCTCCGGCTGGTCAGCCCGAACGGCGACGAGAGCCACCCGGCAGGCAGCCCCGGCTGCCCCAGCGGGTGCACAGGCTACCCGGCGAAGATCACGGTGGACGTCACGTTCACGCTGGACAACGAGGGCCGGTACCAGATCCACTACAAGGTGCACAACGACTCGAAGACCCTGGACACGGTCACCAACCTGACCAACCACAGCTACTTCAACCTGGCCGGCGAGGCGTCCGGACCCGCGGTGAACCAGCTGATCAAGATCAACGCGGACACCTACACCCCGACCGACTCCGGCCTGATCCCGCTCGGCACGCTCAACCCGGTCGCGGGCACGCCCTTCGACTTCCGGCACTTCACGCGGCTCGGGGACAACATCGACAACTGCACCACAGACGCCTTCTCCTGCAACCAGCTTCTGACGGCGCACGGCCTCGACCACAACTGGGTGCTCAACGCGCAGACGCCGGAAACCACCGGCCCCGAGGGCCTCAACCTGGCCGCCCGCGCCCTGGACCCGAGCAGCGGCCGTGAGCTGAGCGTCTGGACCGACCAGCCCGGAGTGCAGTTCTACGCCAGCAACTTCCTGAACGGAACGCTGGTGGGCATCAGCGGCCACACCTACCGCCAGACCCAGGCGTACACGTTCGAGACGCAGCACTTCCCGAACTCGCCGAACCAGCACAACTTCCCGTCCACGGTGCTCAAGGCGGGCGCGACGTTCAACACGACGACGATCTTCGCGTTCTCCTCGGGTGGCGAGCACTAGTCCACGCATGGCCCGCGCGTAGTTCGCGCGGCCCCGGTGCCCGGCGGCGCATCGTGCCGCCGGGCACCGCTGTTTCCGCGGTATCCGTCACACCGTTCCCCCCGGGAAGCGCCACCGCCCGTTCGGAAAAATCATCGGGCCGCTGACCTGTGGCGTCCTCCCCAACCCCAGCCGACCTGGTCATAGGATCGGGGGGTGACAGAGAATAGCCGGGGGCGGCTGCTCCTGCTCGACGGGCATTCGCTGGCGTACCGGGCGTTCTTCGCGCTGCCGGTGGAGAACTTCAACACGACGACGGGCCAGCCGACCAACGCCGTGTACGGGTTCACCGCGATGCTGATCAACGTGCTGCGCGACGAGCAGCCGACGCACGTGGCGGTGGCGTTCGACCGGGGTGAGCCGACGTTCCGGCACGAGCAGTGGGTGGAGTACAAGGCGAACCGCCGGGAGACGCCCGAGGACTTCCGCAGCCAGCTCAGCCTGATCTTCGAGGTGCTCGACGCGCTCGGCATCCGGCGGCTGTCCGTACCCGGCTACGAGGCGGACGACGTGATCGCGACGCTCGCCACCGCGGCCACCGCCGAGGGCATGGACGTGCTCATCGTCACCGGCGACCGCGACGTGCTGCAGTTGGTCAGCGGCCAGGTCACGGTGCTCATGACACGGCGCGGGATCACCGAGATGACCCGGTTCACGCCGGAATCGGTGCGGGAGAAGTACGGCCTGTCGCCGGACCAGTACCCCGACTTCGCGGCGCTGCGTGGCGACCCCAGCGACAACCTGCCGGGCATCCCGGGCGTGGGGGAGAAGACCGCGACCAAGTGGGTCGCGGAGTTCGGCTCGCTGCAGGCGCTCGTCGACCGGATCGACGAGGTGAAGGGCAGGGCGGGCGACGCGCTGCGCGAGCATCTCGGCAACGTGCTGCGCAACCGCCAGCTCACCTCGCTCGTGCGCGACATGCCGCTGGAGACGATCGGCGCCGCGCCCGGCGAGCTCGGCCCGGCGCCATGGGACCGGGAGAAGATCCACCAGCTCTTCGACACGCTGCAGTTCCGCGTGCTCCGCGACCGGCTCTACCAGACGCTGCCCGAGGGCATCGCCGGCGTGTCCGGCGGGGCGGTCAGCGTGACGGAGGTGTCCGGGTTCGAGGTGGAGGCCTCGGTTCTCGGGCCCGATGAGGTGACCGCCTGGCTCGACGAGCATTTGTCTGCCGAACGGGCGGGGGTTGCTGTCACGGGCACCTGGGGCCGCGGTACGGGGAACCTGACCGGCATCGCGCTGGCCGCATCCGACGGTGCGGGCGCGTACCTCGACCCAGAGGCGCTCACCCCGGACGACGAGCGGGCGCTCGCGGCCTGGCTCGCGGACCCGAAGTCGCCGAAGGCGATGCACGACGCCAAGGGCCCGATGCACGCGTTCGCCGCGCGCGGCTTCTCCGTCGCGGGCCTGACCAGCGATACGGCCCTGGCCGCGTACCTGGCGCTGCCCGGCCAGCGCACGTTCGACCTCGCCGACCTGGCGCTGCGCTACCTGGGCAAGGAACTGCGCGACGACACCGCAGAAAACGGCCAGCTGACGCTCGACGGGTCCGGGGAACAGGAGGCCGCGGAAGCCCTGGTGCTGCGCGCCTGCGCGGCCCGCGACCTGGCCGCCGCGCTCGACGCGGACCTGGACAAGCGCGGCGCGGCCCGGCTGCTGCACGAGATCGAGCTGCCGCTGGTCTCGGTGCTCGCGTGGATGGAGCGCACCGGGATCGCGGCGGATTCCGGCCACTTCGCCGAGATGTCCGCGACGCTGCAGGCGGAGGTGAAATCCGCCGAGCAGGCGGCGTTCGCGGTCGTCGGGCACGAGTTCAATCTCGGCTCGCCGAAGCAGCTGCAGGAGGTGCTGTTCACCGAGCTCGGGCTGCCGAAGACCAAGCGGATCAAGACCGGTTACACGACCGACTCCGAGGCGCTCACCAGCCTGCTCGCGCAGACCGGGCACCCGGTGCTCGAGCACCTGCTGCACCACAGGGACGTTGCCAAGCTCAAGTCGATCGTGGACTCGCTGGTCCCGATGGCCGGCGAGGACGGCCGGATCCACACCACGTTCAACCAGATGATCGCCGCGACCGGACGGCTGTCGTCCACCGACCCGAACCTGCAGAACATCCCGATCCGGTCCGAGCTGGGCCGCCGCATCCGGCGGGGGTTCATCGTCGGCCCGGGCTACGAGTGCCTGCTGACCGCGGACTACAGCCAGATCGAGCTGCGCATCATGGCGGATCTGTCCGGCGACGGGGCGCTGATCGCGGCGTTCGAGTCGGGGCACGACTTCCACGCCGCGACCGCCTCCCGGGTCTTCGGGATACGTGCGGAGGAGATCGGCCCGGAGCAGCGCGCCAAGATCAAGGCGATGAACTACGGCCTGGCGTACGGGCTGTCCGCCTTCGGCCTGTCGCAGCAGCTGCGCATCGGCACGGAGGAAGCGCGCGGGCTGATGGACGAGTATTTCAAGGAGTTCGGCGGGGTGCGCGACTATCTTCAGTCGGTGGTGGCGCAGGCCCGCATGGACGGCTATACCTCCACGATCATGGGCCGCCGCAGGTACCTTCCGGACCTGACCTCCGACAACAGGCAGCGCCGGGAGATGGCGGAACGGATGGCGCTCAACGCCCCGATCCAGGGCTCGGCGGCGGACGTGATCAAGGTGGCGATGCTGCGCATCGACGAGCGTCTCCGCGCCTCTGGCCTGCGGTCGAGGATGCTGCTGCAGGTGCACGACGAGCTGATCTTCGAGGTCGGCCAGGGCGAGCTCGACGGGCTGCGCGCCCTGGTGACGGACGCGATGCGGGGAGCGGCCGACCTCCGGGTCCCGCTGGAGGTATCGTTCGGTACCGGGAGAAGCTGGGCGGACGCGGCGCACTGACATCCGCGGCGCACTGAACATCCGCGGCGCAGACATCCGATGTTCAAGCCAGGGGTGGCTTCCGGGCGGCGTAATGATGCCCAGTTGTAGCCAGTCTCAATTGACCCCCCGGGCTTGCTCTCATATTCTGAACGCTGCGCTGTGTCCTCGTGCGGTCCGTCGTGGTCACCTGACCTCACGGCCGGCCGCCGGGCGTGTCGCGGCCGGACGGTACAGCCGTATCCGCCCGCGGTGTTCCCGCGCGTTCACTGCATGGTTCCCGGCGCGTCCATTCATATCCTGTCCGCATCCGGAGCCAACCCACACATGACGAGCAGCACGCAAGCCAACTCGACCCCTAAGGTAGCGGTCAACGACATCGGGTCTGAGGAGGCATTCCTCGCCGCGATCGACCAGACCATCAAGTACTTCAACGACGGTGACATCGTCGAGGGGACCGTCGTCAAGGTCGACCGGGACGAGGTCTTGCTCGATATCGGCTACAAGACGGAGGGGGTCATACCCTCTCGTGAACTGTCGATCAAGCACGACGTCGATCCGCACGAGGTCGTCAAGACCGGTGAGCACATCGAAGCACTTGTCCTGCAGAAGGAGGACAAGGAAGGCCGCCTCATCCTGTCCAAGAAGCGCGCGCAGTACGAGCGCGCGTGGGGCACGATCGAGAAGATCAAGGAAGAGGACGGCGTCGTCACCGGCACGGTCATCGAGGTCGTCAAGGGGGGCCTGATCCTGGACATCGGGCTGCGCGGGTTCCTTCCGGCGTCTCTGGTGGAGATGCGCCGGGTCCGCGACCTGCAGCCGTACGTCGGCCGCGAGATCGAAGCCAAGATCATCGAGCTGGACAAGAACCGCAACAACGTCGTGCTGTCCCGCCGCGCGTGGCTGGAGCAGACCCAGTCCGAGGTGCGCCACACGTTCCTCAACACCCTGCGCAAGGGCCAGATCCGCAAGGGCGTGGTGTCGTCCATCGTCAACTTCGGCGCGTTCGTCGACCTCGGCGGCGTGGACGGCCTCGTCCACGTGTCCGAGCTGTCCTGGAAGCACATCGACCACCCGGGCGAGGTCGTCGAGGTCGGCCAGGAGGTCACGGTCGAGGTGCTGGACGTCGACATGGATCGCGAGCGGGTCTCGCTGTCGCTGAAGTCCACCCAGGAAGACCCCTGGCAGCAGTTCGCCCGCACGCACCAGATCGGCCAGGTCGTGCCCGGGCGCGTCACCAAGCTGGTGCCGTTCGGCGCGTTCGTCCGCGTCGAGGAGGGCATCGAGGGCCTGGTGCACATCTCCGAGCTCGCCGACCGGCACGTCGAGATCCCCGAGCAGGTCGTCCAGGTGGGCGAGGAGATCTTCGTCAAGATCATCGACATCGACCTGGACCGGCGGCGGATCTCGCTGTCGCTCAAGCAGGCCAACGAGGGCACGATCGGCGAGGCCGTCGGCGACGACTTCGACCCGACGCTGTACGGCATGCCCGCCACCTACGACGAGCAGGGCAACTACGAGTATCCCGAGGGCTTCGACCCGGAGACCGGGGAATGGCTGCCGGGGTACGAGACCCAGCGCGAGGAGTGGGAGCGCCAGTACGCCGAGGCGCGGGCGCGCTTCGAGGCGCACCGCCGTCAGGTGGAGGAGTCCCGCGCCAAGGCCGGCGAGGAGGACGGCCCGGAGGACGGCGGCGCCGCCGGGACGGGCGCTCCTGGCTCGGGCGCTCCTGGCTCGGGCGGCCCCGGATCCGGCGGCCCCGGTGGTGGTGGTGGTGGCGGTGGCGGCCGTGGCCCACGAGGCCGCGGCGGTTCCGGCGGCGGCTCGGGTGACGCGGGTGCCCCCGGCGGCACGCTCGCCTCGGACGAGGCGCTCGCCGCCCTGCGCGACAAGCTCTCCGGCGGCCAGAACTGACGCTCTCGTGAACCTGAACCGGTCGGCTCCGCCCTGGGGCCGGCCGGTTCACGTTATGGAGTCGGCCGGTTCCGCTGACTGAACCTGAACGTGAACGGCCGGCCCCGCCCGTTCACGTCTCCGGCGGCCTTTTATGATCATGGGTCAAAATGCACCCTATAGCGCGCCTTTTGACCCATGATCATGGTCGCAGACGTGAACTCGCTCAGTGGAGGTGGTGGTGCTGCGGGTGGGGCTGACCGGGGGGATCGGGTCGGGGAAGAGCGAGGTGTCCGGGCGGCTGGCCGCCAGGGGCGCCGTCGTTCTCGACGCCGACACCGCCGCCCGGAAGGTGGTCGAGCCCAGCACGCCCGGGCTCGCGCAGGTCGCCGTAGCCTTCGGGCCGGACGTGCTGCAGCCGGACGGCTCCTTGGACCGCCAGCGGCTGGGCGAGATCGTCTTCGCCGACGCCGCGCTGCGCGCCAAGCTGAACGCGATCGTCCATCCGCTGGTGCGCGACTGGATGCGCGCGGCGGAGGAGGACGCGCGCAAGTCGCACGGTGATCGCGCCGTGATCGTGCACGACGTGCCGCTGCTCGCCGAGACCGGCAGAAGCGCCGACTTCGATCTGGTCATCGTCGTGGACGTGCCGCCGGACGTGCAGGCCGACCGCCTGGTGCGGCTGCGCGGCATGCCCCCGGACCAGGCGGCCGCGCGGATCGCCGCCCAGGCGACAAGGGACCAGCGGCTCGCGGTGGCGGACATCGTGATCGACAACTCCGGCACGCTCGCCGCCCTCGGCCAGCGCGTAGACGAGGTATGGCAGGACCTTCGAGCCCGCGAGGACCAGTGAGACGGTTCCGGAGCCCTCGCCGCCGGCCCGCCTGGCCCCTTTCACGCCCGCCCGCCTCGCCTCGCCGCCGGCCCGCCTCGCCGCTGGGGCGCCTCGCCGCCTCGCCGCGCCGCCGGGGCGCCTGGCCGCTGGCCCGCCGCGCCGCCGGGGCGCCTGGCCGCTGGCCCGCCTCGCCGCTGGCCCGCCTCGCCTCGCCGCTTTCACAACAGCAACGTCAGCCGCAACAGCAACGTCAGCCCCGCGAGCGGGGACGCGCACCAACCCCATGCGCACCATCAGCACCACACTCCATGATCGCGGAATCGTAGGTGCCGTATGGACGCGTCGGGTTTTTACTTGACGTGAGGGGGGCCCAGGATTGTGTTATGAGTGCGGATCCGGGGGTGGTGGCGGGGCTGGCGGCGAAGTTCGCGGTGATG
>JAFAWR010000191.1 GCA_019241635.1 Solirubrobacterales bacterium
TGGCGAAAGTGACACCCGAGACGGTGATCCCCGGCGTCTGGACGGAAAGCTGGCCACCGGGGGAGGACGCGGTCGGGGCGGTGAGCGCCAGGCTGGTCCCGGCCACCGGCGTGATGGGCACGCCGTTGAGGCTGACCGTGTCGGTCGTCTGCCACTGGCCTGCGGCGACCTGGTTCAGGCATCCCGAGGTCGTGGCCTCGATCAACCCGAATGTCACGTCCTGGCTACACGCGGCCGGCTGCGCCTGTGCCGCTGACGCAGCTTGGGCGCCGACGGACGCCAGGCCCATCACCACACCGACGACGACCGCGAGCAGTTGCAGCGCCAGCCGCCGTGGCCCCATCACGCGTTCCACCATGTTGCACCCTTCCCCTATATGAACCCTGGCGGCATCGTATGTACGCGTCATCATGGCTGTCAAGGTGTGTGACGGTTCCCGGCCAATGCTGACGGTCAAGGAAGACGGCGTTCGGTTAGATGTGGTGAGCTTTGGCCCGAGCGGCCGGTTCGAGTTCGTACACCTCCACGCGGAATTGCACTCGCGCGGCGCGAACCGCGGACGGGTTAAGGGGCAGCGTCGCCCGGGCGACTACGGCCCGACCAGGCACGATCGAACCGGCGGGAGCCCCGCTTCGAAAACCTGTGCGATTGCTCCAGCGGCGAGACAACGCGTGCGCCGGGCTGGGAAGATCACGCGCGCCTTAGCCCGTATCGCACGGCTCGCCGCTGCCCCCGCATCAGGTAGGAGCGTTTCGCGAGCTGCCGCTCACGCGGGTAGAGAGTGACCGGGTGAGGTTGCAGCCGGCGAAGCGGGCTGCAACCGTCACCTGGCATTTGTACCTGTGCCTACGGAGCGGTATTACCACCCACAGGTGTCCTGCGTTCGGGGAACCGGATGGACCCCGGGGTGAACGGTTACCCGACTAGTGACCGTCGGGCCAGGACGGAGTGGCGCGGACGCCATCGCCCTCGGGAGGCTTGGGCCCGCCGACCGCGATCACGTCGAGCCCGTCGGGACCGGCCTCGAACGCTCGGATGACCTCGGGAGCGACCCGAATGACGTCCCAGGTCCGGAGCTCCTGGACCTCGTCGTCGAGGAGGATCCGGCCGGAGCCTGCGACGACCACGTAGGCCTCCTCCTGCTCCTTGTGACTGTGCGCCATCGGGCTGCGCAGGTTCGGGGCGTAGCGAAACAGGCTGACCCCGAGGTCGCGGGAGTCCAGGTGCTTACGTCCGAACCGGCCCTCCATCCCCTCGACCCGTCCGGCGACGGAGTCCTCGACCTCGAGCAGGTTGACCTTGGCGAAACGTGACATGCGATCTCCTCGGCTGGGCAGCGACTAAGGGTGGGCGGCGAACCCTAGCTGCCGAGGCCGCCCGGACGGACACGGGCTGCGGCCGCGGGCCGGGGCGAGTCGGTCAGCGCTCGACGGCGGACACGTCCGCGATCTCGTGGATGTCGTTCGCGTAGCCCGTCGTCGCCGCGAAGGCGATGGTCAGCGCCGGGGGCAGGCCGGGGGTGAGCGCGCCGGTGCCGGGCGCGTAGTAGAAGTCTGGCAACGCGCCGGCGGTCACCGTGCGGTACCGCGAGCGGCCCGGAAGGCGAAGGCGGACGACGTAGCGCCCCTTCGCCGGCTCGAGGCGGAGATCGACATCCACGCGCGAGGCGGCGCGCCGGCTGGCGTCGAGGTGGAGGTGGCGCAGCGGTCCGCGCCGCGCCGACTCCGTGCTCGAGAGCAGGCAGAAGCCGTTCAGGCCATCGCCGGGGCCGCGGACGGTCACGCTGTCAGGTGCGTCCCGCGCACGTGCCCACCGCGGCGTCGCGCAGCCCGCTCCATCGTTGTCCGTGCTGGTCCAGGCGCCGTATGCGTCCAGGCCGACCCCGAGGTATCCGGCGCTGATCCCGGGCAGCATGGTGGAGGACGGATTGTGAAGTGGGGACTGGAGGTCGTAGCCCAAGCCGGATCCGTTCGGGCCTAGCTGAGTCGCTCCGGGCGCGACCAGGAGCATGACCGAGATCCCGTCGCCGCCGCGGCCGTTATAGATGTGGTCGCCGCCCCATTGATAGGCGGTGAACCTGAGGTCGAGGCCGCGGCTGGTGGGAAAGCTGCGGCGCAGGACGGCGCCCGACGCCTGGAAGTCACGGGCGACGGTGAGGAGCAGGGCTCCGCTTCCGCGGGGTGCGCGGGGGCCGATTCGGCAGCCATGAATCGGGCCGCCGGCGCGCGGGCGCCCGGCGGTCAGGCACGGAAAGCCGGGTCTCGAGCCGCCCATCGGCAAGAACGCCGATTGCCGCGCGCCGGCGAAGCTGTCGCGCACGAGTCGCGCCGCCCGGTTGGCGAGCGCGGTGGCAGGAGGAGCCAGGACAGTCAGTGTCAGCACCGCCGCGGTGGCGACCCGCCGTGCTGTGGGACCGGACACAGGGGCATTGTGACAATCCGATCCGGGTCATGAGCCACCTGCACGCTCGGAGGCGACGAAGATCGTTTCGAAGAAGTCGGACAGCGCGTCGTGCGCGTTGAGGGGCAGGACGTGTGCCACGTATTGGTCGGGGCGGACGACGAGCATGCATCCGGCCTCGCGGTTTACCCGGCGCAGGTCGAAGATGTCCGCGGCCTGCGGGTCGGGGCAGAACAATTTCTCGTAGTCGGTCAGGCCGAACCTGCCCTTCCTCGGCAGCAGGGCCGGCGGCATGCTGGCCGGGTCCAGATCGCGATGGCTTTGCTGGAACACCGCGCGGACGTCGATCACGGCGTCGGGCTCGGCATCCGCGGGCGTGAAGCGGTTGATCGGCGACGCGCCGGAGGCGAGGAACTCGCACAGCTCTCGGGCTCGCGACGCGTCGCTCGTGGGGTCGGCCTGATCGGCGAAGACGTAGATGCGCCACGCACCGTCGGCGCGGGCGACGTGGCCGAGATGGAGCGGCTTGGCGTCGGCCAGGCGGATGACCGGCGCCGAGTGAAAACGCATGCCGACCGGGAAGCCCGCAGCGAGGTGCTGATGGGTCGCCTCGGCGGTGATCATCGACGGGGCGTACCGTGTTGCCACGCCGGCGGTGAAGCGGCCCTGCGCGATGAAGTACCGTTGGAACTGCTCCGGGTCGGCCGGCGGGCTCTCGGGTTCGCTCGCGTTTCCCGCGCGGGCGCTGAACAGCCTGGAAAACTCTCGATCGAAGTCGATCAGCTCCTGGGCGACGGCCTGGCGTTCGGCGGAGTACGTGTGCAGCAGCTCGGGCCTGGCGACTGATCTGAGCACCGACGCCAGCTTCCAGCCGAGGTTCCAGGCGTCGGCCATCGACACGTTCATCCCCTGTCCGGCCTTCGCGCTGTGCGTGTGGCAGGCGTCACCGGCGATGAACACCCTGGGCAGGCGAGTCGCCATCTCCTCGCTGGGCACGTCGTCGAACTTCTCGCACAGACGCTGGCCGATCTCGTATACCGACCACCATCCGACGTCCCTGACCTCGACGCTGTACGGATGCATGATTCGATTCGCGACCTCGGCCAGCTTCTCCGGGGTGACATCCCGCTTGTCGAGCAGGCCCTTGTCGCGTACCTCGTCGAGCTCGATGTAGAAGCGCACGAGGTATCCACCTTCGCGAGGGATGATCAGGACGTTGCCCTGATCCGCGGAGTTGATCGCACACTTGATGCGGATGTCCGGGAAGTCGGTGACCGTCAGGGCGTCCATCACCCCCCAGGACTCGGTTGTCACATCGCCCACCAGCTCCCGGCCGATCGCCGGGCGGATGCGGCTGCGCGAGCCGTCGCAGCCGACGACGTACTTGGCTCGGATCTTCGAGCGCTCCGGCGTCGCGGCCGGCGGGTGGGAGTGCTCGAGTGTGACGGTCACGGGATACTCCGATGAGGGCCCGGGATCGATGTCGATGTCACTCGCCTGAAGACCGTAGAACGGGACCAGCCGGCTGGGCGAGCGCTCCATGTGATCCCGCAGGTAGGCGAGCATGCGCGCCTGGTTGACGATCACGTGCGGGAACTCCGACAGGCCCTCCTCGGTGTCCCGGACGCGCTCGGCGCGCGCGATCCTCGACGGGTCGTTTGGGTCCGGTCGCCAGAACGCCACCTCGTTGACCCAATACGCCTCGCGCAGGAGCCGGTCCGCCAAGCCGAACGCCTCGAACATCTCGACCGTGCGACAGGCGACCCCGTCGGCCTGACCCACCTGGAGCGGGCCATCCCGCCGATCGACGATCACGGTCCGGATATCGGGGAAGCTCGCCATCTGCGCGGCGAGCACCAGGCCGGCCGGGCCGCACCCGACAATCAGCACGTCGACCTCGTCAGGCAGGCCCGGCGCCCGTTCGGCGACCGACGGATGCACCTCCTCGATCAGAGGATCGCCGGGCTTGTAGCCGTTCACGTAGAACTGCATTCGCTCATCCCGATGATCGCAAGTCATCGCCGGGCGCGCGGGGCGCGCCGGAGGATCAGCCAGCGATCGGACGAATCGGGTCCCTCGATTGGAGGACTTCAGGTATGACCGAACGGACGATTGTCATGCCCGATCTGGACGGATTATGGTCGGGACGCAAGCCTCTCGGATCGTGGCGGGTCCGAGGCGATCGCCCCCGGTCTGAGCTCTGGCCGAGGGCCACGCGAAGGAGCGCCTGCGTGCATCGCACGCTGCTCTGAGCCCATAGCCACCCGATGCCCATCTGAGAAGGAGCCCGCGATGCCGAGTAGCCAGAGTGAGCTAGCTAGTTTGTCTGCGGTCCTCCGGCGCGTCCCTGGGATGGCGGCATCGGGTGCCCGTCGCCGTGCCATGACCACGGCCCTTGCGCTCTCGCTCTCTCTGGCCACGCTGGGCCTCCTCGCCTCGAGCGCATTCGCGGACGCCGGGATCGCGCTGGATAAGACCACGACCTATCTAAACGCCGAGCACAGCCAGGCGTGGACGACGTTGATGGGCGGCGTCAATGGCCAGATGCACTGGGTGCGCTTTTTCGTGACCTGGGACGTCGCGGGGACCCAGAGCGGTGGTAAGTGCGTGGCGTACCTGCCAGGGAACTCGGGTGGCCCCGGTGGCTCGCAGAGCCTGCACGATCTGCTCCAAGCCATGAGCGACGCTGAACACGCCGGACTCACGCCCCTGCTGGCGATCGCCAAGGGAAATCCGTACGCGGAGGAGCCCGGGGATCCCGCCGCGCCGACCAGCGGGCAGTACTCGTGCGGCTTCTCCGAGCTGCTCAGCGCCCTGACGACACCGGCGAGCTTCGGGTTCTCGCAGTTCTCGGACGTCATCGCCTCTCACGGATATTTCGAGACCTTCAACGAGCCGGACAACTCGGTCGGCGACACGACGTGCGGAACCGGTGTGAAGAGCTACGTGTGCGCGGCCGACTACTACGTCGACGCCTACAACGCGGTCAAGGCGGCCGGCCAGCTATCCGGGGACGTCCTCATCGCAGGCACGTTCAGCACGGCCAGCGACGCCAGTGACGACCCCTCGGGCAACGGTGGCGCCACGACGGCCGGTAAGGGATGCAATAACGTGTCTCCCTTCGTACAACCGTCGGGTGGCTGGGACTGGAAGTACGCGTGCGCCTTGGGGGCGTTGGCCGGGCAGAGCGGTTTTGCGGTACCGACGAACTGGTCGTTTCACGACTACAACGACAACCTCAACGGTCACCCGTGCCCCTGGATCAACGCCTCGCCGGGCCAATGTGTCACCGAGGATGCCAAGAACATGCAATCTCTGGTGAAGGGCTTCACCGCCAACCCCGTGATCTGGCTCACGGAGGCCGGTGCCTGGCTGCCGGGTAAGAGCACCGTCTGCTCCGACTGCTTGAACGGGAACGTGGCCAACCAGGCGGGGGCTACCGAGGACTGGCTGACCCTCGAGCAATCGTCACTCGTGCAGCATGCCTTCTGGTACGAGTTCGAGACATTCGGTGACGGCTATCCCATGCATGGCTCGGACACCTTCGACTCGGCGCTGCTTGGGATCAACCGGCCGTACTACCCCGAGGACGGGCTCCTGGCCCCAGGCGGCCCAGCCGGGTGGGGGCAGAGTGACAATGGTGCCGGGGTCCCGCGGGTGGCGTACTGCATCCTCGCTTTCAACGAGACGTCTGCAGCAGCCGAAGCTGACTCGCGGTGCGATTACTCCAAGACACCGACGCTCCAGACAACAACCAATTGGGAATACGGCCCGATCTTCGGCCCGATCGCGTTTTCGAACAGCGCCAATCACAACCTGTACACGATCGACTCGTCTGGGCACGAGAGCGAATGGCAACCCAGCCAGGGCTATCCAGCTATCTACGGGGCGACCAGCCCGAGCGTGACCACGCTCAACAATGGCACCGGTTATATCGCCGCATACCAGGCGACGGGGAATTACCTGTATACCGTCGGGCTGGGGCAGGCCACGACGAACTGGGGCGCGACGATGGACCCGAACTCGAGCCCGAGCATCAGCTTCCTGGGAACCGGACACACCAATTGGGTCCTCGCCTACCAGTCCGGGAGCCACGGCCTGTACACGCTCGAGCCAGGACAGGCCGCCACCTACTGGAGCCAGATGGCGCCGGGCACGAGTCCCAGCATCACATCGTTTGGAACCAACTACGGGAACTGGGTCGTCGCCTACGCGGACGGCAGCGGATACCTGAACACCCTCCAGCCCGGATCTGCGGCCACGAACTGGGGCGCACGCCTGGCCAGCAACACCAGCCCCAGCGTGACGTTCCTGGCCGATGGCAACTGGGAGGCCGCCTACGTGGACGGCTCCAACGACCTCGAGACCCTCGAGCCCGGCCATGCGGCGCACAACTGGGGCGTGCAGGTGGCACCCGGGAGCAGCCCGAGCATCACCTCGGTGGGCAGCGGGTGGGTCGCCGCTTTCGAGACTCCTAATGACACCCTGGCGACGCTCGACTCCGCCACCGGAACCGTCACGACTCACTCCAACATACCCATGGAAGCCGGAGCGAGTCCCGATATCTCGGCGGTCAACGGAGGATGGTGGCGGGTTGCCTTCCCCACCGAGCGCAGCGCTTTCGCGACGATGGATATGGACGGGCTCGAGACGGACTGGGACGGGTTCAGCCTGTTCATGACCGCACAATCCGGCGCGAGCGTTGCCGACCAGTGACCGGCGCCCAGCCGTGTCGGCGCGGTCTGACGTGAGACGGGACGAGGGTTCCGCCCGCCAGCCTTGACGGCGGGTGGCGGCCTGGCCTAGGCTGGCGATCGGAGCAGGAGGGGGGCGCACGTCGACAGGAGATGTGATGGCTGAGGATTCGCACGAAACCCACCCGGACGAGCTCAGGTCGGATCTCGATCTGTTGATCCAGATGGCCAAGAACGTCGAGCACGATGAGGACGCGATCCACCAGCACTTGGAATCGCTGAAGACGAAGCTCGACCACTTCATCCAAAAGCACCGGTCCGCGTCCGGCGCGGGCTCGTCCAGCTAGCGCCGCCGCCGCCCCCGAGCCCTCGATCACGGGGCTAACCGCACACTCGACGCTCGCCGGCGGCCGAGTGTGCGGAAATCACCCATATAGCGTCGCAAAACGCACACTCGACCAAGCCGACGGGCCGAGTGTGCGGTTAGGCCGGTTCCAGATCAGCCAGAACCGCCGCGACTGCTCAGATCTGGAGCTCGTTGTCGCGCAGGGCGAACCCGGGGTGCGACCGTCCGGCACGATTCGCCTTCCGCTTTCTGACGGCCGCTCGCCGGGTAACCCCGGAGGGCATGGCCTACCGCCGCAACCACTTCACCTGGACCGCGTTCGGGGCCCTGTTCGCCTTCGGGTACGGCAATGCGGTGCTGGGCCCGTCGCTCCCGTATATCCGCTCGGCCGAGGGCATCTCGTACCTGGTCGGGGCGGCACATCAGGTGGCCATCGCGGCGGGAGGCGGCATGGCCGGGCTGCTGTTGACGCGGGATCGCCTCCCGCTCGGGCGCCGAAGCATGGTCGCGGTTGGGTTGGGAGGCGCAGCTCTGGCGGGACTGGCCCTTGGCTACGGGAACGCCGCGGCGATAACCATCCCGGCCGCCCTGCTGATGGGGCTCCTGGCCACGTTGGCGTTGATCCGGGTGTGGGCCGCGCTGGCTGATGCGCACGGCCCTCGCCGCGCAGTTGCCATGTCCGAGGGCGAGGTCGCGGTGAGCCTCGCGGGGATCGTCACGCCACTCGTGATCGGCGCGCTCGCGGAAACCGCCGTCAGCTGGCGGTTCGCCTTCGTGGTGGGCGCGGGAATCGTGGCCTCGGCGGTTCTCCTCGTGCTGCGCGCGGATTTCCCCGAGGCGTCGAGCCGCACTGAGGAGCGAGCGCGGCCCGGTGGGCTTCAGCCGACGTTGATGATCGTCGTGGCGATCGTCGCGCTCGAGTTTGCCCTCAGCTTCTGGCTGGCGAGCTACCTCAACGAATCGGTTGGCATCGTGCGGGCCACCGCGGTGGCGCTGGTCAGCGTCCTCTACGCCGCCAACCTGGCCGGCCGGCTCGTCGCGAGCCGGCTGGCGCGCACCCAGTCCCCGGAACGCGTGCTTGTCCTGGCCATGACCTCGGTGTTGTGTGGGCTCCCCTTCCTTCTCGCGGCGACTGGTGCGCTGGCCGCAGTCATTGGAATCGTCCTTGCCGGTGCGGGGATCGGCGCGTTGTTCCCGCTCACCTCCTCGCTCCACGTGCAGGCCAGTGGAGGCACCGCCGACAGTGCGCTGGGCGAGATCCTCAGCGTCGCCGCGATTGGACAGATGGGCGGCCCGCTGCTGGCCGGCGCGATCGCCCAGGCGGTGAGCCTGCGCGCCGGCCTGCTCGTGATGCTGCCGACGCTGTTGCTGGCCGCCGCCGCCGGCCTAGCCGTGCATCGGCGGCAGACGAGCCGGGTGACGTCTGCCTGAACTAAACTCGCGTGCCGTGTCTGAGCGCATTCAGGAAAACGCCAAGGCGCGGGCCGAGAGCGCCCGGGAGCGCGAGCAAAACGCCCGTCAGCGGGCCCGGGACAACGAGGAGCGAGGCAATCAGGAGATGGCCCGCCTGCACCGAAACTCGGCCGATCTGCAAGCCGATGCGGCGTCGGATGCCGAGACTCTCCTCGAGCTCGACCGGCAAATCGAGGGCGATCAACTCGGCCAATAGGGCACGCCCTCGGGGCGTCCAGATGCTCCAGGGATCAGGGCTGGGTGCCCGCCTGCCGGATGCGGTAGCGGTGCTCAGGACGTCCCGTCGTTCCGTAGTTCGGCCTGACTTCGATGCGACCCTGGCGCGCCATTTCCGCCAGGTAACGCTGAGCGGTGGAGCGGCTGATGCCGACCTGGGCCGCGATCTCGGTGGAAGACAGCTCGTCCGGCGAGGACTGAAGCACCTCTTTGATCAGCGTCATGGTCTGACCTGATTGTCCCTTCGGCATCGCGGTCGGACCTCGCAGGAGGTTGTACAGCGCATCTACCTCGTGCTGCTCCGCCTCGCGCTCCTCGGCGGTACCCATGCGCTCCAAGCGCCGGTGCACGGACTGGTACGCGATGAGACGTTCCTCGAGCTGCGCGAAGTTGAACGGCTTGACCAGGTAGTGGACGGCGCCGAGCCGGATCGCCGCGCGTACGCTCTTCAGATCACGCGCGGCCGTGATCACGATGAAGTCCGGACGGGTCTCGGCCGCCGCGGGCGCCTCGCGGAGCAGGTCCAGGCCGTCGCCGTCGGGGAGGAACAGGTCGAGCAGTACCAAGTCGGGCACCAGTCGGTCGATCTCCCGGCGCGCGCTGGCCAGCGTCGAGGCCTGAGCAGTGACCTCGAACCCCTCGACCTTGCGTACGTAGGCACCATGGATCGTCGCCACGTGGTAGTCATCCTCGACGATCAAGACCTTGATCACGCGCCAACCGCCGGGGGTGCATTGTCAGGGACCGGCAGCACCACCGTGAACGTCGTCCCGTTCTCCGATCGTACGTCGATGCGTCCTCCAGCCTGGTGGACGAGCCGCTGAACGAGCGCCAGTCCAATCCCGCGCTGACGATCGTCCGTTGCCGCCTTGGTGGTAAAGCCGTCACTGAAAATCGCCGGGATGAACTCGTCTGGTACACCATCGCCACTGTCAGTCACCTCGATGGTGACCGCCTCGCCTCCGACGAGCCGCACGGTGACCTCCCCGGGCCGGTGGCCGCTCGCGGCGGCATCGATGGCGTTGTCGATCAGATTGCCCGCCACGGTCAGCAACGCGCCGATATCGAGACCCTCGTCGGGCAGACGGGAGTCCGCGGACAGCCTCAGCGTCACGGTCCGCTCGGCGGCCACCGTCATCTTGGCCAGGAGCATCGCGGCGATCTCGGGCCGCTCGACCTGGGCCCTGATCGTCTCCGCGAGGGCACCGCCGCCGCGCGAGACGTCGAGTGCGTAGCGGGCAGCCGCGTCATGGTCACCCAACTCGATCAATCCGGCAAGCGTGTGCATCCGATTTGAGAATTCGTGCTGCTGAGCGCGGAGCGCGTCGGTAAGCGCCGCGACCCCGTCGAGCTCCCGGATCAGAGCCTCGAGCTCGGTGCGATCGCGAAGGGTTATGACCGCCCCAAGGTGTCGCCCGTCGCGGGAGGCGGGCACCCGGTTGACGACGAGGACATATTCGTCGGTCAGGACCACCTGATCCCGCCCGGAAATCGCACCGGTCAACAGACCGCGGAGACGCCCCTCGGCTACGAGCTCGCCGATCGGCGCACCCACCGCGGCGTCGCCCACCGATAGCAGGTGGCGCGCTTCGTCGTTTATCAGCGTCACTTGTTCTCTTTGGTCGACGGTGATCACACCCTCGCGGATGTTGTGCAGCATGGCCTCGCGCTCCTGGACGAGCGCGGCGATCTCCTCGAGCTCCAGTCCGAACGTGCTGCGCTTCAGCCTTCGGGTGAGCAGCAGGGATGCGATCAGCCCGATCGCTAGCGAGCAGAGGAAATACAGCAGGAGCTGAGGTAGGTCCTGAACCAGCTGGTCGGAGACGCGGGCCTCCGGAATGCCGGCCGAGACCTCGCCGATGACCTCTCCATTGGGCGCGCGAAGCGGGACCTTCGCGTTGGCCGACACGCCCAGATTGCCGTGATCGACGCCCAGGTGGTTTCGCCCGTCGAGCGCCACCACGGGCTCCTCGACGCGTTTGCCGATCAGTGCGCGACCGGGATGCGAATACCGGATGCCGTCTCGGTCGATGACCACGACGTAGCTGGCCCCGGTGTCGCGCCGCACCTGCTCGGCGAGCTCCTGGATCAGCAGGCGGTCGGCCGCGTCGTGCCGAAATAGGCCCTCCCGGACCGACGGTGTGGCGGCGAACGTCTGCGCGACGACGAGCGCCCGCTCCTGGTACTCGCGCTCGAGCTCAGCCCGGCGGCTGATCGCGTTGAGGCCGAATCCGATCAGGGTCGTCGCGACCAGGATCGCCACGACGCTGGCCAGGATTCGACTGGACAGCTTTCCACGACGCCACACGTTCCTCTCCTCGGCCCAGTGTATGGATACCCAGCGGCGCCGCAACTTACGTGAGCAAAACGCGCAAAACGGCGAGAAACGCGTAGTTGCGGATCAAGGCGCAGAAGCCTTGCCGCTCGATCTGGGCGGGCCTAACGTTGCCCGAACGGACGCCGACGCGGCGCACCGTGGTTGTGTAGGCGACGGAGGAGGAGACAACGATGGCGGCCAGAGCGGCCACCAATTCGCGTGCGGGCTCGTCTGCGGAGCGGCCGGGAAACTCAGCCCCCGCCCAGGCGGCAGGGATCGAACTACGAGGCGTCGCCAGGCGGTTCGTCAACCCCGCCGGCGTGGCATTCACCGCGCTGCGAAATTTCACGCTCACGGTCAAGCCCGGTGAGTTCTGCGCGATCGTCGGTCCGACCGGGTGCGGCAAATCGACGACACTCGGGATGGTTTCCGGCCTGGACAGGCCGAGCGCAGGGACCCTCACCGTGGGAGGCCGGGTGGTCGACGGAGTAACCCCTGGAACCGGGTTCGTGTTCCAGTCCGATGCGTTGATGCCCTGGAAGTCGGTGGTCAACAACGTGATGATGGGGCCTGTCTTCGCCGGTGTGGGCAAACGTGAGGCTGGGGCCCGGGCGCGTGACTGGTTGCGCCGCGTCGGCCTTTCCGGATTCGAGGATCACTATCCGCACCAGCTCTCCGGCGGTATGCGCAAGCGAGTCAGCCTTGCCGCTGCATTGATTACCGAGCCCTCGGTGCTGCTGATGGATGAGCCATTCGGCGCGCTCGACGTGCAGACGAAGGCGATCATGTCCAACGAACTGCTCACGCTGTGGGAGCAGTCGCGTCCGACGGTGATGTTCATCACCCACGATCTCGAAGAGGCGATCGCGCTGGCCGACAAGGTCGTGGTCGTCACCGCGAGCCCGGGGACGGTGAAGGCGACCTACAGCGTCGACCTGCCGCGGCCCCGCGGCGCCGTGCAGGAGATCCGCTTCGGGGATCGCTTCCGAGACCTGCACCATCAGATCTGGGAGTCGCTGCGCGAGGAGGTCGAGCGCGCCTATGCACGCACAGCCGCCTCGGCGGCCAGTCGGGAGGAGCAGCCATGAACTGGGATTCGTTGACCCGCACCGAGCCGATGCAGCCCGACCGGGTCGCCGATCCGGCGCACGAGTCGGCGGCCGACCCCGACCAGGCCGCTTCCGAGCTGCAGATCGCGATGGCCGACCGCCGGCGCCGGCGCCGGCGTCGGCTGATTGTCTGGGCGGCCCGGATAGTGACTTTCGTGGTCTTCTTCGGGGGCTGGCAGCTGCTCGCGGACGCGAAGATCGTCGACCCGTTCTTCTGGGGCAAGCCGAGTGGCATCGTCACCCAGCTCAAGGACTGGGTCAACAACGGAACCCAATACGGCTCCCTGTGGCTGCAGATCTGGACCACGATGAAGGAGGCGCTGCTCGGATTCGTCTACGGCGTGATCGCGGGAGTCGTGGTCGGGGTACTGCTCGGCGAGAGCGAGTTTCTCACTGACGTCCTGAGCCCATACATCAAGG
>JAFAWR010000241.1 GCA_019241635.1 Solirubrobacterales bacterium
GTGACCTCGAGCGCGAGGTCGTGATCGGCGAACTTCACCCGCACGTGCGCGCTGGCCGCACCGGCGTGCTTGATCGCGTTGGTAAGCGCCTCCTGGACAATCCGGTAGACCAACAGGTCGAGGTCGGCCGGCAGCTCGCGCGAAGACCCCTCGATCACCAGCTCGACCCCAAGCCCTGACGCGGCGGCACGATCGACGAGTCCGCGGAGCTCAGACATGCCCGGCGTCGCCGCCCCGAGCAGGTCGGTCGGGTCGTGACGCAGCACGCCGATCATGCGCCGCATCTCGACCAGTGCGTCCCGGCCGCAGCGTTGAACCGAGCGCAGCGCGGCGCGCGCCGCGTCGGGGTCGTCTGGCGCGATCCGCCGCGCCGCCTGGGCCTGGATCACCATCACGCTTACGCTGTGGGCCACGATGTCGTGCAGCTCCCGCGCGATCCGGTTGCGTTCCTCGGCGGCGGCGCGCTCGGCGCGCGCCTGTTGCTCGCGCGCCAGACGGTCGGCGTTGGCACGGAGCTCGGCGGTGAGGGCACTGCGGGTGCCCACCACGCGGCCGGCGGCAAACGGGCCACCCGCGAACAGCGACCAGGTGATGACGACGTCGATCGGCGAAGGCACGGCAGGGTCGACCGCGATCGCGCCCGCGGCGAGCCCCAGGAACAGCCAGTCGAGCCCGCTGTCAGGATGCTCGCCCGAGCGTCGTCCGAGCATGTAGAAGTTCAGCCCCACGGCGGCCGGCTCGGTGGTCAGGTGCGGGTTGCCGCTCGCCAGCGCATAGGCGCTGATCCCGACGATCGCGACGGCGGTCGTCGGCCTGGGTGCGAATCGCCGCCAGGCGACGCTCGCGGTCACGGTGACGCCGGCGATCAGCACGAACCATTCGTTGTGGCGGGACAGCGACGTGCCGATCGATGCGATCGTGAGCGCGGCCGCGAGGATGCGGTCGACCGCGACGAGGCCGAGCTTACGCGCCTTCACGCGTACACCTCGTCGAACGCATGCACCAGGCGCCGTCGAGCTTGCGACCGGCGATCCTCACGCGCGCCCCCGGGACTGTTTGCACGGTGCGGACGCTACCGCGCCGGCTGCGCCATTTCATCCCCCGCTGCGGTGACTTCGGGTCCTACCTGAGGAGGACCCGCCTCATCCTCGTGGCACGGCGAAATCGGACTCTCGGCCGGGAAAGATCGCTCCCGGGGCCGACGACATCTCGAGCCCGCTTTGAGAGCTTTCCCTCGCATTCTTGAACGGGGCAAACACGAGGAAGGCCAATCGATGAGTCACATGACAGTTACTGCAGAACCGGCGCCGCTGGACCGGGCACCCGGAGCGACTCCGTCAGCGGTGTCCGCGACCGACGTCACTCGCACCTACGGGAGCGCCGAGGCTCCGGTCGATGCGCTGCGGGGCGTCACGCTCGACGTGGCAGCCGGTGAGTTCACCGTGGTGATGGGGCCATCGGGGTCAGGAAAGTCGACCCTGATGCACATCCTCGCCGGACTCGACCGGCCGACCAGCGGCGCCGTCTCCATCGGGGGTCGCGACATCACCAGCCTCGACGACCGGCAGCTGACCTTGCTGCGTCGCCGTCACATCGGTTTCGTCTTCCAGGCCTTCAACTTGCTTCCGATGCTGACCGCGGAGGAGAACGTGATGCTGCGCCTCCAGCTCACCGGTGAAGCAGCCGATCCGGCCTGGGTGACCGAGCTGCTCGAGACCGTCGGGCTGTTCGAGCGCCGCCATCACCGGCCCGCGCAGCTCTCGGGCGGGCAGCAGCAGCGCGTCGCACTGGCCCGCGCGCTGGTCACCAGCCCGGAGGTGCTGTTCGCGGATGAGCCGACGGGCAACCTGGACTCGAGCGCCAGCCAGGAGGTGCTTGCCTTGCTCCGCCGGGCCACCGATTTGCACGGTGTCACGGTCCTGCTGGTCACCCACGACCCGCGAGCGGCGGCAATCGCGGATCGGATCATCCACCTGGCTGACGGGCGCATCGTGTCCGACCGCGAGCGGGCTCGGGACGCGACCGTTCTCATGCCCGAATCAGCGGTGCTGCGATGATCCGCCTGGCGCTGAGAAACGTCACGGGGCGGCGGGCCCGCACCGTACTGACCGCGCTCTCCATCGTCCTAGGTGTCGCGATGGTGAGCGCCGCGTTCACGCTCTCGGACACACTGCGCCACGCCGCGGACTCGCTCACCACCGCGTCCTACCGGGGCACCGACGCCGTGGTCGACGCCCGGACGAGCTTTCACATCGGCCGCACCGGCACCGCGAGCCAGCCCACGGTGCCGGCGGCGCTGCTGGCGCGCGTGAGGTCCGTCGGTCAAGTGGCCACGGCGATTGGCGATCTCACCAACGATCAGACGCGGATCATCGATCGGCACGGCAACGCGATCGGCCACGGGCCGTATTTCGGCGTTGGCTACGACGCCGGGGCACCGGGCGCTGCCAAGCTCACCCCGTTCCGCCTGCGCGCCGGACGGTTCGCGGCGAGCGATGGCGAGGTGGTCATCGACGCCGGCACCGCCTCAGGGCGGCACCTGGCCGTGGGCAGCCGGGTGCAGATCGAAGGCCGTGGCCCGGTACGAAGCTTCACCGTGTCCGGGATTGCGACGTTCAACAGCGT
The DNA here is from genome assembly GCA_019241635.1 of Solirubrobacterales bacterium. Taxonomy (GTDB): domain Bacteria; phylum Actinomycetota; class Thermoleophilia; order Solirubrobacterales; family Solirubrobacteraceae; genus Palsa-465. The sequence goes on from JAFAWR010000241.1 coordinate 2,626, forward strand.
CGATTCGATCGGCAGTGCGACCTTCGCGGTGTTCGACCTGGCCGCGGCGCAGCGACTGTTCGGGGAGAGCGGGCGCTACGACTCGATCGTGGTCAAGGCCCGGCCGGGGGTGTCGCCGACCGCCTTGCGCGCGGCGCTCGACGCGGTGATCCCGGCATGGACACAGGTCCAGAGCGCGGCCGCGCAGGACCGCTTCGACCTCGCGGGGCTCAAGCAGTTCATCGCGATCATCGAGATCGCGTTGCTCGCCTTTGGGGGTATCGCGGTCTTCGTCGGCGCGTTCACGATCTTCAACACCCTGGCGATCACCGTCGCGCAGCGCTCGCGGGAGCTGGCGATCCTGCGGACGCTCGGCGCCTCGCGCGGCCAGGTGCTCGGGTCGGTGCTGGTCGAGGCGCTGGCGCTCGGCGTCGGCGCGTCCGCGGTTGGAGTGCTTGCCGGGTTGGGCCTGGCGAAGGGACTGAGCTCGCTGATGGCGTCACTGGGGCTGTCGCTGCCCCGCGCCGGGACGGTATTTGCTCTCCACACGGCGATCGTCGCGCCACTCGTCGGGGTGTTGGTCACCACCGTGTCGGGGATCGCTCCCGCCCTGCGCGCAACGCGCGTGGACCCGGTGCTCGCGCTCCGCGAGGGGTCGTATGTCCCGGCAGGCCCCGGCCACCGTGGGCGGCGGCTCGCGAACGCCTTGACGGCGGTGGCGCTGGCCATGCTCACCGCCGGCTTGTTCGTGAGCGGGATCACGATCGGCGCGCGCTTCGCCCTGATCGTCCCAGGTTGCCTGCTGTTATTCGTCGCGCTGGCGATGCTCTCGGCGCGCGTCGCCGGGCCGCTCGCGTCGGTGCTCGGGCGTCCCGCGGAGCGGATTGGCGGCGTGGCCGGCGCCCTGGCGCGGCGCAACGCGATGCGCAATCCCTCCCGCACCGCCACGACCGCGGCTGCGTTGATGATCGGCGTCGCGCTCGTCGTGCTGGTCTCCGCGTTCGCGGCCGAGCTTCGCCAATCGACGACCGGCGTCCTCAAGCAACAGATCACTGCGCCGTATGTGGCGGCGGCCGACGACGGGTACTCGCCGATCGATCCCACCGTCGGGGGCGCGCTCGCGACCGCCTCGGGCGTGAGAAGCACATCCACGATCGGACAGGATCAGGCCCGGGCGTACGGAAACACGGTCACGGTCAACGGCGTCGATCCGAAGACGATCGCCGCGGCCTACCGCTATCAGTGGAAGGCCGGGTCATTGGCCGGCCTGTCAGGCGATGGGGCGCTGGTCGACTCGGGCTTCGCGAGCTCGCACCACCTTGGGCTCGGGAGTCACCTACGCCTGACCCTCATCGACGGCCGGGCCGCCACGCTGATCATTCGTGGCATCGAGGTACCGCCGAAGTGGCAGCCGCTGTCGCTCGGACCGATCACCCTCGCCACCACCACGTTCAACCGTGCGTTCCCGCTGGCCCGCGCCCGTCTGACCTTTGTCGAGGTGGGCCATCCGGGCCCGGCGGCGCGGGCTGCGCTCGAGGCGCGGTTGATCCGTTACCCCGGAGTCAAGCTATTCACGGCGTCGACGTTCGCCGCCAGCCAGCTCGCCTGGGTCGGGCAGCTCGTGGCGATGGTGGATGTCCTGCTCGCGCTGGCGGTCATCGTCAGCCTGCTCGGGATCGTCAACACGCTTGCGCTCGCCGTGTTCGAGCGCACGCGCGAGCTCGGGATGCTGCGCGCGATCGGCATGACGCGCCGGCAGGTGCGCCGCATGATCCGGCACGAGAGCGTGATCACGGCGCTGCTCGGAGCCGCGCTCGGGATCGCCGTCGGTCTGTTCCTGGCCGGCCTGGTCACGGCAGCACTGAGTGGACAGGGGCTGCGCTTCGCGGTCCCGTTCGGACCGATCGTGGTGTTCGTCGTGGTCGCGGTGATCGCCGGGATGATCGCGGCAATCGCTCCGGCGAGGCGTGCCTCGCGACTTGACCCCCTGACGGCATTGGCTACGAGTGAAAGGTAACGGTGATGAGACTCCTACGAACGATCATGGGCTTGGCGGCCGCGCTCCTGGTGCTGGCCGCGGCGCCTGCCCTCGCGGGTGCGTCGAGCATCGTGTACATCAAGGGTGGCAATGTGTGGCTGGCCAGCGCCGACGGCACCGTCCAGCGTCAGGTGACTACCGGCGGCGGGTGGGGGTTCGCCTCGCAGGCCGACAACGGCACGATCCTGGCGCAGGCGGGAACCGAGCTGTACCGACTGAACCGCTCCGGGGTCCCGCTCGCGCCGGCGTTCGGGACGTCGTTCACGGGTGCGGCGCCGAATTGGATCGGGCCGGTGGATCCGGTGATCTCTCCCGACGGGGTTAACCAGGCCTATGGGGGGGAGGACACCGACAGCGGCGTGTGGGATCCGATCTGCGGGTGCTGGTCGTTCACGGATGTGTTCTCGACCTGGTGGGGGTCGGCGAGCTCCTTCTCGCAGCCCAACCAGACCAGCGGCCAGCAGGAGTATGACGATCCGGCGTGGATCGATGACTCGCATCTGGTCATGACCACGACCGGGATCGGGATCGACGACGTCGCGACCTACACATTGGGTGGGCCCGACAACAGCCAGGTTCAGTGGTTCAGTGATCCGGATCAGAGCCTGTCGCTGACCGACCCGGCGATCACCCGCGCCGGTGACAAGCTCGCGTTCTTGGCCAACACACAGGGCGGGATCGGCAACGAGATTCGCATCTACGCGACCACGGGCCCGCCGCCCGAGTCTCCCGGCGACCCGGCAAACGTTCCGGTCGACACCTGCAACATCGGTCCGACCGGCTTTCAGTCGCTGCGTATCTCGTTCTCCCCGGATGGCCAGTCGCTGGTCTACGACGCGCCTGACGGCATTCACCTGGTCTCCCTGGCCGGGTGGCCGAGCTGTACGGGGATGAGCGATCGACTGATCATTCCGGGCGGAGTCGACCCGTACTTCGGACCCGCGGACGTCGGGCCGTCCGACGGCTGCGGGGCGTGCGGTGGTGGTGGCGGCGGTGGCGGTGGCGGCGGCGGGCCGACCGGCGCAGGCACGGGCCATGGTCCTGCTGCGGTCCAGTTCTCGCTGGTGCGCCACGCGGTGACCCGCGGTGGGCGGATCGAACTCACGCTGTCGGCGAGCACCCCAGGTAGCCTGTCCGCCCGCGCTGTGACCACGGGTGGTGGCCGAAACCATCGGCACCACCTTTACGGGTCCGGCGCGGCCAGCCTGCCGGGCGCGGGCAGCGTCGTCCTGACCATCCGGCCCACGCGCGCGGCCGCCACCGCGGCTCGTCGCGGGCGCGTCAAAGTGTCGATCACGGTCACATTCACGCCGCGTGGCGGACCCTCCCGGACCGTCGGGCTCGCGGTGAGCGTTCCTGCGACCCACCGAGCCCCGCGATGAGCAGCCGGCGCCTTGGAGCTCGTCATGCGATGAGCCGGTCTCTTACACGTATACAAAGGAGAAGCACCATGTGCAAGCACAGCCGGCGGACGAGCGCGCTCGTCGTGATCGCCTCATTGGCCATCGCCGGGAGCGCACTCGCTGCGCAGCCGATCAGCAACGGAACCTACGAATGGGGGGCCGGGACCACCACCACGGGGACCTCGGTCGACCTCACCCTGGCCGGACGGAACAAGCTGAGCATTCACGTGAGCTGCGGCGCCACCGGCATCGGCGTGCGCTCCGCGCACGGCACGGGCTACTCGTGGATGTCCAAGCGCGACGCGACCCTGCGATCGGGCGGCTCGTTCTCGTACCACGGCCCAGCCGTGGGTGAGAAGTTCGCCGGTGCCACCCGTCGTGGCCGCGGCAAGGAAACCAACCTCACGGGAACGATGACCCTGTCGGGGACGTTCACGACCGTCCACCAGGCCACCGGCTCGGCCAGCGTCGGCACGTGCCACGCGCCCCACTTCACCGCGCAATACGTCCCACCCGGCCAGATATGAGATGCACCGGCGCCGGTCACGCAGTTCCAGGAAAGTGCCATGCGGCGGCTGGACAGGTCATCCATCGGCTCAGCCGCCCGATGATCCCAGGAGGGCTCATGATCACTGACGGATTGGCATCGCCGCGACCACGTGCGCGCCGGTGGCTGTGGTTCCCGGCGCTCTGCGCGCTGGTGGTCTTGACCGCACCGGCCGCACCGGCGCAGGCAATCACGTACTCGCAGACCACCCTCCCGTTCAGCGGGCTGAACTTTCCGGAGGGCATAGCCCCCGACGCCTCGGGCGACATGTTGGTCGCCGATGCCGACAACAACCGGGTGGTGGAGGTGTCCGCCGGCGGCACGCAGACCACAGTCCCGTTCACCGGGCTGATCCAGCCGGGGGGGATCGCGGTCGATCGCTTGGGTGACGTGTTCGTCGCTGACGCTGGCAACAACCGGGTGGTGGAGTTGCCCGTCGGTGGCGCGCAGACCACCCTGCCCTTCGCCGGACTCGACGGCTCAGTCGCCGTCGCGGTCGACCGCTCGGGTGATGTCTTCGTCGCCGACTACGGCGACAACCGCGTGGTCGAACTGCCCGCCGGCGGCTCGCAGATCACCCTGCCCTTCACCGGCCTGAGTGGCCCGAACGCGGTCGCCGTCGATGGGACCGGCGACGTGTTCGCCGTCGACTCCGGCAACGACCGGGTGGTGGAGCTGCCCGCCGGGGGCTCGCAGACCACCCTGCCCTTCACCGGGCTCAGACTGCCGCAGGACGTCAACGTCGACGCGTCCGGTGACGTGTTCGTCGCCGACAGTGAAAACAATCGCATACTCGAGCTGCCCGCCGGAGGGTCGCCGACCACGTTGCCGTTCACCGGGCTCTCCTTCCCGGAGGCCATCGGGCTCGAC
>JAFAWR010000156.1 GCA_019241635.1 Solirubrobacterales bacterium
GGCGATGCCGCTCTGGGGCCCGGCCGGGTCGGCGTAGCCGTAGCCCGAGTACTCGACGACGGTCGGATAGGGCCCCGGGCCCGACGGCAGGCGGACGTCGATGGCCAGCTTGATCCCGTCGCGGACCGTGAGGTAGCCGTAGCCCGAGCGGACAAGCCGCTGGCGGTAGATGCTCGTGCTCGGTGGCGCCGATCGGTCCGGTAAAACGGTCAAAGTGGGTGTAGGTGGCGCGCCGCTCCCCAGGTCCCGCACGCGGTAGCCGGCGCCGGGGGCGAGGCCGCGAAACACCAGGCCGCCGAGCGGCCCGGCGGCGCGCACCGAGACGACGCGGCCCCGCGCGTCGAGCAAAGCCAGCCGCTCCCCCGGATGCGCGCCGAGAGCCCAAACCTGTCCGACGCTCCCGTGGGCGGTGAACGCCAGCGCCGCCGGCGCGGCGAACAGCGCGAGCGCTACCGCCGCGACCAGCCCCCCCAAGAGCTGTTTCGCCCCGCTCGCCATGAATATCGGCCGCAAATCTAGCGAACTGCGCTAGCCTCGTGGCACTCATAGTCACGGAAAGAGATGGGGAATCTCGTGGGGTTGGGGCCACCCGGCGAAAAGGACTTCAGCGAACCCCTACGACTCATCGTCGTAGGCGAAGACGTGCACGGCGCGGCCAGGATTCAGGCACTCCTGGGCCGGGACTCCGACGTGCAGGTGTGCACCGGAGCGACTCGTCTGCGCCGGGCTCTGCACGAGGAGCCGGTTGACTGCGTGGTGCTCGCGCTCGCCGGCAGCGATGACCCGGAGTCCGCGATCCGGACGGCTCTGGCCAGCGTGTCCGACGAGCCGGTCGTGGTGGTCGCATCCTCCGACGACGCGCTCGCCTTACGGGCGATCTACGAGGGCGCTCAGGACTATCTGCTCCAGCCGAACACCGACGGCGAATCGCTGGGCCGGGCCGTCCGCTACGCCATCGCGCGTAAGCGGACCGAGACCCGGCTGGCCCGCCAGGCGCTCCACGACTCGCTGACCGGCCTGCCCAACCGCGCGCTTCTGCTCGACCGCCTCAACGTCGCGGTGGCGCGCTCGCGCCGGCGGCCGACCTCGCTGGCCCTGCTGTTCCTTGACCTCGACGGCTTCAAGAACGTCAACGACAACCTCGGCCACGAGGCGGGCGACGAACTGCTGGTCGAGGTGGCGCGGCGGCTGCAGCGCGTGTTGCGCCCCGGCGACACGGTTGCCCGCTACGGCGGCGATGAATTCGTGATCCTGTGCGAGGACCTGCGCGGACAGCGCGAGGCGCGGCGCGTGGCCGAGCGGGCGCGCGGCACCATCGCCGAGCCGTTCGCGCTGAGCGGCACCCAGGTGACCCTCCAGGCCAGCGTCGGCATCGCCCGCGCGCGCAGCGAACAGACGATGCCCCAGGAGCTCATCCGGGAGGCCGACCTGGCCATGTACCAGGCCAAGCGCCGCGGCGGCGGCGTCGAGTCATACGAGGCGACGAGCGAGTTCGAGCTCGAGTCGCGGCTGCGCGAGGCGCTCCAGCATGCCGGACTCCAGCTGCACTTCCAGCCGGTGCTCGGGCTGGCCGACAACCGCGTGCTCTCGGTGGAAGCGCTCGTGCGCTGGGAGCATCCCGAACGCGGCCTGCAGCCCCCGGCGGAGTTCCTCCCGCTGGCCGAGGAGACCGGCCTGATCGTGGACATCGACCACTGGGTTCTCGCCGAGGCGTGCCAAGCCCTGGCGCGCTGGCGCACCGACGGGCTGATCGACGATGGCACGCCGGTGAGCGTGAACCTGTCCTCGCGCACGCTGCGCTCCACAGAGCTCCCGGGCGTGATCGAGCGCGCCACCGGCGAGGCCGGCATCCCGCCGGGACTGCTCTCGCTGGAGGTGACCGAGGCAAGCCTCGAGCAGGACCCGCGCGGAGGCGCCGCGGCGCTGGACGTGCTGGCCACGCTCGGGGTCCGGCTCTGCCTGGACGACTTCGGCAGCGACCGCGCGTCGCTCCGGACGCTCTCGGGCCATCCCTGGAGCGCGGTCAAGCTCGACCGCGCCACCACCGCCGCGGCGGCCACCGACACTAAGCTCGGCCGGATGCTGGGGGGCGTGCTCGCCGCCCAGCACGCCGCGGATTTGCCCGCGATCGCCAAGGGCATCGAGACCGCCCCGCAGCGCGATGCCCTGCGTCGGCTGGGCTGCGACGCCGCCCAGGGCTTCCTGTTCGCGGCACCGGCGCCGGCGCCCGAACTCGAGCAGTGGCTCGCCCGAAGCGCCGGCCGGTAGGTTTCGCGCATGTCCGATCCCGCTGACCTCGGCGTACTAGAGGCCGCGGAGCTGCTGAGCGCTCGCCAGCTCTCCTCCGTCGAGCTGACCGAGGCGTGCCTACGCCGCATCGAGGAGCGAAACGGCGGGAAGCCGACGCTCGACGGCGCGCCCGACTCGGTCAACGCGTGGGTGCGGCTGTATCCCGATCTCGCGCGCGAGCAGGCGGCCGAGGCCGACGCACGGCGCGCGCGGGAGGGCGAAAGAGCACCACTGCTGTGCGGCATCCCGATCGGCGTCAAGGACCTCTACGCGGTGCGCGGACTTCCCCTCACCGCCTCGAGCCGCGTCCTCGATGACAACGCCACCGCCGAAGCCGACTGCGTCGCCTGGGCGGCGCTACGCGCGCACGACATGGTCCTGCTCGGCCACACCCACACCCATGAGTTCGCGGCCGGCGGGACAACCGACCAGGTCGGCAACCCGCACGACCTGCAGCTGATCGTCGGTGGCTCGAGCGGCGGAAGCGCCGCCGCGGTGGCCGCGCGCATGGCGCCGGTGGCGCTCGGGAGCGACACGTGCGGCTCGCTGCGCATCCCCTCTGCCTGCTGCGGAACGTGCGCGATCAAGCCGACGCACGGACGGCTATCGCTCGAGGGGATCATCCCGCTCGCCCCCTCGCTCGACCACCCCGGCCCGATGGCCCGCACGGTGTCCGACTGCGCCGCGGTGCTCGAGGCAATGGCGGAGATCGGCACGCTTCCGCGCGCGCCGGGAAGCGGCCCGAGTCCGCTCGATGGCGTCACCATCGCGCTCACCGACCGCGTAAAACAAATCCACATAGATAGCGATGTGCTGAGCGGATACGAGGAGGCGGCGAAGGCCTGCGAGCGCCTCGGCGCGCGCGTGATCGAGCTCGCGGCGCCGTTGACGCTCGACTGGGACGACCTGAGCACGGTGCTGATGACCGAGGCCTGGGCCTATCACCGCACCCACGCCGACCGGCATGATCGCTACCGCGAGCAGCTCGCCGAGTTTGTCGAAGCCGCACGCAACTTCACCGACCCGCAGGCCTACCGCGCCGCTCAGGCGCGCCGGGCCGAGAGCACGGCGGTGTGGGAGCGGTGGTTCGCCGAACACGGCATCGACGCCGTCCTCGAGCCGACCCTCCCAATCCTCCCGCTACGACGCGGGCCAGGCTACGAGCGCGGCCACCCGGCGGGACCGGGCGACCCGCTGATCGCATTCACGGCGCTGTGGGACATGACCGGCATGCCCGTGATCGCCCTCCCGGTCACCTGGTCAACCGGCATCTCGCTGGCCGCGCCCCGCGGGCGCGAGGCACCGCTGACCCAGATCGCCATCGACCTCCAGGAGCACGGCCTGGGCGTCCCCGGCGACCCGTTCGCACAGAGGACATGAGCCTCGCGGTCACCGGCGCCGTTCACGCCGGGCAGACCATAGGGCTGCGCGCCGAGGCGGGCGTGATCGTCGAGCTCGGCCCCGACGTGCAGCCGCGTCCCGAGGACGAACGGCTCGACGGCGCCGGCGCGCTCCTGGTCTCCCCGCTGATCAACGGCCACACCCACGCCGCCATGACCCTGTTTCGCGGCTACGGCGATGACCTGCCGCTGATGCGCTGGCTGGAGGAGAAGATCTGGCCGATCGAGCGCCGGCTCGACCCCGAGGACGTGTACTGGGGAACCCGGCTGGCCTGCCTGGAGATGGTGCGCAGCGGAACGGTCCGCTTCTGGGACATGTACTGGCACCCCGAGGCCGCGGCCCGCGCGGTGCGCGACGCCGGCCTGCGCGCCACCGTGGCCGCGCCGCTGATCGACGTGGACAGCAACCCCGAGGCGATGCGCGAGGCCGCGCTGCGCAGTCTCGACGAATTGGCGGAGATCGACGAGCGCGTCCACGCCGGGCTCGCCCCACACGCGATCTACACGGTCAGCGAACCGAGCCTGCGCTGGATCGCCGAGACCGCCGCCGAGAAGGGCGTCCCGGTTCAGATCCATCTCTCGGAAACCGAGCCGGAAGTCACCGACTGCGTGAGCGCCCGCGGGGAGCGCCCCGCCCACTACCTTGACCGCGTCGGCCTGCTGACCCCGCACACCGTTCTCGCCCACGGGGTCTGGCTCGACCGCGAGGAGCTCCAGCTGATCGCCGCCCGCGGCGCGGTCATCGTCACCAACCCGGTGGCGAACCTCAAGCTCGCGGTGGGCCGCGTGTTCCCGTACCTGGAGGCCCGCGCGGCCGGCATCCAGGTCGGCCTCGGCACCGACGGCCCCGGATCGAACAACTCGCTCGACCTGTTCGCGGACATGAAGGTGTTCGCGCTCATGCAGAAGCACGAGGCGCGCGACAGCGCCGCGATCAACGCCGAGGAGACGTGGGAGATCGCCACCGGCCGCCGCGCGCCCCTGCTCGGCGCCGCGCCCGGACTCGAGGTCGGCCAGCCCGCCGACTTCCTGCTCCTGCGCGCGGGCGCGCCCGAGCTGAGCTTCGGCGAGCTTCCCGCCGCGCTGGTCTACGCCGCCTCGGGGGCGGTCGTCCAGAGCACCGTGGTGGCGGGGCAGGTCCTGATGCGCGACGGCGAGATCGAGGGCGCTGAGGAGGTGCTGGCCCGCGCGCTCGAGCGCGCTCGCCGCCTCGGCCTCGCTGCACCGATCGTCCCCGCGAGCACACCACCGAGCGCCGGCGCCTCGCGCTAGCCTGACCGCGAGCAGCCGCCCATGACCAGCGCCGTCGCACAAACAGCGGCCGACCGCCTCATCCGCGCCGCCGGCCCGGCGAACGGCGCGCCCTGCATCCTGCTCATGTTCGGCGAGCTGGCGCTCAAGGGACGCAAGCGCTCGCGCTTCGCGGCCGTGCTCGAGGGAAACCTGCGCCGGGCGCTGCGCGGTGCGGCCGGCCGTGTCGAGCTCGAGCGGCGTGGTTCTTCGTTCCTGGCCATCCCCCCGGCCGACGGCCTGGCCCGAGCGCTCGAGGTCGCCACCGAGATGCCCGGCCTGAGCGTGGTGGAAGCCGCGCTGCGCCTCGAGCCCGCCACGGCGCGCGCCGCACGAGCCGCGGTCGAGCTCGTGCGCACGCTCCCGGCGGGCTCCTTCGCGGTGCGCTCACGTCGGCGCGACAAGAACTTCCCTGTCACCTCGATGGACATATCCCGCCTGGTCGGCGCCGCGGTCAAGAACGAGCTCGGCCTCGCCGTCGATCTCTCGCATCCCCAGCTCGAGGTGCACGTCGAGGCCTACGAGCACGAGCTGTTCGTGTCGGTCGACCGCCTCCGCGGCGCGGGCGGCCTACCAGTCGGCACGAGCGGCCGCGCGATGGTCCTGCTCTCGGGTGGGATCGATTCCCCGGTGGCCGCCTACCGGATGCTCAGGCGCGGCCTGCGCTGCGATTTCGTGCACTTCAGCGGTCAGCCCCTGACCGGTCCCGAATCCGCCTACAAGGCTTACGCGCTGGTCGCCCGGCTGAACCGCTTCCAGGGCCGCTCGCGGTTGTTCGTGGTCCCGTTCGGCCTGGCCCAGCGGCTACTGGCCAGCTCGGGCGCCGGCCGCCTCCAGGTGCTGGCCCAGCGCCGGCTGATGGTGCGGGTGGCCGACGCGCTGGCTCGCCGCGAGCAATGCGAGGCGCTGGTGACCGGCGACTCCCTGGGCCAGGTGGCGAGCCAGACGCTGCGCAACCTCGAAGTGGTCGAGGGCGCGTCCACCCTGCCCCTGCTCCGCCCCCTGCTCGACCGCGACAAGTCGGAGATCGTCGACGAGGCCGAGCGGATCGGCACGTTCGAGACGTCGATCCTCCCCGACGAGGACTGCTGCACGCTGCTGGCGCCTCGCCGCGCGGTGACCTGGGCCGACCCGGAGCCGCTGATCGAGCTCGAACGCCGGGTCGACGTGGAGACCGTGGTCGAGCGCCTGGTCGAGCAGGCGCTCGAGATGTGGCCGCGCCTCGAGCGCCCCACGTCACGAGAACCCGCGCACGCCGCTTGACGAGGCGATAGCTTGCTGGTGAGCCGTTCCGTTTAGCAGGAAAGTGGCGTATTAGCAGCAGTTTCAAGCTCCGGACGTACTTCGCTGGTCTGATCGTGTTGTTTGCGGCAGCGGCCCTGGCCGGCGTGTTCTACGCCCGGCAGGAGAGCGACCAGAACGCCCGCACCCAGGCCCTCGAGGAGGCCGGCTTCGCCGCCCGGAGCGCCGCCAGAGTGGTCGGCGAGGGAGTGAGCATCCTCCAGTCCACGCTCTCCGGCGTGGCCACCGATCCGGCGATCCCGCGCCTGCTGGCTCATCCCGCGAGCTGCGTGTTGAACTGGGGTCCGGCCGGCGCGTTCCCACTCGGCCACTTCGACATCGCCCGACCCGATGGCGCGATTGCGTGCACCTCGCTCGGGGCCCTCGCGCGGCGGGGCCGGCCCTACGCGGGCCAGCCGTGGTTCGTCTCGGCCGGATCGGCGCCGCAGCTCAGGGCGCCGGTTCGCGACCCGATCACCGGTCAGCCGGCGGCCGTCTTCACCGCCCCCTTGCATGGCGACATCACCACCGCGCTGGTCGACCTGGACCCGGTGGGGCCGAATCTCCTCATGCAGCTCGCCGGTCCCAAGGACCTGCGCTACATCGTCACCACCCCGGACGGCAAGGTCGTGCTCGCCCGCTCCACCCAGCCGACGCAGTTCGTCGGCACGTCGATCGCCCAGACCGCGTTCTTCCGCAACGCGCATGCCACCGAGCGACCCGATCTCGGCGGCACGACTCGGTTGTTCGCGCACGCTGTCGTGCCCGGGATCGGATGGAGGGTGTACGCCGGACTCGACCAGAGCGTCGCGCTGGCCGCTTCGGGTCGCCTGTTCGACCGCGAGCTCATCCTGATCGTGGTCGCCCTGCTCGTCGTGCTCGCGGCCGCGGCGATCGTCCAGCGCCGGATCGCGCGACCGATCGCGCGGCTCAGCGGCGCGGTGAGCCGCGGCGGGCAGGACGCGCGCGCCGTGGTCACCGGCGCGCCGGCCGAGGTGGTCGAGCTGGCCGAGCGCTTCGACACGCTCGTGTCCTCGCTGCGCGCCACCGAGCAAGACGCCACGGCGGCGGCCGAGACCTACCGCGAGCTGTTCGACAACCACCCCCAGCCGATGCTGATCTACGACCCCGCCACACTCGGGATCTCCGAGGTCAACGAGGCGGCCATCGCGCACTATGGCTACACGCGCGAGGAATTCCTGGCCATGACGATCAAGGACCTCGTGCCCGAGGAGGACGTGCCGATCGTGCTCGATCTGCTGGCCGGCCGGATCCCGCCGGCCGAGCGGGCCGGCCCGTGGCGGGGAGTCAAGCGCGACGGCACGGTGATCGAGGTCGAGGTGGCCAGCCACGAGGTCGAGTTCCGCGGCCAGGCGGGGCAGCTCGTCGTGATCACCGACGTAAGCGAGCGCCAGCGCCTGAGCCGCCAGCTCGAGCAGGTCCAGCGGCTGGAGAGCCTGGGCCAGCTGGCCGGCGGCGTGGCTCATGACTTCAACAACCTGCTCGGGGTGATCCTCAACTACGCCGCGTTCGTGCTCGAGGAGCTGCACCGGGCCGAGGGCACAGGCTGGGACACGGCCCGCGCCGACGTGGAACAGATCGAGCAGGCGGCGCGGCGCGCCACCGATCTCACCCATCGACTGCTGGCCTTCGCCCGGCGCGAGGTGATCCACCCCGAGGTGATCAGCCTGAACGACGCGGTGGAGAACACTCGGCGGCTGCTGCGCCCCACGCTGGGAGAGCACATCGAGTTGAGCACCGCCCTCGGGGATGAGCTCTGGCCGGTCATGGCCGACCCCGGTCAGATGGAGCAGATCCTGATCAACCTGGCCGTGAACGCGCGCGACGCCATGCCCGGGGGCGGCCGGCTAATGATCGAGACCGCCAACGTCGACGTCGACGAGAGCTACGCGACCGCCCGTCCGGGCATCGACCCCGGGCGCTACGTCCGCCTGCGCGTGACCGACACCGGCGAGGGGATGGACTCGGCCACGATGGAGCGGGCCTTCGAGCCTTTCTTCACCACCAAGCCGAAGGGCGAGGGCACCGGCTTGGGGCTGGCCACGATCTACGGGATCGTCACCCAGGCCGACGGCTATGTCCGGCTCTACTCCGAGCGCGGCCTCGGCACGAGCGTCACGGTCATGCTCCCGGCCACCACCGAGGAGCTCGCGACCGCGCCTGCGGATGATGAGCGTGATCTGAGCGGACACGCCGAGGTCGTCCTGGTCGTCGAGGACGAGGACGCGATCCGCGAGGTCGCTCGCCGCGTGCTCGAGCGCGGCGGCTACCAGGTGCTCTCGGCGCCAGGCGGACCGCAGGCGCTCGAGCTCGTGCGCGAGCGCGACGGGCCGATCGACCTGCTGCTCACCGACGTGATCATGCCCCGCATGATGGGTCACGAGCTCGCCGCCGAAGTCGCAGCGCTCCGCCCCTCGACCCGGGTCATGTACATGTCCGGCTACGCGCAGCCGCTGATCGGCCCCGATCAGGGCGTGCCGTCCGACGTCGTCCTGATCGAGAAGCCGTTCACCGAGCAGACCTTGCTGGTCAAGGTGCAGGAAGCGCTCGCTCCCCGTGTGCCGGATGCGAGCGGCTGACCGTGGCCGAGCTCCTGATCGTCGACGACGAGGCGGCCTTCCGGCGCGCGCTGCGCCGCACGCTCGAGCGCAGCGGGCACCGGGTTCGCGAGGCGGCCAGCGTGGACGAGGCGCGAACGGTGCTGGCCGCCCAGCGGATCGAGCTCGTGCTGTGCGACGTGAACATGCCCGGAGGGTCGGGGCTCGAGCTGGTCCGCTCGGTCATCGCCGACGACGGCGACACCGCGATCGTGATGCTCACCGGGGTCGACGATCCCGCGGTGGCCGACGAGGCGCTGGCGATCGGCGCGCACGGCTACGTGGTCAAGCCGGTGGGTGGTAACGAGGCGCGGATCATCGTCGCCTCGAGCCTGCGCCAGCGCGAGCTCGAGTTGGCCCGCCGCACTATGTCGAGGAGCTCGAGGGCAAAGTGCTGCGGCGGACCGCCGCGCTGCGCGAGGCGGTGGATCGGCTCGAGCTGACCGAGGCCAACGCCCGCGATGCCGAGCGCGACGCCGTCGACCGTCTGGTCAGCGCGCTCACCATCCGCAGTGAGGAGACCGGCGCGCACATCCAGCGGGTGGGCCGCTTCGCCGCAATGCTCGCGCGGTTGGCCAGCATCGATCTGTGGAGCGACGATGAGATCTGCCTGGCCGCGATGCTGCACGACGTCGGCAAGATCGGCATCCCGGACTCGATCCTGATGAAGCCCGGTCCCCTCGACGCGCACGAACGCGAGATCATCGAGCGCCATTCGCGGCTCGGCAACCGGATGCTCGCCGACGGCCGCTCGCCCGTGCTCATCCTGGGTGCGGAGATCGCGCTCTCGCATCATGAGCGGTGGGACGGCGGCGGGTATCCGGACCACCTGGCCGAGCAGGACATCCCGATCGCCGGTCGCATCGCGGCGATCGGCGACGTGTTCGACGCTCTGACCAGCGACCGCGTGTACCGGCCCGCGCTCGAATTCGACGATGCCGTGACCGAAATGTCGACCGAGTCCGGCCGCCACTTCGACCCCGAGCTCCTACACCTGTTCCTGGGCGCACCCGATGAGCTTCAGGCGATCCGCACGGCGTACCCGGATCAGCGGTGAAGTCGCTCGCGGATCTCCTTCCACAGCTCCCGGAAGGCCACCGCAGCGCCGCCGCGCGGCGCGAACTCCTCGAGCGGCGCCCGGGCCTGACCCATCCGCTCGACGTCGGCGGCCAGCGGCACCACCGTGCGGAGCATCTCGGGCCGCTGGGCGGTGAAGCTCTCCATGAGCTCGCGGTGCATGCGCTTACGCGAGTCGACCATCGAGAAGAAGGGCAGCCGGCGGGTCGAGTCGCGGGCCACCTCGTCGATGTGGTCGAGGGTGCGGGCCGACAGCGCGGCTGGGAGCAGCGGGATCAGCAGCGCGTCGGCGGCCTCGAACACACTCTCCGAGACGAGCGAGATGCTCGGCGGGCAGTCCAGGAACACATAGTCGTATTCGCGTTTCAGAGGGGCCAGGACGCGCGAGAGTCGGCGGGTCGGACGCTTGCTCGCGTCGAGGTGCAGGTCCATGTGCCGGTAGGAGAAGTCGGCCGGGAGCAGATCGAGCCCGTCGTAATCGGTTCCCTTGATCCTCCGCCCGGCGTCGGTCTTCCCGCGCACGAGCCGGCTCCCGCCGCCCTTGATCCTCGGCTTGACCCGCAGCAGATAGGTGCTCGCGCCCTGCGGGTCGAGATCCCACAGCAACGTGGTCGCGCCCTCGCGCGCGGCCAGGTAGGCCAGGTTCACCGCGGCCGAGGTCTTACCCACGCCGCCCTTGATGTTGTAGGTAGCTAGGACCATGAGGCGCAGAGGGTAAGCCTTAGACTCCAGTACGGAAGTGAGGGGAGCACCCACCGTCTGTCCGCGCTGCGGCACCGGCAACGCGCCCGGCGCGAAGTTCTGCGTGGAATGCGGATCGTCGCTGGCCACCTCCTGCCCGGAGTGCGGTCACGTCACGGCGCCCGGCCAGAACTTCTGCGCGGACTGCGGGGCGGCGCTGTCGCCCCGCTCGGCTTCCACGGCGCAGGTCGCCCCTGGGGATCCGAGCTCGCCAGGGGACGCCCGCGCCGGTCCTCCGCCCGCGCCGGTCCTCCGCCGGCGCGACACCGCCGAGCTGCGCACGGTCTCGGTTCTGTTCGTCGACATCGTCGGCTATACAGCGCTCTCGGAGCGGCTCGACCCGGAGGACGTGCGCGACTTGCTCGGGCACTATTTCGACGCCGCGCGCCGCATCGTCGACCGCTACGGCGGGACGATCGAGAAGTTCATCGGCGACGCGGTGATGGCCGTGTGGGGCACCCCGGTGGCCCGCGAGGACGACGTCGAGCGCGCGGTGCGCGCGGCGCTCGAGATCGTCGACGCGGTGGCCGCGCTGCGCCACGAGGTCGATGCGCCGACCCTTGAGGCGCGGGCCGGCGTGGTCACCGGCCAGGCGGCGCTCCTGGTCAAGCCGGAGGAGGGCGTGGTCGTCGGCGACCGCGTCAACACCGCGGCGCGGGTCCAGGCCGCGGCCGAGCCGGGGACGGTGCTGGTCGACGACATCACCCGCCAGGTCACCGCGACGGCGATCGCCTACGAGGACGCCGGCCGCCACGAGCTCAAGGGCAAGGCCGAGCCGGTGCATCTGTGGCGCGCGGTCGAGGTGGTGGCCTCCGGACGCCTCGGCGACCGCGAGGGGCTGAACGCCCGCTTCGTCGGCCGCGACGCGGACCTGCGCCTGGCCAAGGAGATGTTCCACGCCGGGATGAGCCGGCGCTCGGTTCGCCTGGTGGCGGTCTCGGGTCCGGCCGGCGTCGGCAAGAGCCGGCTGCGCGGCGAGTTCCTGGAGTACCTGACGGCGCTGCCGGAGGGCGTCCTCTGGCACCCGGGGCGCTGCCTGCCCTACGGCGACGGCATCGCGTACTGGGCGCTGGCCGAGATGGTGCGCTACCGGCTTGGCCTGCCCGAGGACGCTCCCTCCGAGGAGGCCGAGGCCAAGCTGGCGGCCGGTGTCGAGCGCTGGGTGGAGGATCCGGCCGAGCGTACATTCATCTCGCTTCGCCTCGGCGTGCTGCTTGGAGTGGCCGACGCCGGCCCGAGCCGCGAGGAGCTGTTTGCCGGCTGGCGGCTGTTCTTCGAGCGGCTGTCTGAGCACGCCCCGGTGGTGATGGCCTTCGAGGACGTGCACTGGGCCGACGACGGCCTGCTCGACTTCGTCGAGTACCTGCTCGACTGGTCGGCTCAGCAGCGCATCTTCATCGTGACCTTCGCCCGTCCCGAGCTGTCCGAGCGTCGATCGGGGTGGCTGGCCGGACACCCCGGCGCCACCGCCATGCACCTCGACCCGCTCGGTGAGAAGGCGATGGAAGATCTGCTCGATTCGGTGGCCACCC
>JAFAWR010000256.1 GCA_019241635.1 Solirubrobacterales bacterium
CGTGAACTCGCACGGCGTGCACCGGCCGAGCGCCCCGATACTCGGAACCAAGTGGAGCGGCATCGGCGTCGAGCACGGCGTGGCCGGGTTGCTCGAGTTCACCGAGCCCCAGGTGGTGTTCGAGGCGACCGCCCCGATCAGCACCGCCCTCACCTAGCCATGGACTTCGGCTGGTCCGAGGAGCAGCAGGAGTTCCGTCGGGTCGCGCGGGAGTTCGCGCAGCGCGAGATCGCGCCGTACGTGGCGGACTACGACCGCGAGGAGCGCTTTCCGGCCGAGATCGTGCGCAAAGCGGCCGAGCTGGGGTTCGCCGGTGGAATCGTGCCGACCGAGTACGGCGGCTCCGGCCTCGACTACCTGACCTTCGCGGCGTTGATCGAGGAGATCTCGCGGACCTGTCACGCGGTGGCGTGTGCTCTGACGTTCCCGAGCGGACTCGTCGGCAGCTCGCTGCTGCGCTACGGCACCGAGGAGCAGAAGCAGCGCTACCTGACGCCCCTCGCCCAGGCCGAGATCTTCGCCGGCGCCGGCGTGACCGAAGCCCGGTCGGGCACCGACGTGTCCGACATGGACACCACGGCGCGGCGCAACGGCGGCGACTACGTGATCAACGGGGCGAAGATGTGGATCAGCTTCCTCGGCGCGGCGAGCTTCTTCCTCACCTTCGCGCACCTCGGCGTCGACGAGCGCACGGGCCGTAAGCGGATTTGCGCCTTCATCGTCGAGAAGGACCGTCCCGGCGTCTCCGTCCACCCACTCAAGAACAAGTACGGCTTCCGGCCGCTGGAGACGGGCGAGCTCGTGCTCGAGGACGTGCGCGTGCCGGTGGATGCGCTGGTCGGCGAGGAGGGCCAGGGCTTCGAGATCGCCATGAACTCGGTCGAGAGCGGTCGCCTCGGGGTCGCGGCGCGCGCGGTGGGGCTGGCGCAGGCGTGCTGCGACGTCGCGGTCGGCTACGCGCGCGAGCGCCGCGTCTTCCGCCAGCCGATCGGCAAGTTCCAGCTCGTCCAGGAGATGATCAGCGACATGGTGTGCGGCACCGAGTCCTCGCGCCTGCTCACCTACCGGCTGGCCTACCTGAAGGACCACGGCCAGCGCGCTCGCGACGCGGCCTCAATGGCCAAGATGGTCGCGTCGGACAACGCGCTGCACGCCGCCACCAACGCCTTCCAGATCCACGGCGCCTATGGAGTGTCCGACGAGTACCCGGTCGCCCGCTACCTGCGCGACGCCAAGATCTTCCAGATCGTGGAGGGCAACAACCAGCTCCACAAGGCGCTGGTGGCGGAGGCGCACCTGGGGATGAGGTGAGATCCATGAAGTTCGGCGTGATGATCAACCACCAGTACCTGCCCGACGAGGACCTGGGGCGGCGGATCGAAGAGGGCGTGGAGACGGCGGAGCTGCTGCGCGACCTCGGCTATGACCTGCTGTTCAGCCACCACCATTTCCTGGCCAACATGGTTACGCCGCAGGCGCTGCCGATCCTGGCCCACCTGGTGCCGTACTCGGGCGAGATGCGGTTGGGGATCGGGGTGTACATCGCCACGCTCGAGCATCCGGTGGCGCTGGCCGAGCATTTCGCCACACTCGATCAGATCTCGGGCGGGCGGCTGGTGTGGGGCGTGGGTGCCGGGTATCGCGAGGATGAGTTCAGCGCGTTCGGGATCGACATCAAGACGCGCCAGTCCCGCCTGTACGAGGCGCTCGAGCTGGTCAGGCAGCTGTGGAGCGGCGAGGAGGTCAGCTTCCGGGGCAAGCATTTCCAGGTGGAGGGCGTGCGGATCAGCGTGCGTCCCCGGCAGCGGCCCCGGCCGCAGATCTGGATCGGCGCCAACGGTCCCAAGACGATCGTCCGCGCGGCGACCAACGGCGATGCGTGGCTCGGCTCACCCAACGTCAAGTTCAAGTGGGCGAATGGCAACCTGGCTGCGTTCAAGGCCGAGCAGGAGCGGCTGGGGATCGACATCGCGGGCCGCGAGTATCCGGTCATTCGTGAGCTCTACATCGCGGACACCGACGCGCAGGCGCGTGCCGAGGTCGACCCATACATGTGGAACGAGTACCGCGCGTTTGCCGACTACGACCCGATCTACGCCGACTACTACGAGGACATGCACAACAAGGCGTTCCTGATCGGCTCGCCCGACACGGTCGCGGAGAAGGTCTCGATCCTGGCCGAGGGTGGCTGGAACACCGTGATCTTTCGCACCGACTGGGCGCAGATGCCGATCGAGATGGCGCGCCGCACGATCACCCGGTTCGCCGAAGAGGTGATGCCCAGGTTCGCGGACGCCC
>JAFAWR010000261.1 GCA_019241635.1 Solirubrobacterales bacterium
TGCCGCATTCATGCGCAAGGTGGTGAGCGATGCTCTCGCCTCCGGCGGCCACGAGGTGGTCGGCGAGGCAGGCAACGGCGCCGAAGCTGTCCAGCGCTACCAGGAGCTCTCCCCCGAGCTCGTGACGCTGGACATCACCATGCCCGAGAAGGACGGCCTCGAGGCCCTCGGCGAGATCATCTCGCTCGATCCCAGCGCGAAGGTACTGATGTGCTCAGCGCTCGGACAGGAGAGCAAGGTGATCGAGTCGATCCAGAAGGGCGCCAAGGACTTCGTTGTCAAGCCGTTCCAGCCCGCGCAGCTGCTCGAGGCGGTCGGCAAGGCACTCGCGTAGTTCGCGCAGCTGAATCTCCGAGAGATGCCGGACAGGCGGGGGCGACCCCGCCTGTTCTGTTTAAGCGCCCTCTGCTTCGGACTCGTCGCCGTCTTCGGCGAAGGCTCTGAAGCGCCCGGTCATCTCGGCGTCGGGGCCCTCGGACTCCTCAGTGCCGGGCTCGCCGTCCTGGTCCTCGTCGGGCTCGTGGGCGGCGTTGGCCTGGGCGACGATCGCCTCGAGGTGGTGGCGCAGCTTGTCCTCGGCCCCCGGCGGGACGTCGCTCACCTCCACGGACCGCTTCTTCAGCTTCACCGCGCCCCATTCGCCGTCGCCGAGCAGCGTGACGGTCCGCTCGAAGCTCCCTTTCCAGCCCTTGGGAACCTCGCCCTTAAGCGCCACGGTCAGCTTCGCGTCGTTGACCTCGGCGCTCTTCCATTCCAGCTTGACGCCCGACATGCGGTATTCCTACCCAGGATGGCCGCACTTGCCGACATCGAGCTTCGCGAGGGCTATGCCGACCTCGCCGAGGTGCGTCTGCATTACGTCGAGGCGGGGCCGGCGGACGGACCGCTGGTCGTCGTGCTCCACGGCTTTCCCGAGTTCTGGTACAGCTGGCGCCACCAGATCCCCACGCTGAGCGAGGCCGGCTTCCGCGTCGTCGCGCCCGACCTGCGGGGCTACAACCTGTCCGCCAAGCCGGCTGGCGTCTCCGCCTACGCGGCCAGCCGGCTGGCCGGCGACATCCGCGACCTGGTCGGCGAGCGGGGAGCCGAGCGGGCTTTCCTGGCCGGCCACGACTGGGGCGCCGCGGTGGCCTGGGTGGTGGCGATGCGCCACCCCGAGGCCGTGGAGCGACTGGCCATCCTCAACGTCCCCCATCCCCGCCGCATGCTGAGCGCCCTGCGCCGGCCGAGCCGGCAGTTGCTGCGCTCCTGGTACATCTTCTTCTTTCAGCTTCCCTGGCTGCCCGAGCAGGCGGTGGCGGCCGGCGACTGGTACATGCTCCGCTACAGCTTCGAGCACGACGCCCGCCCCGGAGCGTTCACCCCGGCGGACCTGGACCGCTACCGCGAGTCGTGGTCGCAGCCCGGCGCGGTCGAGGCGATGCTGGCCTACTACCGGGCCACGCTGCGGCGCCCACCGTCGGCCCCCGGGGGCGGATTCACGCCGATCGAGGCACCCACGCTGGTCATCTGGGGCGAGCGCGACCGTGCTCTTGGGGCGGAGCTGGCCGAGCCCGATCGGGCCGACGTCCCGGGCCTGACCCGGGTGGTCCGGATCCCCGAAGCCTCCCACTGGGTCCAGCACGACGAGCCCGAGCGGGTCTCCGAGCTGCTGATCGACCACTTCAAGGCCTAATCGGCCGGAGACCGGGCGGCAAGGCCGAGCGCCGCCCCCTAAAGGCATCCCCCCGGGTGTCGATAACCAGGGTGACTCTTCCCTCGGAGTCTTCCCTCGATGAAGTCGCTCACGTTTACTCGTGGCGTCGCACTTGCCGGCGCCCTGAC
Source organism: Solirubrobacterales bacterium (assembly GCA_019241635.1). Classification (GTDB taxonomy): domain Bacteria; phylum Actinomycetota; class Thermoleophilia; order Solirubrobacterales; family Solirubrobacteraceae; genus Palsa-465. Next base: position 1,825 of record JAFAWR010000261.1, read on the forward strand.
GCTCACGCATGCCACCATCGCGCTCGGCGCGAGCACGCATACGGCGACCACGCACGCCGCAGCGAAGGCCGCGGCCAAGCCGGCGCAGAGCGCCGCCCAGCTGGCCCAGGCCAGCGGCGAGAACACGCCTCTGAATCTCGGCCACACCGTGGCCGGCCACGCTGCCACGACCAGCTCCGGTGGCGCCAGCATCGTCCGGACGATCGTCGGCCTGTTCATCGTGATCGCCGTGATCTACGGGATCGCGTGGATCATGAAGCAGGCCAAGAAGAGCAAGGTCCGCCCGACCGGCCACGGCCTGAGCCAGGTGGCCAACCTGCCGCTGGGCAGCGGGCGCAGCGTTGCGGTG
>JAFAWR010000305.1 GCA_019241635.1 Solirubrobacterales bacterium
GGCGCTCGTGCGCGACGCCTCCGAGCGCGGGTCTCGGGTCCGGGTGGCCGGCGCCCGGCACTCGTTCACCCCGATCGTCGAGACCGACGGATTGCTCCTCGACCTCTCGGCCCTGAGCGGCGTGGTCGCGACGGATCGCGAGCGCAAGCGGGCCACGGCACGCGCCGGCACGCTGATCCGGGACTTCTACGAGCCGCTCTGGCGCGAGGGCCTGGCCCTGCGCAACCAGGGAGACATCGACACCCAGCAGATCGCCGGCGCCGTGGCCACCGCAACCCACGGATCGGGGATCCGGAACATGTGCTTCTCGGGCGTGGTACGAGGCGTACGGCTCGTCACCGCGACCGGGGAGGTCCGCGACATCGACGAGACCGAGCCGGAGTTGCTGCGCGCGGCTCAGGTCTCGATCGGAATGCTCGGTGTCATGACCCGGCTCGAACTCGAGGTGACCGACGCCTACCGGCTGAGCGAACAGGTCGATCTCTGGCCCTGGGAGGCGGTGCTCGAGCGCTGGGACGAGCTCGTCCACGAGCATCGCCACTTCGGCTTCTTCTGGTTGCCGACCGAGGAGTCGGCGGCTCTCTACAACCTGTCCTCGCCCGATCAGACGATGGCCGACAAGTGCTACGTGAAGATCTATGACGAGGCGCCGCCGGACCGGCCCGACAGCGCCACGGAAGGCCGGCGGACCGATCGGTGCTATCGGATCTACCCGATGGTCTACGACCCGAACTTCCACGAGCTCGAATACTTCGTCCCGCTCGACCGCGGTCTCGAGGCTCTGTCGGCGATGCGCGAGCTGATGCTCGGCAGCCTGCCGGACTCCATCTTCCCGCTCGAGGTCCGTACGGTCGGGCCCGACGACGCGTATCTCTCGCCGAACTACAAGACGGCCACGACGGTGATCTCGGTGTCAGGTAAGCCAGGTACCGATTACTGGGACTACCTGCGCTCGGTTGATGCACTCCTCGCGCAGTTCTCCGCGCGAGTGCACTGGGGAAAGCTGCACTTCCTCACGCCGGAGCGGCTTGGAGCCCTGTATCCGGAAGCCGACGCGTTCATCAGCCTGCGGCGAGAGCTCGATCCGGCTGGGATGTTCCTGAACGCGCACCTGCGCGAGCTGTTCGCCTGAACCCGCTCTGTTCCAACCAACCTGAGGAGGGAGTGCCATGCCGCACAGACTTTCCGCACGTGTCGCTGTCGCCGCCGCGGCGGCCCTGAGTGCCGCGGCCGTCGCCGCGACCGCGAGCTCCGCCAGGACGGTGCGGGCTCACGGCGCGGCGGCGACTATCCACGTCGTCGAGCACGCGATCACCGACACCGAGATCCCCACCGGCGGCGGCAAGGACGTGAAGGGCAACATCCTGACCTTCAACAACCCGGTGTTCGATGCGGCAAACAAGAAGCAGGTCGGCCACGACGAGGGGTTCTGCACCCGCATCGCGCCGGCGCAGGGAATCTGGGAGTGCCTGTGGACCACGTTCCTCAAGGCCGGACAGATCACCGTCCAGGGGCCTTATTACGACACGCGCAACAGCGTGCTCTCGATCACCGGCGGGACCGGCGCCTACCGGACCGCGCGAGGCGAGATGGTCCTTAAGTCGCGCGACGGCGGCAAGGAGTACGACTTCATCTTCAAACTCGCCTGATCGCTGCCGGCGTCGTCGGGGTCTCGGCGTGTCGGGCGTCGTCGGGGTCCCGGCGTCTCCGCGCCGGTCCAGGTCGGCGCCGGCGCGCGCACACATGGTTTGGGTAAGGACATCGGTCGCGCGGAGTGAATCTGTAGCGGCACGCCCGTCGCGTCCGTAATCCGTCCAGAATGGTTTAGATCTAACCCCTGCGGAGCCGATGTTGGGCAGGCAATGGATGCCCCGACCAACTTCCGAGATGTGCTGCGGCGCAGTCCTAGCAACCTGCGTGGTGAGGTTCCGCCCCCGGTGGCGGAGAACCCCCTGCGGATCCTGTTCGTCACCTCCGCGCACAACAGCCTGAGCCAGCGCGCGTTCATCGCGCTGACCGAGATGGGCCACGACGTCACCGTTCAGGTCGTCGACTCGCCCGAGATCATCGAAGCCGCGGTGAACGCGCACGAGCCCGACCTGGTCGTGTGCCCGATGCTCAAGCAGTTCATCCCGGAGTCGGTGTGGAGTAGGTACACCTGTCTGGTCGTCCACCCCGGCCCTCACGGAGACCGGGGCCCCAGCTCGCTCGACTGGGCGATCGAGCTTGGCTTCGACGAGTGGGGCGTGACCGTGCTCGAGGCCGTCGAGGAGGCCGACGCCGGCGACATCTGGGAGACCCGCAAGTTCAAGATGCGTCCGGTCGGCAAGAGCAGCATCTACCGACATGAGGTGCGCCGTGCCGCGGTCGAGATGCTCGTGTTCGCCGTCCACAATTTCGCGCGCGGTGACTACAACCCGCTCCCGCTGAACTACGAGGATCCGAACGTGACCGGCCGGCTGCGTCCGCTGATCCGGCAGGCCGACCGCGCCATCGACTGGCGCGCGGACTCCACCGCCAACGTCGTGCGCAAGATCCGCGCCGCCGAGGGCCACCCGGGCGTGCTGGACACGATCGCCGGCGCCGAGTTCTTCCTGTTCAACGTGTACGTCGAGCGCGGTCTGCGCGGGCGTCCCGGAGACATCATCGCCACCCGCAACGGCGCCATCTGCCGGGCCACCGTCGACGGCGCGGTGTGGGTCACGCACCTCAAGCCGAAGGCCGGACCCGCGCCGTACAAGCTGCCGGCGACCCGCGCGCTCGAGCTGGCCGGCATCGTGCCCGACGCCCCGGAGATCCCGGTGGCGCTGCACGCGCCGATCCCGCCGGGTTACACCTATCGCGAGATCTCCTACGAGGAGAAGGGCGGCGTCGGCTACCTGAACTTCGACTTCTACAACGGCGCGATGAGCACCGAGCAATGCCGCCGCCTGCGTGAGGCATATCTATACGCGCGCAGCCGTCGCACCACCAAGGTGATCGTGCTGGCCGGCGGAGCGGACTTCTTCTCCAACGGCATCCACCTGGGCGTGATCGAGGCGGCCGAGAACCAGGGCGAGGAGTCCTATTACAACCTGCACGCGATCGACGACGTCGTGCGCGAGATCCTCGAGACCGACTCGCACATCACGATCTCCGCCCTGTCGGGTGACGCCGCCGCCGGAGGGGTGCCGTTCGCCGTCGCCGCCGACCACGTGGTGGCCCGCGAGGACGTCGTCCTGAATCCCTACTACCAGCACATGGGCGGCCTGTACGGCTCGGAGTACTGGACCTACATCCTCCCGAAGCGGGTCGGCCAAGAGACGGCAGCCGAGCTGACCAGCGCTCCGTTCAATCCGATCGGCACGCGCCGCGCGGTCGATATCGGCCTGCTCGACGCCGCCTTCGGCGACAGCGTCGCCAGCTTCCGCGCCCAGGTTCAGGGCCTGGCCGAGCGCCTGGCCCGTCACCCCGACGTCGGCCACTGGCTCGAGCAGAAGCGCCGCGAGCGCGCCCACGACGAGCAGATCAAGCCGCTGGCCGCGTACCGGAGCGAGGAGATGGCCCGCTCGCACGAGTGCTTCTTCGGCGAGAACCGCAGCTACCACGTCGCGCGCAGCCTTTTCGTACACAAGACCGGTGCTCCCTGCACCGTCCAGGTCCCCGCGGCACCGAGTGCCGAGCCGGAGCTCACGCCGGCCCAGCGCGCGGTGACCAAGGTCCGTCAAGCGAAGCCGTCCAGCGCGCGATGAGCGCCGTGGCCGGCGCCCCCTCCGCCGAGGAGGTCGTCACCGGTCCGTCGGCGGCCGCGCCGGCGCGTCCCCGCGCTGCGCAGCGCCGGAGCTTCGGGAGCTGGCTGGTTCACCAATGGGTGACGCTCAAGCACTGGCTGCCCAAGGGGCAGCTGCTCCCTGAGCACGTCCTGCGGCGCCGCCACCATTCGATCTGCGTGCTCGTGTGGGCACACGTGCCGGCGCTGTTCCTGTTCGGGATGCTGGTCGGCCATCACTCGATCGTGCATGTGGCCGCCGACTGCGCCCTGGTCGCGCTGTGTGGCGTGGGGGCCAGCTCCGAGCGCTTCCGGCTCAAGGCGCGGATCATCGCCGCCTCGTTCGGCCTGATCACCGCCTCGGCCGTGCTGGTCGACCTGTGGGGCGGGATCACCGAGGCGCACTTCCACTTCTTCGTGATGATCGGGGTCCTCACCCTGTATCAGGACTGGACCCCGTTCCTGGTCGCGATTGCCTACGTGGTCGTGCACCACGGCCTGGGCGGCGTGCTCGATCCAGGCGCCGTTTACGGCGACAACCCGCAGGCCGTGAGGCATCCTTGGGTGTGGGCGGGGATCCACGGCGGGTTCGTGCTCGCCGCGAGCGTCGCCCACGTGGTGGCCTGGCGCACGAACGAGAACCAGCTGCTGCGCGACCCGCTCACCGGGTTGCCGAGCCGGCTGCTCTACCTCAACAACCTGAAGCTTGCGCTTGAGCGCCTGGGTCGTGGTCCTACCCGGTCGGTCGCGGTGATGTTCCTCGACCTCGACCGGTTCAAGGTAATCAACGACAGCCTCGGTCACGGTGCCGGCGACCAGCTGCTCGAGGCGGTGGCCGAGCGCATCGGTCATTCGCTGCGCCGCCACGAGACGCTGGCCCGGTTCGGCGGCGATGAGTTCGTGATCCTCTGCGAGGACATCTTCGACGACGAGGACGCCGTCGCGGTGGCCGAGCGTGTGCTCAAGGCCTTCAGCCTGCCCTTCCACCTCGAGTCCGGCGAGACGATGGCCGCGGCCAGCATCGGCATTTCGGTCACCTCGTATGCCGACCAGGATCCGGACGACCTGATCCGCGACGCGGATGCCGCCATGTACCGCGCCAAGGGCGCCGGTGGCGCGAGAGTTGTCCTGTTCGACGAGGTGACACGCGAGCGCGCCCTGGCCCGGATGCACAACGAGAACGCGATCCGCAAGGCGATCGAGCGTGAGGAGTTCCGCGTGTTCTTCCAGCCCGAGGTGTCGATCGGCTCTGAGCACATCATCGGCATGGAGGCGCTGGTGCGCTGGCAGCATCCCGAGCGGGGCCTGCTCGGACCGGGCGAGTTCATCGCGCTGGCCGAGGAGACCGGGCTGATCGTGCCGTTGGGCACCTGGGTGCTGCGCGACGCCTGCCGGCGCGCGGTCGTCTGGCAGCGCTCGCGCCCGGCTGATCAGCCGCTGGTCCTGCGCGTCAACGTTTCGGCCCGCCAGCTCGCCCAAGCATCGCTCCGCGCGACGGTGGCAGAGGTCATCCAGGAGACCGGTATCGAGCCGGGCTTGCTTTGCCTCGAGGTCACCGAAAGCGTGCTGATCGAGGATCCCGAGGACTCGATCCGTACGCTCACCGAGCTCAAGCAGCTTGGCGTCAAGATCGCCATCGACGACTTCGGCACCGGCTACTCATCACTCGAGTATCTGCGTCGGCTGCCCGTGGACTGCGTCAAGGTCGACCGTTCGTTCGTGCGGGGGGTGCCCGAGAACGAGGAGGATGTGGCGATCGTCAACGCGGTGATCGAGCTCGGCCATGCGCTGAAGCTGTCGGTGACTGCCGAGGGCGTCGAGACCACCGAGCAGTTCGACAATCTCCGCGCCGCGGGCTGTGACACCGCCCAGGGCTTCCTGTTCTTCCGACCCGAGCCGCCCGAGGTCGTGGCCGAGCTGTTCGCCGGCGCCCAGGCCGCGGCCGACGCCGGGATCGTGTGCTCCAGCGCCCCGGTCATGCCGGCCGGTGCCGGGCCGATCGAGACCAATTCGCCGGCAGTGGGCGCCGCGCAGGTACAGCGGCGGCTGATTCCACCGCCGTCGACGCCCGGCAGCCGCCGTCGCCTGGCTCGCAGCTCGCTGGTCGCCGGAATCAAGGCGATGGCCGACACGTGGGTCAAGGGGGAGACAGCGCGTGAGTCAAGCTGAGGTCGCCGGCGCCGATCAATCGGTCATGGAGGCTCAGTCGCTGTCCGTCGCCCGGGCCCGCGCCCGGCTGCGCGCCTTCCGCCTCGTGGCGTTCGCGGTGCTGCTCGAGGTGGTGCTGCTGATGCCGTTCGTCGACCACCTGGCCGACTCGCATCCGACCATCCACTTCACGCAGCATGGCTTCATCTTCGGTGGCGGCGTGCTGCTCGGGCTGGCCATCCGTGACGTCCAGCGCGCCTCCCGGCGCTGAGCCTGCCGAGGGACGGCGATGAGCAAGGTGCTGGCCCAGCACTGGCCGCACTTCGGCTTCCTGGTCATCGGCGTCGCCGTATTCCTGTGGACCGCCTACCGTCCCGACCGAGAGAAGTCGCCGGCCGCCGAGGCATACGCGATTCCGTCTGCGGACCCGGGCCCCGCCAGCGTCCGCCGGTCGGTCGCCCGGCGCGGGCTGCTTGCCCTCGGGCCGCTACTCGGCACGGTGGCCACCGGCGCGATCCTCTACGGGCTGGACATCGGGAACACTCCCGTCCCGGGCGCGGTGATCTGGGTCCACGCCGGAATCTCGACCTTGGCCGCGCTGCTCGTCGTCTACAAGGTGGCTGACCTGGGCGTGGCCCGCATCCGACGCGCGTTCAGTCGCGCGCGGATGCATGAGCTCGTCTCGGTCGTGCTCGCGCTGCTCTCGGTGCCGCTGGCGGTGACCGGGATCGCCCTGCTGCTCGCCCCGAGCACCGGGTCGACCATGGCCTACCTGCACCTGATCTCGAGCGCGTGGTGGACCGGGCTGATGCTCTGGCACCTCCGGCGCTACCTGCGTCCTTCGCTCCGGGCGGCGCTGGGCTCGCGCTCAAAGAACCGCGCGGATCTCCTGCTCGAAGGTCGCGATGTGGTGCGCCAGGATCTCCCGCGCGCGCTCGGCCTGGCCCCCGGCGATCGCCATTAGCACTTCCTCGTGTTCGTGCACACGCGCGAACAGGTGGGGGAGGCGGTCGATCACCAGGTACCAGATGCGCAGCGAGAGGTTGAGGTAGCGGTCGAGCGTCTCTTCGAGGAACGGGTTGCCGGCGCAGCGGTAGATGAAGCGGTGCACGGTGGCGTCGAGCTCCATCAGCGACTCGAGCTCTTCGGCTCCGCGGCGGACGTCGAGCTCGATCATGAGGCCGGCCAGCTCGGCCTTTTGCGAATCGGTGATCCGCTGGGCCGCGCGAAACGCGGCGTGGCCCTCGAGCTGACCCCGCACATCGGAGATGTGCGCCAGGTCGGTGATATTGATCTCCGAGGCGAACGTGCCGCGGCGGGGGAACACCGTGACCAGGTTCTCGAGCGCGAGGCGCTTGATCGCCTCACGCACCGGCGTGCGGCCCATCTTCAGCTCGCGGCCGATTGCGTCCTCGTCGATCGGCGCGCCGGGCGGGATGCGTAACGTGACCAGGCGGTCGCGGAGCGCCCGGTAGGCGCGGTCGGCGAGCAGGCCCCGCGTCGAGCCGCCCCGACCCTCAGAGACGACTGATATATCAGTCATCGACTACGAGTCTACAACTGGTGCAGGAGTTCGCCAAATTGCGTCGACATCTG
>JAFAWR010000229.1 GCA_019241635.1 Solirubrobacterales bacterium
GAACGCAGCGGCCCATTTGTGATCGAAGAGCTGCGCGAACCCGTCGCGCGCGCGGGCGAGGTCCTGATCGGCGTGGCGGCCTGCGGGGTGTGCCACACCGATCTGCACATCCACGATGGTTCGGTCCCGTTTCCGCTCCCGATGGTGCTCGGACACGAGATCTCGGGTACGATCCTCGCCGTCGGCGACGGTGTCGAGCATCTCGCACCGGGCGATCGGGTGGCGGGGGCGTTCATCATGCCCTGCGGCGCCTGCGCGATGTGCCGCGCAGGACGGCGGGAGCTCTGTGAGCCCTTCTTCGCTCACAATCGGCTGCACGGGACGCTGTACGACGGCGAGACGCGGCTCTTCGACGATCACGGAGCACCGGTCTGGCAATACTCGATGGGTGGCCTGGCCGAGCGTGCGGTGATGCCCGCCGGCGGGGTGGCAAAGCTCCCCGACGCACTGCCGCTCCCCGACTCGGCGATCTTCGGCTGCGCGCTGATGACCGCCTACGGCGCGGTCGTCCACGTCGCGCGACTGCTGCGCGGCGAGCGCGCCGTCGTGATCGGCGCCGGGGGCGTCGGCGGATCGATCATCCAGCTCGCCCGCACGTTGGGCGCCGGGCAGGTGATCGCGGTCGACGTCGACGACGAGAAGCTCGGCCTTGCCGCCGAACTGGGCGCCGATGCGGTCGTCAACGCGCAGCGACTCGACGCCGTCGAGGCGGTCCGCGAGCTCACGGGTGGCTCCGGAGCCGAGCTCGTGTTCGAAGCCATCGGGCGGCCGCAGACCGTCCGCCAGGCCACGGAGGCCGCCGCTGATGGTGGTCGCGTAATCCTCGTCGGCATCGCACCGGTGGGCGCCACCGCCGCACTCGAGATCACCCGGATCGTGCGACGCAAGCTGCAGGTGCTCGGCAGCTTCGGAGGACGCCCGCCGTCGGATCTGGTCGCCCTGATGGAGATGGCCGTCGACGGCCGATTGCCATTTCGCGATCGGGTCACTCACCGCTTCGCCCTCGAGGATGCGGGCAGGGCGTACGAGCAGCTCGCCGCCGGTCGGATCCGCGGCAAGGCCATCATCGAGATGTGAGCCGGGTCTCGAGTCCCCGAAGGGGAGGCTCGCCCGACGGCGCGGCCCCCGCCGCGGGACGCTCGCCCCCGACGCGGGACGCTCGCCCGCTCACCACGCCGCTCGCCAGCGGCCCGAGCATCACGAGAGAGGACCTAGCGTGCCGAGCCTGTCGATCGTCATCGCCAGCACCAGACCAGGACGTGCCGGCGAGCCGGTGGCGCGCTGGTTCATCGAGCAGGCCCGCGCGCACGGCGGGTTCGAGGCTGAGCTCCTTGATCTCCGAGCCGTCGGATTGCCAGCGCTGGACGAGCCCGACCATCCCCGCTTCGGGAACTACACCAGGGAGCACACCAGGGCCTGGAGCGCTCTCGTGCGAGGCAGCGACGCGTTCGTGTTCGTGATCCCGGAGTACAACCACGGTCCCGCCCCCGCGCTCGTCAACGCGCTGGCCTACCTCTACTCGGAGTGGAACTACAAGGCCGCCGGCTTCGTCAGCTACGGCGGCGTTTCGGCTGGCACCCGCGCGGTGGAGGCGACGCGGCCCATCCTCGCGACGGTCAGGATGGTCGCACCGCCAGAGGCGGTGCACATCCCGTTCATCGACCAGCGGTTCAGTGAAGCTGGACTCGTCCCGACCGACGAGATGCGCACCGCCGCGGCGGCGCTCCTCGACGAGCTCCTGCGTCTGTCGAGCGCGCTGGCCCCCCTTCGACGCCCCGGCGAACCACCGGTGACGCGCCCAGCGTCTCCGTCGCCGCCGGCCGCATGTTCGGCCGCTGACGCGGCGATCGACGTTTCGGCGTCTTAACAATCTTCCCGCTTGCGTCGCGAGTGATTTATCATATATTGTAGCGGTGCGTCCCGGACCGTCGGGCGTATTCAACCAGTGCGCAGCACTACGAGGAGAGCGAGAATCATGGACCGTGGTACGCGCCATCGCGACGCTGGACGTCGTGGGCTTTTCGAAAACCAGGTAGGTGGTCTGGCGGCGTCGAGCGCGCCGTGTACGGTCCGGGGCGTCGCGCGGTGCCTGCGCGGGATGGCGCTGGTGATGCTCGTGGGGCTTGCGGTCGCGGCCTGCGGCTCGTCGAGCTCCTCCAGCTCTTCGGGTCCCTCCGGATCGTCGGGCTCCTCGGCCCCTTCGAGTGCAACGGCATCGATCTCGGCGACGAACGCGGCCAATCTGGCCGCTGCCCGGGCGGGCGTCGCGGCGTTCTCCGGCAAGCCGAGCGCGTTCCCGGTGAGCGAGCCGCTCAAGAAGCCGCTCCCCGTCGGCTCGAAGTTCGTGTATCTCGAGGCGTC
>JAFAWR010000278.1 GCA_019241635.1 Solirubrobacterales bacterium
GCAATGGACGGGCGTTTCGCAGACGCCCGCCGCCGGTGGCGGGAAAGCAAGGAGCGGCTGACCGAGCTCGGCCTGACTCACACGGTTGCGGTGATTCAGATGGCTTATGGGTTCGTCGAGCTTCTGGGGACAACGCCCGAACTGGCCGAGCCCGAACTGGTCGGAGCCTGCGAGGCTTTCAGGCGGATGGGCGACCAGGGGCGTCTGAGTTCTGCAGCGTCCATCCTCGCGCGATTGCTCTACAAGGAAGGCCGGCTGGAGGACTCCGACCGGTACAGCCATGTCGCCGAGGATTGCGCGTCCGAAGACGACATCGAACCCCAGATGTTCTGGAGGGGAACCCGAGCGAAGATACTCGCGAGAGCCGGCAGCTCCGAAGCCGCCGAGCAGCTGAGCGAGAGCGCAGTGAAGCTTGCCCGCACCACCGACTTCCCCTTGAACCAGGGAGATGCGCTCTCCGATCATGCCGAGGTGATGACACTCCTCGGCCGACCCGATGACGCGGCCCGCGCCCTCAAAGAGGCAATCGATGCATACGACCGGAAGGGAATCTGCGTCTCGGTGATCGAGGCACGGACGCGGCTTCAAACGCTCGTGACCGATCGGGTCGAGCCCTGACTTTCGTGGCGATTGGGTTTCACGTCGTTATCCGGTCACGTCCCCAGAAAACTGAAGCTCTAGCGGTGATCGACCGGGAACGCGCCGCCCGCAGCCAATCATGGCGATCACCCCCTCGCTCACGCCGTCGATTCCAAGTCGCTGCTCGATGTCGCCCGCGTTGATCGCGATGGTCACATATGTGCCCAGATTGAGCTCGGCGCCCACGAGGTAGAGCGTCTGACTCAGATGGGCGGCATCCATCAGAATGCCCGCGTACGCCTTCTGGTGACGACGATATTTCCAGTGGTTTCGGTAGAAGCGCGCGGTCAGGATAAAGCTGACGTGGGCCATGCCGAAGTATTTCTGACCGCACAGAAAGAACGTCGCCAGCGCCCCAGCCTCTTCCTGGGCGATGTCCTCCAACCTGACCAGCGAGTGGTCCCGGGCGTCGTAGTGGTAGATGCCGGGTTCAACGCCGGCTACGTTGGTGACGATCGGGTACGCCTCAATCGGGTGTAGGCCGCCGCCCGATGGGCTCGTTCGCTTGATGCACACCACACCCGCCGCGTTTCGCGCATAGCCGTGGCAGCCGAACACGTACCGAAGCACCACGTCCAGCTCATCGAGAGTCATCGGGTCCGAGGGATCAAACGCCCGGGTGGTCCGGCGGGCCAACAACGAGCGGTAGAGACCACCGTCACGAGGATGTCCCGGCAGCGACACCTCAACGCCGGCGTGGGGCTCCGCGAATTCCGCCGGCGGCGAGCCATGCTCCGCCAGGTGAGCCCGCGCCGCGGCTTTGGAGCTGAGGTCAATGTCGGCTGGCTCCGCCTCGCCTTCGGCCATCTCCACACCGGTCCAACGGGTCATGTAGTGATAGAGCGCCGCGTAGAAGTTCCACTCCGTATCCCTGAGCATCTCATCTCGCGCGCGCAACGCCTTGAACGCGGGCTCGTCATCGTCGATCAGTAGGAGACCCTTTGCGCAGAGTGCGCGGACAACGCCCATGTCGACCCCACCGGTATCAACCCATCGATCGGCAGGAGTGGAGAGCAGCGCCTCGAGCTCGGCGCGATCGATCCGGTGACGCTGACCGTCGAGGATCGCCAGCCCCACGATGCGGGCCTCTCCTTGTTGCGGGAGCCGCCCGGCTAGGAGCGCTGCGATGTCACTCGGAGGTTCGTCTTCAAAGTAGAAGCAGGCGTACGGAGTCCTGCGAATCTGAGCCATCCGTCGTCCGGGCTCGTGTCAGCTCATCTGCATGCACATCCACAGGGCTACACCGGGATCCATGAGGTCCGGTCCGAAGACTCCGGAGATCTGTTTCTGCTGTTTCAGATACTTCAGCACGAGTCGGTAGTGCTGACGCTCTCCCGCATCAGGCGGAAGGTTGTTGCGCAGCACCCCCAGCTTTGCCAGCTCATCCTTCCTGACTTTCGGATCCGTGCTGAACTCCGTCCACGCATCATCGTTGCGATCGAGTCGTTCGAGCAGTCCAATGATCTGGTCGAGCGACGGCGGCCGAGTGGTGGTTCGCGCCTGCAGCCATCCGAGGAGCGCATTCACATCCTGGCGAAACGCCTCGGCAGTGTTGCGCGGCGCCCGGCGAGCTCCGGACTGCCGGGGACCGGCTTTGGGGTTGGCGGAACGGTTCGACCTCTGAGCGTCGATCGACAGCTTCGAAGGTCCGTCGACCAGTTCTTGAATTTGAAGGTCAGTGAGCGCCACGGGCTTTGGCGCGCCGGCTGCCCCGGGCTCTGCGCCTAGGTCCGGGCCGGCCTGTGCGCTGGCCTGATAGATGAGCGTCCGCGGCAGCCCGGTCCGCCAACTGATCGAGCCGCCGGCGAGAACCTGGAGCGGTTCCCCGATGTTCCCCTGGCTCGAGTAGGGACCAGAAGATGTTGCACGCGTGTCGTAATACGCCGGAGTTACGAATTCGGACACCACAACATCGCCGATCGTGTAGGTCGATTCCTCGCAGGGATCGCACACCTCGACGATGTACCGGACCGATCCCTGAGGTTTGACGGCACCTCTCCTCGCCCCAGCGGCGGCGCCGCCCGCCGCCGATTGGATCGCCTCGGCTTTCCGGTCCGCGAGTGACGGACCCAGGACTGTGCGCTGGCCCCATGGATCACAAAGCATCTCCATCAGCTCGTGGCTGGCCGCGACGGTCCATTCTTTGCCGTCGCCGTATGCGACCACCCCGAACGGCAGCCCGCCCAATGTGAAGTGAAAGCCGAGCCGTTGCAGAGGAAGCGCACGCTTGGTGACAACGAGCGGGAAGAACTCGGGCGGAACGACCTCGAGGGTGGGAAACGCCGCCACGACGCCGGACACGCCCCATTCCGGCTGGAGATCACGGGTCACTTGAATTTGAAGCGCCGCGGCCACCCGCGAGAGCTCGTCGAGCGTAATGTCGGTTGGCTGGTCAAGCGGAACGAGCGCAACGTATGTGGGTAGCACGGGACTTCCTTTCAATTCGCCCGAGGAGCGGTCACGGTTGCGTTGCTTGCGATCGGTGCGCCGACGTTCCGATCATCAGAGTCCGCCGGAGCCTCGCCGACGCGCACCATGTGAAACGTGCCCCCTTGGGGGCCGATCTGCGAAGTCCAGCGTCCCCATACTTCAACGTCGCAAGCTACTGATGGCTGAGGGTGCAAGTCAAGGTCAGGGGATGGTTGTGGCTTCGAGCGGGGCATGGTCTCGGGGTTCGGGGGGGTTGCGACCTGGCGCGTGAGTCAGGAGGAAGAGGCCGGCCCCGCGCGGTTGATACATCGCCGCATCTCAGCCCACCGCTTGAAGGCGCGGTTCGCCTCTTCCTGAACCGACGACGGCATCGGATCCACCACCGCTGCCACCGCCCCGAGCCGCTCGATCAGAACCTCGTCAGCGCCGCCGTCGCGGTCGGGGCGGTCGGGTCGGCGCGGTTCCACTGCATGTGAGAGGAGCCAGGACGACGGCCTGATACATGCGCGGGCGCTGACGCTTCCTCGAGCTGGGAGCGCCAGCGCGCGAGCTGGGTCCGCTGGCACTCAGGACAGGTGCCGACGTGGCGGGCGTGACCGCAGGCGGTCATTCGGAGACACCCTCGGTGGCGAGGACGACGGCCTCGGCACACGGCAGGGCGAGCTGCCAGAGTCGCTCGAGGTCACGGGCGGAAGCCTCCTCGCGGTCGAGGGCCGCGCGGTAGACCGCGTAGGCCATCTCGCGGCGCTCGCCGGTGGCCTGGAACCAGGCCTGGAGCGCGCTCTCGCACTCGCTCTCGGCGCTGAACCAGGTCAGATAGGCGTCGTCGATGAGACGGACTCCGATCTCGGCGATTTCGGTGTGGGTTTCATCAGTCATGGTTGTGGCCTCCGCTAGTCGATCATCAGGGTCAGGGCTTGCTCGCTGTCGAGCTGCTCGCGCAGCCGGGCCAGCGCGCGCTGCCGGGTGGGGCCGATGCTTCCGATCGGCATGTCGAGCGCTGCGGCGATCTCCTCATAGGCCGGCCGGGGGTCGGTCATGAGCATCCGGAGCAGTGCCTGGTCGCTCGGTCGCAGCCGCGCGAAGCTGCGCCACAGCGCGGCGTCGCGCTCTGAGACCAGCATCGTCTCCCCGGGCAGAGGGTCGGAGGACTCGTGCTCCGGGCAGTCGTCGCCGAGCAGGACCCGCCGTCCCTTCTCGCGCAGGACGCGCAGGCACTCGCGCCGGGCGGTCGTGGCGAGCCAGGCGCCCAGCCGGGCGGGATCCTTCACGCGGTCGAGGTGCTCGATCAGGGCAAGCCAGGTGGCCTGGGAGACGTCGGCGGCGTCGGCGTCGCGCAGGCGATGCGCCCCGGCGACGGCCCAGATCATCGGGCCGAAGGCCTGAAGGAGGGCGTCCCAGGCGTGCTGGTGCCCCGCCGCCGCGGAGGTGACCAGGTCGGTCACCTCCGCGTCGGTGAGGCGCCGCTTCGCCCTGCGCCGAGCGTGTTGTGGGCTGAGTGTGGCGGTCATTGAGGAGTGCCCCCTGTGGGTTGAGGAAGACGCTCAGCGCTCCGCTGGCTGGGCGGTGGAGGCCGCCGGAGCCGGCTTGGCTGATCGGTGGAAACGGCGCGTCCGCTTGGCTGGTTGGCTGGACTCGGGCCGCGGGACCGCGTCGCGACGCAGGTCGGCGATTCGCTCGTCGGCGAGGGCCTTCCTGATATGGGTGTTCACGACGGTCACTTCTGCCTCCTGGGCTGGTTGCTGACGGGAGGCAGGATCCGGGGGAGCGCTCAACGGCCGATCACCATTCGCTCACTAGCCGGTCACGACCGCTCACCGCGCGTGCGTGCGCGAGGGGGCGCGGGGGGCGCGAGGGGGCGCAAGGGCGCTGCGCGCGAGGGGCCCACGCGGGCGCGGGCAGGCGGCGCGAGCGGCAGGTCCGCGGCGTACGCGCCGGCGGAGCCATCGGCGTCAGAAACCGGCGACCCGCCGGCGCGCATCCGCTACCGGGAGGAGTTGTGTAGCGCGCGCGACCCCGACGGCTGCCCCCACCTTTTTGTCTGGGCCTTGCGCGCTACGACTGTTAGAGCACCGTGCCGCGGGCCTGATACGGCGCCGGAGCACGGCATAGTCCTCCTCGTGCACGCGGAGGAGCCACTGAGGTGATCGTGTTCATCGCCGGACACCCCTCGGTGGACCGCCTCTATGAAGTCGATGCCGTCCAGCCCGGGCGCATCCATCGCCCGACCGGCGTGTACGTCGTTCCCGGGGGCAAGGGGCTGAACGCCGCCCGGGTGGCCCGAAGGTTGGGCGGGAAGCCGCACGTGCTGACCGTGCTCGCTGGGCATGCGGGCCACTGGATCGCCGAGGCGCTCGCAGCCGAGGGCGTCGAGGGGACGTACGTGTGGACGGACGGCGAGACGCGCACGTCGGTGAGCGTCGCCGCAGCGAGCGAGCTCGGAGACGAGGTGACCGGCTTTTACGAGGGCTCGCCGCCGATCCCGGCGTCCGCCTGGACGGAGCTGGAGGCGGCGGCGTCGAGGCTGATCGCCAGCGCCGAGATGGTGTGCCTGTCGGGAAGCCTGATCGCCGGCGCCCCAGTGGACGGCTACCGGCGGATCGTCGAGACGGCCCGGAGGCACGGAACGCCGGTCGCGATCGACTCGCACGGTCCCCAGCTCCTGCCCGCGCTGAAGGCCGGACCCGAGCTCGTCAAGCTGAACGCCGAGGAGGCGGCCGAGGCACTCGACCGCGGCGCCCCGGCGAGCGACCCATTACCTTGGGCGGCCGCTGCCGCCGCGGAGCTCCAACGGCGCGTACCCGGCAATCGGATCGCAGTGGTGACCTGCGGCGCCGACGGGATGGCACTCGTCGACGGCTCCGGCGAGGCGCTGGCCGGCCGCATCGACGAGGTCTCGCGCTATCCGGTGGGGAGTGGCGACGCCGTGCTGGCCAGCCTGGCCCTGAGCTTCGGACGCTCCGCGCCGGCGCACGAGATGCTCGTGCTGGCGCTGGCCGCCGGGGCAGCGAACGCAGAACTACCCGGCCCCGGCGTCCTCGATCCCGATCGGGTGCCCGCGCTGGCGGCCCGAGCCTCGATCCGGCCGGTCGAGCTGTGATCGGATGAGTTGGCTGAGGTCCGCTCGGCCTGTACGGGCCGGTGGGAGCCGACGTCGACACGAGTGGCGGAACCCCGACGTCGGGGCATGGATCGCAGGGGCGACCTGACAACCGGAGCTGGGCCCCGGCTGCAGCTCGGATTCGGCTCCCGGGAGATCGAACCGTCCGATAAGCCATGCGGGCAGCCCGGATCGCCGGGCGTCGGTGGGCTACGTGGATAACGCGTCACGCGGGTGGGACTCGGGGAAGCGTGACGCGTAATGCGTCTGGGGGGCGTATTTCGCGTCACACGCGAGGCGGGGAGACAGACGTGACGTGTTATGCGCGTGCCGGGATCGGCGCGATCGTCGCCGGCACCCGTCTCCGATGCCGCCGGTAACTTCACGCCGGAGCCGGCGGCGCGCTCAGAACGCGGTCGCGCGCCGGCCACGGGCCCTCACGAACCACCCTCGCGCGATTAACAATCTCAACGGTCGCGCGCAATCAGCCGCTCCGTCGCGCCATCAGGCTCGCCCCCGAAGTACGCGTCGAGGACCTCGCCGAACACCGGGTTCGTGGGGTCCGCCCGGGCGAACAGGGTCATCGAGGAGCGAAGCTTCATCGCGTCGATACCGCCGAATACCTCCTCGGCGCTCCGGGCATCGAGGGCGGCCACGATCCGGGCGCACTCGACCAGCCGGGGCCCGAGGATCTCGTGGGCCAGGTACGCCTGGGCTTCGGCCAACGAGGAGATCGCGTATCGGCGCGAGATCGGGCTCTGGCCGAGGCCTGCGATCTGCGGGAACACGAACCACATCCAGTGGCTGCGTTTCCGTCCCCCGCGCAACTCGGCCACCGCGGCGTCGTAGGTCCCGCCCTGCGCCTGGGCGGCCACGAAGCGCTCGAGGTCGAACGGATCGTCCACGTCAGGCAACCGCGTGCGGGAGTGCCTTCACCCGGACGAGGCTACGCCTGCCCCACCTCGGGCGAGGCCAGGCCGTAGCGAGCGGGGCCGAGCACGTGCTCGTGGACGGCGACCAGCCCCGCCTCCACGAGCGCGGCCAGATCGCCGATCAGGCCCTCGGCGTCGGCGAGCTCATCATGGTCGTGGCGACTCGACGCGAACCGATCGCGGGCCGGCGGCGCGGTCTGCGCGGGCATCGAAAGTTGCTCGCTCACTGTCATACGTATTCCTCCGTAGAGCTACGTGGCTAATCATCGAACGCAGCATGACCAGCCCATCGGACGGAACCGCCGCGCGTCGCCAACGCCGCAATTTGCCAGCGAATCCCCTGTCAACACGGTCGCCGCGCACGCACGAGCCCGCGTTATGCGGGAAACGCCCGCGGTTCTCGAGGACGTTTTCCACAGCCACGTAGCCAATACGCCATACGGCGAGGGAGTTATGAACATCCGGTCCACATTGGAGACTCGCAGCACCCGGTAGAACGAACCGCAGCATCGAATGGCCGTCGCCCTCCCGAATCCGTCCAGCCGCCTCCTCCGCGCCGCCGTGGCCGAGCAGGACGATCTCGTGCGCCACCGCGACCGTCTCACCCGCGAGCGGGTCTCGCTGCTCAGCGATCTTCGCCAGCTCGACGACGCCCTGGCCGCGGTCGATCGGAGGCTCGCCGTGCTCGCCGAGCTGGCCGGCGAGACCCGGCCGCACGTAGCAACGACCGCCACTAACCCAACCCCCGATGCACTGCCCCCGAGCGACGAGCGCGCCGGAACCGAGGTGCTCCGCGGCCCCGCCATTCGCGAGACCGCGGTCCGGGTCTTGCTCGCACAGCCCGAGCCGATTGAGGCGCTCCACTACCGCCGCTGGTACGAGCTCATCAACGAGGCCGGGTACAGCGTGGCGGGCAAGGACCCGCTCGCCGTCTTCCTGACCCAGCTGAGCCGCTCGCCGCTGGTCCGCAAGACCTCCGCGCCGGGGATGTACGCGGTTGACCGTCAGGCGCCGATACGGATCCGGCACCGACTCGAGCGGCTCCAGTCCGAGCTGCGCGAAGTGACCACCGCCCCGCCGGGGCCGGTCGGACTCGAAGCCGTGCGCGCTCGCCGCCACGAGCTCGATGTGGCAATCAGCCAGCAGGAGCGCGCGCTCGAGGAATCACTGCGCGTGCTGGGCGGCGACCAGGACCGGGCTTCGGCACCTTCCGCCGCTCGCTCGGCCTGACCTCGCTCTGCCTGACCTCGCTCTGCCTGACCTCGCTCGGCCTGACCTCGCCACTGCCTGACCGCGCACCGCGCGCGGGGTCCCTCCTATGACGTGGTGAACCCGGGAATACCCACGCCCGCGTTCACCGGCCCGACGACCAGCACCCGGCGATGGGCGCAGGCGCCGAACGAAAACGGCACGGGCATCGAGCCGGTGGCTCCCGGCGGGAACACCTTGAGCCCGGCGGCGAGGACCTCGTGTGAGCACAGGGCGCCCCAGTCCTCCACCCGGAGGATCGCGTGCGCTGTCGCGCCGGGGGCCAGCGTCACCGTGGTGTGGTGCTGCCCGTTGCGACTCGCACTCGGACCGACTTGATGTCCTGCGTTGCCGATCGCCGAGACCCCCGGGAATCCATTCAGCGTGCAGGCGTGGTGACCGACGTTGCTGAACTCCAGCGGGTAGTAGACGCTCCCCAGGGTGCCCCCACCGAGGCCCAGCCCGAACCAGATCTCCAGATGTGCCACGGTGCATCTCGGCGCCGAGGCCGGGGCCGCGCGGCGCGCCGACGCGGCCGGGACAAACGCGACCGCGGCGACCGCGGCAGCAACGATGACCACGCCACGCAGTTGGCAGATCACGCGCGCCATGAGCGAGTTATCTGCCAAACACGAGCGTTTGTCAACCCACTCAGACGAACGGCTCACCGGGCAGCTCGGGCGCGCTCCGCCCAGTGATCCAGTGCAGGACGCTCGCCCCCACGTCGGCGAGCAAACCATCGTGCCGGCGCGCGTCACAGCCCGGCCACACCGCCAGCAGCGGGGCGTACTCGCGCGTGTGATCGGTGTGCGGCGCGGTGGGGTCGACTCCGTGGTCCGCCGTCAGCACCAGGAGATCGTCGGGACGTAGGAGCGGCAGCCACGACGCGACCGCCGCGTCGATCTCCACCAAGGCGCGATAGAAGCCGTCGGCGTCATGGCGGTGGCCGTAGACCTGATCGGTCTCCACCAGGTTCACGAAGATCAGGCCGGACTCGACCTCATCCAGAAGCCGACCGGTCACCGCGATACCCGCCGCGTTGGTCGCGCCCGCGTGCTTCACATCCACACCAACGCCGGCGAACAGGTCGTGGATCTTTCCGACACCGTGAACCACAGCGCCCGCGGCCTGGAGCTCCTGGAGATACGAGCGGCCAGGCGGAAGCACGGCGTAGTCCCGCCGGCCCTCGCGGCGCCGGAACGCGCCCGGCACGCCCTCGAACGGCCGCGCGATCACCCTCCCCACCGCGTGCGGACCGGTCATCACCTCGCGCGCCGCCGAGCACGCCGCATACAGCGCCGGCTCCGACACCCGATCCACATGACAGGCGATCTGGAGCACCGAGTCCGCCGACGTGTACAGGATCGCCTCCCCGGTCTCAAGGTGATGTGCGCCGTACGCCTCGATCACCTCGGTCCCCGAATACGGCCGGTTGCAGCAGAACCGCAATCCGGTCGCCTCCTCCAACGCGCGCACCACATCGCCCGGGAACCCATCCGGGTAGGTCGGCAACGGAGCCGCCGGCACGACACCCATCAGCTCCCAATGCCCGGTGGTCGACTCCTTGCCCGGGCCGAGCGGGCGCAGCCGCCCGTATACGGCCGGTCCCGCGACCGGCGCGACCCCGTCGATGGGCACGATCGAGCCCAGCCCGAGCCGCTCGAGCGTCGGCAACTCCATCCCCCCGACCAGCGCGGCCAGGTGGCCCAGCGTATTCGAGCCGGCGTCGTCGCCGTATGCCTTCGCGTCGGGGAGCGCGCCGACCCCGCAGGCATCGAGCACAACCACCGCGGCCCGCCGGAGCCTCACCCGGAAACCACCCTCATCGGGAAACCACCCTCATCGGGAAACCACCTGTCCAGCCACCCGGACCTCCGCGATCGACTCCTCCCGGGCCAGCGTGAACACCGCGCCGAGCCTCTCCGAGACCGATTCGCTGCGCTCCAGGACAGTCGCCAGCGTGCTGCCGGCCGGCGGGCGGACGAGCACGTAGTCGGCGCTCTTGCCCACCGACAGATCCCCGACCTCATCCGAGAGCCCGAGCGCCTGCGCCCCAGCCGCGGTGGCCAGCCACAGCAGATGCTCCGGGCTCAGCGGCAGACCGTCCGGACGAAGCCTCTGCATCTCGTAGGCCATCAGCCCCTCCCCGAGCAGGCTGAGCCCAGTCCCGGCCCCGACGTCGGTGCCCAGTGCGACCCGGACCCCCGCGTCGAGATGCCGGCGCAGCGGGAACAGCCCGCTGCCCAGAAACGCGTTGCTCGAGGGGCAATGGGCCACCGCGGCGCCGGCGCCGGCCAGGCGTCGCAGCTCGTCGTCGCTCACGTGCACATCATGGGCGAACACCGACCGCGGGCCAAGCAGTCCGCACCGCTCGTAGGTGTCCAAGTAGTCGTGCGCGCAAGGGAACAGCGAGGCAACCAGCTCGATCTCGCCGAGACTCTCGTTCAGGTGCGTGGTGACCAGAACCCCGGGAACCGACGCCGCCAGCTCGCCACACACCGCGAGCATCTCCTCCGAGCAGGAGACCGAAAACCGCGGCGTGACCGCGTAGCGGATCAACCCGCGTCCGTGCCAGCGCTCGATCAGCTCGCGGCTCGATTCGAGAGCATCCCCCGGCGTCACGTGCAGCGACGGCAGCAGGCCCCGGTCGGACACGACCAGTCCGCTGGCCACCCGCAGTCCGCGCTTGAGCGCCGCCGAGAACAGCGCCTCCTGCGCCGGCGGGAAATGCGACCCGAAGACCAGCGCCGTCGTGGTCCCGTTCGCGGCCAGTCCGCTCACGAACGACTCGGCCACGGCAGCTGCATACGACGGGTCGGCCAGCCGCGCCTCCTCGGGCAGGCAGCGCCGCGAAAGCCAATCCAGAAGCTCGAGCCCCATCGCCCCGATCACCCCGATCTGGGGATAGTGCACGTGGCAGTCGACGAAACCGGGGAGCATGATCGCGTCCCGTTCGTCCAACACCGCGGCCTCGGAATGGACGGCGCGGACATCCTCGTAGGTCCCGCAGCCCACCACCCGTCCGTCGGCGAACGCCAGTCCGCCGTCCTCGAACACCTCCAGGGCGCCTTCACCGGCGAACGGATTTCGCGGTGTATGCGCGACCTTTGCCCGAACGATCGTGGTCATTGATGAAGGGCACGTTAGGCCACTCCCCCGCCGTCCCGCGCAGAGGTTATGGTTGCCCATTCGTATCGTTGGAAAGGAGATCTAATGACGGGGAGGATCAGGCCGGTTGGCCTCCTTGCGCTCGCCGCGGCGCTGGTTCTGGGGATAGCCGCGTGTGGGAGCAGCAGCAGTACAACCACCAGCACCACCACGGGCAGCGGCGGTGCCGCAGCAAGCAGCAGCACGACCAGCGCCAGCTCGACCACAGGATCGTCGAGCGGTGGCGGCTTCAAGGTCGGCTTGGTCACCGACATCGGCGGCCTCAACGACCACGGCTTCAACCATCTCTCTTATCAGGGCCTGCTCCAGGCCGAGTCACAGCTCGGAGTCAAGGGCACCGTGCTGCAATCGCAGTCGGGCGCCGACTACGTCCCGAACCTGACTCGGCTTGCCCAGGCCGGCAACAAGCTGGTTATCGCGGTCGGCTTCCTGATGGCCGCGCCTCTCGAGCAGGTCGCGACGAAGTACCCGAACGTGCACTTCGCGATCATCGACAGCCCGGGCGGCGCCGCTCCGGATACGGCCAAGAACATCGAGGGGATCGACTTCGCCGAGCAGGAGGCGGGGTATCCGGCGGGCTACCTCACCGGGCTCTACCTCAAGGCACACAACTACACGACCGCCTCCACGGTCGGCGGCCAGAGCATCCCTCCGGTGGACCTGTACATCGCCGGCTTCCAGGCTGGGGTCAAGGCATCGGACCCGTCCGCGAAGCTGCTCAACGCCTACTCGCAGGACTTCGTCGCGCAGGACAAGTGCAAAGAGCTGGCGCTCAACCAGATCCAGGCGGGCGCCAAGGTCGTCTTCCAGGTCGCGGGCGCGTGCGGGCTCGGCGCGATCTCCGCGGCGGTGCAGAACAAGGACCAGGCGATCGGCGTCGACGCCGACCAGAGCTACCTGTCGCCGACCTACGTCCTGACCTCGGCCGAGAAAAAGGTCGACACCGGCGTGTTCACGGCGATCAAAAACCTGCAGGCCGGTCAGTTCTCGAGCAACCTGCAGGAGGACATCACCAACGGCGGCGTGGGGATCGGCAAGATCGGTCCGGCCGGAACTCAGTGGGTGTCGCAGATCAACGGCATCATCGCCAAGATGAAATCGGGACAGATCAAGCCCCCGACCACGCTCCTGGTCAAGTAAGACGCAAGTGACGCAGTCAAACCCGCCAGCTCTCGAGCTGAGGGGAATCACGAAGAAGTTCGGCTCGGTCGTCGCCAACGACCGAGTCGACTTCGACGTGGTGGCCGGCGAGGTTCACGCGCTGCTCGGCGAGAACGGCGCCGGCAAATCGACGCTCATGTCGGTTCTCTACGGGCTGTACAAGCCCGACGAAGGCGAGATCTTGATCGATGGCCAACCGGTCGAGATCAGCTCGCCGTCGGCCGCGATCAACATGGGGATCGGCATGGTCCACCAGCACTTCATGCTGGTCCCCGTGATGACGGTGGCCGAGAACATCGTGCTCGGCCAGGAGCCGACGCTGGCCGGCGGCAGGCTCGACCTGAAGGCGGCGCGAGCTCGGGTCAAGGAGCTCTCGGACCGCTACGGCCTGGCCGTCGACCCCGACGCGGCGATCGAGGACATCACGGTGGGGGCCCAGCAACGCGTCGAGATCCTCAAGGCGCTCTACCGCAACGCGAGGATCCTCGTGCTCGATGAGCCGACGGCCGTTCTCACGGCGCAGGAGGTCAGGGAGCTCACGGGCGTGCTGAATCGCCTCAAACAGGACGGCACCGCGATCGTGTTCATCTCCCACAAGCTCGGCGAGGTGCTCGAGGTCGCCGACCGGATCACGGTCCTGAGGCGGGGCAAGAAAATCGACACCGTCCCGCGCGAGGGCGCGACCGAGCGCAGCCTCGCGCGCCTGGTGGTCGGCCGTGATGTGATGCTCGCGGTCGAGAAGACCCCCGCTCGGCCGAAGGCTCCGCTGCTCGAGGTGGAGGAGCTGTACGTACGCGACGACCGTGAGCTCGAGAAGGTCTCGGGGCTCTCGCTGTCGGTGCGGGCGGGTGAGATCGTCGCGCTTGCCGGCGTCGACGGGAACGGCCAGCAGGAGATCGTCGACGCGATCACCGGCATGCGGGTGCCGGAATCGGGCCTGGTGAAGATCGACGGTCAGGACACGGCCGGCAAGGGCGTGCGTGCGGCAACCGAGGCCGGCGTGGCCCATATCGCCGAGGACCGGCAGCTCCGCGGCCTGGTGCTGCCGTTCACGTTGATGGAGAACCTGGCGTTACGCGAGTACCGCAAGCCCGTATTCAGTGCCCGTGGGTGGCTCCGCCTCTCCTACTGGAAGGACCTGGCCAAGCGGCTGCTCGGGGAATTCGATGTCCGGGGCGGCGGACCGGAGGCCTATGCCGCGTCGCTGTCGGGCGGCAACCAGCAGAAGGTCTGCGTCGCGCGTGAGATCGCATCGGACCCCAAGCTGCTGGTCGCTCATCAGCCGACCCGTGGCCTCGACGTCGGCGCGATCGAGTTCGTGCACCGGCGGCTGATCGAGGAGCGCGACAAGGGCCGCGCGGTGCTGCTCGTATCGCTCGAGTACGAGGAGGTGAGGGCGCTGGCCGACCGGATCCTCGTGATCTACGAAGGTAAGATCGTCGGCGAGTTCTCACCGGACGCAAGCGAGGAGGAGCTCGGGATCGCGATGACCGGCGGGAAGGCCGAGTCCGCGGAGGTGGCGGTGTGAGCCTGCTCGAAGACGAGCTCCAGTCCGAAGCCGAAGAGGCAAAGGGCGCGGCTGCCCTTTCTCCCGCGTCTCTGACCGCGTTCCGGCGAGGTATCAGCGGCATCACCGTGCCGATCCTCACGACCGTGATCGCGTTCATCGCCGGCGGGTTGATCGTGCTGGCGACGGGCCACAACCCACTGTCGACCTACTCATCGATCTTCAACGGGACCGGCCTGAACTGGCTCTTCCCTTGGGTGAGCGGGGCCGAGCGAGCGACCGCCGCCGGCAACCTCCAGCAGACGCTGCTCAACGCCACCCCGTTGATCCTCGTCGGCCTCGCGGTCGCGTTCGCGTTCCGCGCCGGCATGTTCAACATCGGCGGCCAGGGCCAGTACACGGTCGGATGGATCGTCGCGGTGTGGGTCGGCTCCTCGTTCCACGGAATGCCGTCGCTGCTTCACATCGCGTTCGCGATCGTCGCCGCGGCGGCGGCCGGCGGTGCCTGGGCGGGCATCGCCGGGGTCCTGAAGGCGACCACCGGCGCGAACGAGGTGATCTCGACGATCATGCTCAACTGGATCGCGATCTGGGTCGGGGTCTACTGCTTCCAGCTCGGGGGGCCGTTGCACAACCCGCACATGCCGTCGACGCCGGTGTCCAGCAACGTCGTCAGCGGGGCGAAGCTGCCGGTGATCTGGGGCTCGCTCCAGGGTCTCGACGTCGGGATCTTCATCTCGCTCGCGCTCGCCGTGGTGTTCGGCCTGGTCATCAACCGCACTCGGCTCGGGTACGAAGCCCGCACGGTCGGCTTCAATCCCGAGGCGGCGGACTATGCGGGGATGAACGTCGGGCGTACCTGGATCCGCGTGATGGTGATCTGCGGCGCGTTCGCGGGCGTGGCGGCCTCGCTCGACATGCTCGGGTGGAAGTTCAACCTGTTCACCAACGACATCCTGGTCTCGCAGATCGGCTTCTACGGGATCGCTGTGGCCCTGCTCGGCCGGAACACCGCCGGCGGCACCGTCGCCGCTGCGCTGTTGTGGGGCGCGCTCCTCACCGGCACGTCGTCTCGCAACTTCAACCTCAGCATCGATCCGACGCTGGTTCAGTACCTGACGTTCATGATCGAGGGGATCATCGTCCTGCTCGTCTCGACCGACGTGATCACGCTGCGGCTGCTCAAGGGCGGGAGGCGGATCGGCCTGACGTTCAGACGCCGGCGCCCGGACGACGCGACCGCGACCGAGGCAGGCGCAAAATGAGCGTCGGCTCGCTCGCCATCGCACCGCCGCGCTCGGCCTCGCCGAAGCAGGTCGGCATCGCGGGCGTGGTCCTCGGCGCGCTCGCGTGGGTGGTCACGATCCCGCCGATCGAGATTCGCGGCATGGCACCGTCGATCGTCCTCGCGGTCCTCGGCGTCTGCGCCGGCGCGTGGTCGGCCAGCGCCGGCGAGCGCAAGCTCGGAATCGAGGCGATCCTGGTTGCCCTGTTCGCGGTCGCCGGCGCGGTTGCCTCGGCCAACTCCGGGGCCGCGACGCTCAAGTCGGTATTCACCTGGTCGGCGCTGGTGGCGGCGACGCTGCGTTATGCGACGCCGCTCCTGTTCGCGGGGCTCGGCGGGGTGATCTCCGAGAAGAGCGGCGTAATCAACATCGGGCTCGAAGGCATGATGCTGATGGGCTGCTTCTGGGGGATCTACGGCGCCGACCTGCTGCACTCCTGGGTCTGGGGCATGCTCGTCGCGATGGTCGCCGGAGGGCTGCTCGCGCTCCTGCACGCGTTCTTCTCGATCCACCTGCGCGCCAACCAG
>JAFAWR010000364.1 GCA_019241635.1 Solirubrobacterales bacterium
GAGCCTCAAGTCCTCGCCCCGCTGCTCGTCGCGATGCCGGCGCACGTGGGCATTCCAGGCGCGGCCGTCGAGGCCGACGTCGACCGTGCGCCTGAAGCCGTTGGCCGGGTCATGGAAGAACACCGGCTCGGGCTCGCGCGGGATGTAACTCGGCTCCCAGAGGAACGGGCAGTAGACGACGGGAAACTCGAGCCCCTTGCTCCGGTGGATCGTGAGCACCTGCACCGCTTCGGCGTCGGACTCGAGCCGCCGGGTTCGTTCGTCCTCGGCGTCCTCGCGCCCGGCGTCAGCGATGCGCTCGGCCAGCCAGCCACGCAACGCGGTCACTCCGAGGCGCTCGGCGCTGGCGGCCCGGTGCAGCAGCTGAGCGAGATGGCCGAGGTCGGTTAGCCGGCGCTCGCCCCCAGTCTCGGCCAGGACCCGGGCGGCGAGGTCCTCACCCACCATGATCGTCTCGGTGAGCGCGGCGACGCCGCTCTCGCGCAGGATGCGGCTCCAGCGGTGCAGGCGGCGATGTACCTCCTCCCACTCCGCCTCCGCCGCGGTGGCGATGCGCTCGCCACTCCACCCGAGGAACAGCGTGGCCGCAGCGGTCCGGGCGCGGATCGTCGAGGCCGGGCGCTCGAGCGCCTCGAGTAACCGCAGCCACGCGCGGGCGATGACCGTGGCGAACACGTTGCCGCCGCCGTTGATCACCGCGGGCACGCGCGCCGCCTCGAGCTGGCCGCACACGAGCTCGGCGTTGGCGTGAGTGCGCACGAGCACCGCGATGTGGCGAGGACAGATCGGCTCGTCCCCGCACGGCTCGCCGGTAGCCGAGCGCTGCTGAACCGTGGCGCCCGAGTCGAGCAGGCGGACGATGTCGGCTGCGAGGTCGCGGGCGACGTGCTCGCGGGCCGCCGGCGCCCTGGCGTAGCCGTAGTCGGTGAGCTCGATCGACGTCTCGCTGCGGTGCACGACCCGGATACGCAGGGCCGCCCCCTCGGGCGCGCCGCGCAGCCGCCCCGTCTGATGGGCCGGCGCGGCTCTGAGCTGCCGGTAGACGATCTCCGGGTGCCCGAGCCTCGCGTCGCCGAACAGGGCATCGAGGGCGTCGAGCAGAGGCTGATCGCTACGCCGGTTGACCAGTAGCGTGTCGCGCGCGCCGGCGAGCTTGGCCGCCTCGAGGTAGGCGTAGACCTCCGCGCCCCGGAAGGCGTAGATCGCCTGCTTGGGATCGGCGACCAGCACCAGCGTCACCCCTTCGGCGGCGAACGCGCGGGAGAGGATCTGCCACTGGATCGGATCGGTGTCCTGGAACTCGTCGACCAGGACCACGTCGTAGCGGGCGCGTAGACGTTCTTTCGCGGCGGCAGCGTTGGGGCCGCCCAGGATGTCGCGCAGGCGAGTGAGCAGGTCGTCGTAGGTCATCACGGCGAGCCGGCGCTTTCGCTGCTCGAGGTCGGCTCGCACGCGCACGGCCAGGCGGTAGCGCATCGCCGGCGTGCTGTCACCGGGCTCGTCGCGCGGCTCGAGCTCAGCCATCGGGTTGTCCACCGCCGCCCGGGCGATCTGCAGCGCCTGGCCGCGCGTGAACCGCGCCCCGCCGCCGCTGCGCGGCCCGAAGCGCCGCACGTACAGATCATCGAGGGTCTCCTCGAGCAGGTCGGAGACGTCCTCGACGAACTCGGTCTCCCGGTCGAGATCGCCGATCGTCCCGAGCTCGGCCAGCACCTCCTGGCAGAAGCCGTGGGTGGTGGCGATCGTGGCGGCGTCGAAGTCGGCCACCGCGCGGGCCAGCCGGTCGCGCCGGCGTCCCACCTCCTCGGCCGATCCGCTGGCCAGCAGGCTGACCACGGGATCGGTGCCGGGGTCGGCCGCGCCGGCGAGGATCGCCGAGAGCTCCTGCTCGCAACCCACAAGCCGTTCCCGCACCCGGTCACGCAGCTCCCCGGTGGCGATCCGGGTGAAGGTGATCAGGAGCAGCCGATCGAGCGGCGTGCCCTCGGCCACGTAGCGCGCGGCCAGCGCGGCGATCGCGTAGGTCTTGCCGGTTCCGGCACTCGCCTCCAGCACGGTGACGCCGGACGGCAGCGCCCCGCACAGGTCGAACTCGGTGTAGTCCTGGACCACGCTCAACGGTCGCTCAGCTCCTCGGCTCCGAGCAGGCCGCGCCACAGTCGCAGCGCGTAACGCCCGAATCGCGTCGCCTCCGCCGCTTCCCATCCCTCGTCACCGCGGGGCGCCTGCTCCAGCAGGCGAGCGAACGGGATCGCCTCGCCGTAGACCAGCATGTGCTCGGGCTGGCGGTCCTCCTTGTCGTAGCGAAAGACCGTCTCCCATGCCGCGCGGGCGGCGGCCTCGCCGTCCTCGCCGGCCAGGGTCGCCTGCGCGTAGGCCGCGGAGGAGTCGCAGGCCAGCGGCAGTGGCTCGCGCATGCCGCGGTCGTAGAGGTCGAGGATCACCGCGAGCTGCTCGAGCGCCGTGCGGCGGCGCTCGGCCCTCGCGCCGGCACTGCCGCTCGCGAGCGGTGGGATGCGCGCCACGGTCACCGCCGCGCCGCGCACGCCCGCCCGCGCCCGCCCGATGACCACCGACTCGAATGGCTGATCGGGCCGCGCCGCGCTCAGCGCGAGCAGCCGCACCCACCCGCGCAGCCGGTCGCGCGGCCTGACCCGCGAGAAGGAGACCGCTCGGATCTGCTCGCCGCACACTCCGGTCACCGTCCCGGCCAGCGTCCGCCCGTCCGGCAGGGCGACGCTGACATCGAGCGACCCCGGCTCCCCGGGCGCGAGCGCCCGTGCCGCCTCGGCCACCTGCTCGACGATCCCGCCGATCCGCGCGAGGGTGGGCCGGGCCAGCTCGCCCGGCGGGAGCGCGCCGCGAGCGATCTCGGCCTCCATGCACGCGCGGAGCTCGCCGCCGGCGAGCACGCCATCGAGCAGCCGCTGCCCGACTCCCCACTCCTCCAGTGCGTCCAGCTCCACCGGCATGGCGTCTTCGACCTCATCGAAATAGTCGCTCACGCTGATGCCGAGCCGGTCGCGCAGGAGCGCTCGAGTCGGATGCTCGACGAACCGGGTCAAGAGACCGAGCTCGACCACCGGGTCGGGACGTGGCGGCAGCGGCTCGGGTAGGAATGGCCCGCGGGGCACGCGTCGGCCACTCAGCGCGCGGGCGCCGGCCAGGGCCTGGGGGTCGAATCCCCACGGGCGCCCGGCGACGAGCTTCCCGGCCAGGAAGTTCCGCGGGTCGAACGGCTGGAGGGGATGGTGGATCTCGACCGCGTCGCGCGGGCGCCCGGATTCGAACCGGACCGTGCGCTCGACCACGTCGAGCAGCTCGCCGACCGGCACGGCCGGCGGGCGGCGCACGTTGGTCCGCTCATCGTTGCCGGTGTAGGTGATGATCAGCCGCTCGGTCGCGGCGAGCAGGGCGTCGAGGAGCATCTGGCGATCCTCCGCGCGCGGGTCGCGGTCCCCGACGTGCGGCTCGGCGAGCATCAGGTCATCGCCGTCGCGGCGCGCGCGCCTGGGGTACTCGCCGTCGTCAAGGCCGAGGATGCAGACGACCCGGTGGGGCACCGAGCGCATCGGCACGAGCGTGCACACGGTCAGGTGGCCGCTGCGGAAGTTGGCGCGCGTGGGCCGCCCGCGCAGGCGATCGGCGAGCAGGACGCGCACGTCGGCCAGCTCCAGCGATGCCTCGAGCTCGTCGCCGGTGGCGGACCCGGACTCGGACTGGGCGGCGCCACCGTTCGCGGACTCGGCGGCGACGTCCTCGAGCAGACGCTGGAGCTCGCGCCGCTGCCAGGAATTGCGGTCGCTCGTGGCGGTGAGCGAGTCGGCGGCGCTCGCGACAGCCTCGGTCCAGCCGCTGATCGGCTGCGGATGCGAGAACGCATCGACCGCGGCCTGGACTCGATCGACGAACTCCGCGAACCGGCCGGCCAGGTCGATCGCGCCGCTTTCGACGTCGTCGAGGGCGAGGACCCCGCCGACCAGCGGACGCTCCTCCTCGGTCATCGCCACCCCCACGAGCAGCCGGTCGAGCCCCCGGCGCCAGGTGTTGGCCCGCACCATCCCGAGCTTGAACGGCTCGCGGTGCGGGGCGTCGAAGCCCCACCGGATCCCGCTCGCCGCCACCCAGTCCTGCATCCGGGAGAGGTCGTCGTCGTCGAAGCCGAACCGGCGTCGCACCGGCTCGCGGGCGGCCAAGTCGAGCAGCTGCGAAGCGGTCGCCCGCTGGTCGGCCAGCGCGAGCACCTGGCTGATCACGCCGAGCACCGGGTTGGTTTGCCGGAGCGCCCGGTCGGCCAGCCTGACCCGCAGGTCCGGGAGCCGCGCCGCGCTGGGATCTGCGAGGTCGTCCTCCTCGTCCTCCGTGGCGCCTCCCGAGCCGAAGGTCGCCTGGATGAGCGGCGCGAAGGTCTCGATGTCGGGGCACATGACGATCACGTCGCGCGGCTCGAGCGTGGGGTCTTCGGCGAGCAGATGAAGCACGGCATCCCGCAGGACGTCGACCTGGCGAGCCCGCCCGTGGCAGGCATGGATCTGGATGCTGCGGTCGTCCGGGTGAAGGCGCGGGCGAACGTCGGGCTCGCTCGGCAGCGCCGGAGGCCCTGGCGGCTGGAGATCCTCGCGAATGTCGCGCTGGATGGCTCCGAGCAGCGTCCGCGGCTCATCGGCTGGCAGCTCGTGGTGGTGATCGACGCTGTCGGCCTCGCCGGAGCCGGCGCCCGCGCCCGCCAGAACGAGCTGTAGCTCGCGCGCGTCGCGCCCCCACGAGGCGAGGAGGCGGTTCACCGGAAGTGCGGCGGTGCGGTCGTGGCGCCGTGTGGTGATCGCCGGACCGCCCGCGAGTTGCTCCGCGACATGGCTCCAGAGCGAAGGGGACGGATGCAGGACGAACAGGTGAACCTCGCGCTCGGAGGCGATCGCCGTCAGGACCTCGAGGTAGGACAGGGGCATCCGCGTGAGCCCAAACGCCGAGAGCCGCTCCGGCAGCTTAAGCACGGCGGGTTCGCGGCGGATCCGCGCGCAGGCGCGCTCCAGCCGCTCGGCGGGGCTCGGGGCGCCGATCCGCTCGCGCAGTCGCCGCCACAGCTCGGGCTGCCACCCGCCGCCGGCCGTCCCCTCCCCACCGGCCGCCCATTCGCGGACCATGTCCGGGCGGTGAACGCCATAGCGGTCGAACAGGTCCGCCACGTGCCGGACCACCCCGAACCGCCGCGGCGGCTCCTCCGCGCCACCGCGCGCGCCCTCCAGGTGGGTGGCCAGGGCGGCCAGCCACGGCTCGGCCAGATACTCGTCGACGACCGTGAGCAGCGGCCAGACCGAGCGCTCGGGCAGCCACGGGTCGCGCTCCGGATCGAGTCCCGTCGCCGCGGCCAGCGCGGACTGGATGAGCCGCCCCGGGAACGGGAACTCGACGTTCGCGCACACGCCATCCGCGGCCTCGGCGCTGGTTCCGAGGCGGGTGGCCAGCCGCTGGGTCAGCCAGCGTTCGATCCCACGCGTCGGCACGGCGACGACATCTGGCGTGAACGGATCGTCAAGCGGCGCCGCCAGCGTCTCGGCCAGCCCGTCGGCCAGGCGGTCGGCGCGTTCGGCTCGGTGGATGTGAAGCATGCGGCTTGGAACCTAGTGGTCGGCGGAGGGTGATTTCCGGGGCGTCTGCGACTCTAGGAGTCGGTGCCGACGTCTGTTCCTGACACTTTCACCGAGCCCGCGCTGGACTGCCTGCGCGGGTTGACCGGCGATCCCGAGGCGGAGTTCCGCGAGGACCAGCTCGACGCCATCCACGATGTGGTCATCGACCGGGCTCGGGTGCTGTGCGTGCAGCGGACGGGCTGGGGCAAGTCGGCGGTGTACTTCATCGCGACCGCGCTGCTGCGCCTCACCGGGGCCGGCCCAACCCTGATCGTCAGCCCCCTGCTGGCCCTGATGCGCAACCAGATCGCCGCGGCCGAGCGGCTCGGGCTGCGGGCGCACACGATCAACAGCACGAACCGCGAGGAATGGGATCTGGTGCGGGCGCGCCTTGACGCGAACTCCGTGGACCTCCTGCTGATCAGCCCGGAGCGCCTGAACAACCCTCGGTTCCGGGATGAGATGCTGCCGCTGTTCGCGGCCTCCGTGGGCCTGCTGGTGATCGACGAGGCGCACTGCATCTCGGACTGGGGTCACGACTTCCGTCCCGACTACCGGCGGGTCAAGGACATGCTCGACGCGCTGCCCCCGGGCGTCGCCGTACTCGGCACGACCGCGACCGCCAACGACCGTGTCGTCGACGACGTGGTGTCTCAGCTGGCCGCCGGGTCCAAGGGTGAGCCGCTTCGCTCCTATCGCGGCCCGCTGGCCCGGGAGAGCCTGCGCCTGGAGGTGCTCGAGCTTCCCCGTCCGGCGGAACGCCTGGCCTGGCTGGCCTCGCACCTTCCCGAGCTGCCGGGATCGGGCATCGTCTACACGCTGACCAGGCGCGATGCCGAGCAGGTCGCTGCGTTCCTGTCCGCGCGCGGGATCTCCGCCGTCGCCTACAGCGGCGAGCACGAGTCCGATGCGCGGGTCGCCATCGAGGAGCGGCTGCTCGGCAACCAGGTCAAGGCGGTGGTGGCCACCAGCGCGCTCGGCATGGGCTACGACAAGCCCGACCTCGGTTTCGTCGTCCACTACCAGGCGCCGGGCTCGGTGATCTCCTACTACCAGCAGATCGGCCGGGCCGGGCGCACGATCGAGCACGCCGACATCGTCCTGCTCCGCGGCGGTGAGGACCGGCGCATTCAGGACTTCTTCATCGAGCAGGCCTTCCCCGCCCGCGAGCATGTGAAGGCGGTGCTCGACGACCTCGCGGTCGCCGCAGACGCGGGACGAACCGTTCGCGAGCTCATGTCGGTGGTCAACCTCGGCATGGGGCGCATCGAGGCGATGCTCAAGATCCTCGACGTCGAGGGCGCGGTGCTCCGCGCCGGAAGCCGCTGGGTTCTGGTTCCCGATTCCGGCTGGACCTACGACGCCGCGCGCTACGAGCAGGTGACGGCGCTCCGCCGCGCCGAGCAGCGGGCCATGGCCGCCTTCGGCACCGACGGACGCTGCCTGATGCGGACGCTCCAGGAGGAGCTCGACGACCCTGCCCCGGCGGACTGCGGGCGCTGCGCGGTGTGTGCCGGTCCGCGGTTCGTCGCGCCGCTCGACCCGGCGCTCGTCGAGGCGGCCGGACGCCACCTGCGCTCGACCCCGATCGAGCTCGAGGTCAAGAAGATGGCCCCGGACGCCGACGGGGTGATGCGCAAGATCCCCGATGAGGTGCGCATCGAGTGCGGCTGGGCGCTCGCCCGGTTCGGCGACGGCGGCTGGTGGCCGGCGATCGAGCGCGGCCTGCGGGACGGCGAGTTCGAGGACGACGTGGTGGCGGCGCTCAGCGACCTCCTGCGTGCGGCCGGTGCCGGCTGGGTCACCACCGTGCCGTCAGTGAGGCTCGGCGATGCGCTCGAGCGGCTCGCCGATCGGCTGGACGTCCCCTTCGTTCGCCTCGTCGAACGCGTGTCCGATCGCCCCCCTCAGCGCGAGATGGCCAACGCGACGCAACAGGCGGCCAACGTCCGCGGCGCCTTCCGGGTGCTCTCCGCGCCACCGCCGGGCGTCGGGGTGCTCCTCGACGACCGCCGCATGTCGGGCTGGACGCTCGCGATGGTCGGCGGTCAGCTCCGCCGCGCCGGCGCGGACCGGGTTGTCCCGGTCGCGTTGGCCACGCTCGGTTGAGCGCGGCGGCGCAGGTGGCAGCGCGTTATTCGCCCGCGTGCTGCGCGGCCTCGGGCGAGGCCTCCCAGAAGTCGTCGAGCTTGGTCGAGTCGCTGCGGCCGAGCTGGCGCGAGACCGCCCACATCTCGACCGGCTCGTCGCCCTCGTTGCGATGCGAGCGCGGCGTCTTCGGGGCGACGCGGACGGCCGCCGGCGCGCTGACCGTGCGGATCTCCCCGTCGAAGCGCATGGTCAGCGTGCCGCGGGTGACCAGGTAGAGCTCCTCGATCTCGTCGTGGAAATGGCCGGTTCCCTGCTCGAAGTCGCTGTGCGCCGGGATCCGGATCAGCGTCGCGGCGAGCTGACTGCAGCCCAAGGACTCGGTCAGGCTGCGGAACTCGCCGGGGACGTCGCTGTCCGCATACGCGTCCTCGGCCTCGTCGGGATTGACGATGGTGAACTCAGACATCCTGATACACCGTGACCTCCTCGGTATAGAACTCGATCGCCGCCCGGCCCTGCTCGTGCGGGCCGTAGCCGGAGTGCTTGATGCCGCCGAACGGGACGTGGACCTCCGCGCCCGCGGTCTGCGAGTTCACGTGGATGATCCCGGCCTGCAGCTCGTCCACGCAGCGCGTCGCCGTGCCCAGGTTCGTGGTGAACACCGCCGCTGAGAGCCCGAAGCGGGTGGCGTTCGCGCGCGCGATGGCCTCGTCGAGATCGCCGTAGCGGTACAGCGTGGTGACGGGTCCGAACACCTCCTCGCAGGTCAGGAACGCGTCGTCGGCGACGTTCTCGAACACCGTCGGAGCGATCAGATAGGCGTCGGGATCGGCGCGCTCGCCCCCCGCCGCGATCGTGCCGCCCTCGTCGCGGCCGCGGGCGATCCCCTCCATGACCGTGTCGAACTGCGCCTGATTGACGATCGGCCCGACCTCGGTGTCGGGGTCGGACGGATCGCCCACCTTTCCCTCCTCGATGCGCCTGAGCAGCCGGTCGCGGAATTCGTCGTAGATCCCGTTCTGGACGTAGATGCGCCGCGTGGCCGTGCACTTCTGTCCAGCCGACCAGAACGCGCCGACGTAGGCCGCGGTCACCGCGGCATCGAGCTTGGCGTCCTCGGCGACGATCAGGGGGTTGTGGCCGCCGAGCTCGAGCTGCACGCGCTTTCCGAGCGAGGCGGCGCTGTCGCGCACGCCGTGGCCCACCGGCACCGAGCCGGTGAACGAGATCGCGGGAACGCGGGGATCCTTGACCAGCGGGTCGCCCACCTCGCTGCCGCGCCCGATGACCACGTTGAGGACGCCCTCGGGGAGCTCAGCCTCGTCCAGGGCCCGGGCCAGGTGAAGGCCGGTGAGCGGCGAGTCCTGGGCCAGTTTGAGCACGACGGTGTTGCCGTAGGCGAGCGCCGGCGCGGCCTTCCACGCCGGGATCGCGGCGGGGAAGTTCCACGGGGTGATGAGCCCG
>JAFAWR010000103.1 GCA_019241635.1 Solirubrobacterales bacterium
CCACCCAGCAAGTCGACGAGGCGCGCCACGCGGTGCTGTTCGCCCGCTTCATCTCGGAGGTCGCCGGCGCGGGCGCCGACGTCGGCTCCTCGCTCGAGGTGACACGGCCCCGGTTGACCTGGGGCTTTCGCAAGGTGTTCGGCCGGCTGGATCGGATGGCCGACGAGCTGCGCCGGGACCGCTCACGGCCCAAGCTCGCGCAGGCGATCACCCTTTATCACCTGGTCATAGAAGCCTCGCTGGCCCAGCCGGGACAGCACTTCATCGAGGCGGGCCTGACCCGGCGCGACCTGCTGCCCGGCTTCCGGTCGGGCGTCGGCAACGTGGCGCGCGACGAGCAGCGCCACATCGCTTTCGGGGTCAAGATGATCGCCGACCTCGTCCGCGAGGATCCCGAATGCGAGCCGGCCATCGCCGATCTGCTGCGCGAGGTGCTGCCCTGGACCACCGCCGTGTTCGTGCCCCCAGGCTGGGATGAGCGCTACGTGACCGCGTTCGGATTCACGCTCGAGGACGTGTTCGCCCAGGGGGCCGAGGCGATGGAAGGACGCCTGCGCGCGGCCGGGCTCGACCCCGGGTCGATGCGCCTGGGCCTTCCGTTCGACCTGCCCCCGGTGGAGCGGGCGCGCCGCGGCCTCACCCTGCTGCGCGCCGGCTACCTGGGCGAACCAAACGGCCCGGTCACCCCCAACCCCGACGCCACCGCGATGCTGTTCGACGGGCTGCGCCGCCAGGTCGACCCATCGGCGGCGCCCGGCGCGGTCATCCTGTGGGACTTCAGCGACTCCGAGCCCTGGCATCTGCGGATCGACAACGGCCGTACGTCGGTATCGCCAGGACGGGTCGATCACGCCGACCTGACCTTTCATTGCCGCCTGGTCGACTGGATCGAGATCGCGGCCGGGCGGACCGAGCCGTGGAAGGCGATGCTGTCGGGCAAGGTGCGCCCGAGCGGCAAGCTGCGGATGCTGCT
This sequence comes from Solirubrobacterales bacterium, assembly GCA_019241635.1. Taxonomy (GTDB): domain Bacteria; phylum Actinomycetota; class Thermoleophilia; order Solirubrobacterales; family Solirubrobacteraceae; genus Palsa-465. Next base: position 974 of record JAFAWR010000103.1, read on the forward strand.
CCGCGCGCCGAAGCTGTTCGGCTAGAGCGTCAGGCTGAGCGGCGGCGAGACGCCGGCGGCGAACCGGGATGTCGCTGCCGTGCGGGCGATCAGGACATAGCGCCCCGCGCCCGGGTGCTTCAGCCGCGCGCTGAACGCCCCGCCGGCCGCGGCAAGCGACCTGGAGGCGACCAGCTGCCGGCGCCCGCGGGCGCCCACACGGTAGAGCTCGACGGTCACGGGCGGACCGGCCGGGGTCACGGTCCCGCTCACGATCACCGGCGTGAGCGATACCACGCTGAGCGTGAGCACCGGCGCCACCGCGAGGACCACGATGTCCGATACGGCCGCCGGCGCGTCCCGATGCAGGGCCCGCAGCAGGGTGGTCTCGGACGGCGTCGCGGTGTAGCTCCAGCTGCCGTCGGCACCGGTGCTCAGCGTGGCGATCGTCGTCTCGCCACCGCGGGGGCCGATCTGCTGGATCTCGAGCCCGGCGCCGGCGAGCGGCGCGCCGCTGCGGACGTCGGTGAGCCGGCCAGCGACCGCGAACGAAGCGCCAGAGGCCTGCGCCGGCACCGCCGCGGCGATGCTCAGGTGAGCCGCATTGCCCGCCAGCGCCGCCACGCGCGGACGCAGCGCGGGCAGCCGCGCGTACAGCGCATCGCCGGGGCAGCTCGTCTGATCGCCGTCGCGGTGGCCGGCGATCCGCGGCAGCGACACGTGCGCGCCGGGGGCGAACCGGGTGTAGGCGGCGCCGTCGGGAGACACCTCCACGGTGGCGCGGCCGAGCGCCGGGACGCCGTGCAGCGAGAGCTTCCAGGCCAGTAGTCGCTGCAGCGCGTCGAGCGCGGCGGGCGGCGGCGTGAGCGCCATGAAGCTGCCGAGCACGACCACGCCGGTCGACTGTGCGTTGTAGCCACCCGCGTGCGCGCCGATCACCGCCTCGTCGATTCCGCCGGCGCGCGCCTCCCAGATCCGACCGAAGTCGTCGACGGCGAAGTTGTAGGCGATGTCGAAGTAGTCGCGCACGTAGCGGTGGTAGACGAAGATCGAGAACAGGATCGAGGGGACCTGGGTGGGTCCGTATCCGTTGGCCGTCTCCGAGTGGTGCACGAAGGCGAGCCTGACCGTGCCGTACTCGGGAACGTGCCGGGGCGGGGCGTTGCCGCGGGCCCAGGCCGCGCGGGACATGATCGGGGGCTGCCCGGGTCCGGCGTCGAGGACCGGCTGGGCGAGCGCCATCGCCTGGGCCGATCCGGCGGCGGTCCCGGGCGCCGGTCCGGCGGCGGCGCCAAGCGCCGCCGGCCCCGAGGCCGTCTCAGCGTCGACGAAATGGAGGCGCACGCCGCGGACCGCGCCGGCGCTTCGCAGCTGAATCAGCGAAGCCGGCCCGGTCCAGATCGGCTCGCCGTACTGGCCCTCGCCGCTCGGGGCTCCGTCGGGGTCGTGACCACGAACCGACGCGTTCACCCACGGGCTCCACCCGGCCCGGGCGCCCACGCCCCGCGTCCGCAGCTCGATCCCCGCCGCGGCCGGCTCACTCCACTGCACCCCGGCCAGCGTGAACGTCCGCGGGACGGCGATCGGAGCGGTCGCGCCTGAGGTCAACGCGCCGATGTACTGGCTGAACACCGGGGGGCCAGTGCGGGCCAGGCCGACCCCCGGACGGGCGAGGGCGGCGGCTCCGGCCACGGCGGCGCCGCGCAGGACGGCGCGACGGGTGAGCCCAGCACCTTCCCGGCTCATCGACGCGCCGCGGTCCTCTGCCGGCTCCTCGGGGCCCGGCGGTGCGCCCGCTGGCGGCGCCAACCCCCGATCGCGAAGCTGACCCCGCTCACCACCAACGCGGCGACCGCGAGGATCGCCACCACGGCCAGGCCGGGGGAGACGATCAGCACCAGGCCGGCGAGCCCCAGCGCGATGAGCACGTCGGCGAGGAGGATGTTGCGTCTCACAGCGGCAGCCTGCGGTAGATCGGACGGGGCAGGTGGCGAAGCACCGCGAACACATAGCGTAGGGCCGGCGGCACCCAGACCGTGTGCGCGCGGCCGTCGAGCGCGCCGGCGGTCGCCTCGGCGACGGCTTCGGCGCTCGTCGCGAACGGGGCGGGCTTCAGTCCGGCGGTCATCCGCGTCCTCACGAACCCCGGGCGGACGACCAGCACCCGGACGCCGGTGCCGGCGAGCGAATCGCCGAGGCTCTGGGCCAGCGCATCGAGCCCCGCCTTGGCCGCGCCGTAGATCGCGTTCGAGGCGCGGACGCGCTCGCCCGCCACGCTCGAGAGGACGATCATCGTCCCGCGACCCTGCGCGCGCAGCGCCCGCAGGGCGGCGAGGAGCAGCGACCCGCTGCCGAGGAAGCCGACGCGCATGACCTCGATCGCCTCCCCCGTGTCGGCGTCAAGCCCGGCCTGCCCTCCGAGCACGCCGACGGCGAGCACGACCACGTCGAAGCCTCCGGCGCGCTCGAACGCGCGGGCGATCACCGGCTCGTGGGTGTCGAGGGCGTCGGCGTCGAGGACCTCGTACTCGGCTCCTTCGATGCTCGCCGCGGCGCCGGCCAGGCGCTCCGGGTCGCGCCCGAGGAGGACCGCCCGCCCGCCCGCGCCGGTCCCCAGGCGCCGGACGATGGCCAGGCCGATCTCGGACGTCCCGCCGATCAGCAGCACCCGGCGCCCGTCGCTCATGTCCCCACCAGACCCGTGCGCAGAGCGAGATCCGAGCGCCACACGCCGTCGGGGTCGGCCCGATCGCGGACCTCACGCCACTCGCCGAGGCGTGGATACATCGCGCGCAGCGCGTCTGGCCGCAGGCGGGCGTCCTTGCTCAGATACACGCGACCCCCGGCCGCCGCCACGTGCTCGTCGCAGCGCTCGAGCGCCGGCGGGAGGCCAGGCGCGGCGCGCGGAAGGTCGAGGGCGAGCGTCCAGCCGGCGATCGGGAAGGAGAGCGGCGCGCCGTTGGCCTCCCCGAAGTCCTTGAGCACGGCCAGGTAGCAGGGGACGCGGGCTTGCCGCAGCTCGCCGAGCACTGCCTTAAGCGCGGCCTCGGTTCCGTACGGGACGACCAGCTGGTACTGGACGAACCCGGCGCGGCCGTACAGGCGCGGCCAGCCGTCGAGCGCGTCGAGGGGGAACATGTGCGCGCCGATCGATTCGACCCGGCCGCGCTCGCCCACCGGCGAGCGGCGGAAGCGCAGCTCGTTGAACGCCCGGACGGTGGCCGGCCTGAGCAGCGCTCCGGGCCAGCGGCCCGGCACCGTGGTCCGCGCGCGCACCGTGGCCGCGCCGCGCGCGCCG
>JAFAWR010000112.1 GCA_019241635.1 Solirubrobacterales bacterium
CCCGATGTACCAGCAGGCCGTGGCCCGGTGCCCGGACGGCTCGCGGGGCGCGAATGGTGCCTGCCGGTCCTCACGGCAGCTGGTCCTGAACGCGCCGATGCTCCCGAGACGCGACGTGCCGGCGCGGCGGTCCGTCCCTCGCCGATCACCCGAGCCGCCGGCGACGAGCTCACGCGCGCGGCCATGCGAGCCGGCGTGGGAGCCTGCGCGATTAGGGCTGCCGGGGTGTAGCGGGAGGGGGGGTGCCCGGCGCGGTGAGCGATCTTGTCAACGCCGATCGTGACGCCGACGGTCGCGGTGGCTACCACCGCGGCGCCGGCCAGGGCGTTCGCGGCCAGCGCGCTACCGGCGACCTTGCCGGCGGCGCAGGTGGTCAGACCGGCCAGGCCGCCGCCGGTGCCGTGCCCGGCACTCGCTCCCGCGGCCCGCCGGAGGAGTCCGGCCGCCGCGGCCACGGGCAGGGGCGGGACCAGCGCCCGCAGCTCCTTGCGGCGGGCGGGGATGGCGGTGGCGAACGCCGTGCAGGCCGAGCATTCGCGCAGATGGGCGCGGACGCGACGACTGCGCAGCAGGCGCCCGTCGCCGTCGGAGAGCGTCCGCCGGATGTCATCGCACGGCATGGCTCGACCATCGGCAAACTCGAACAGGGACTGCCGCGCCTCGTAGATCGCCTGCTTGGCCGCGCCGACCGAGGTCTCCAGGGCGAGCGCGATCTCCTCGTGGGAGAGGCCGCTCATTTCGCGCATGACCAGGGCAGAGCGCTGGCGCTCGTGGAGCTCGCGCAGGTCGCGCAGGAGCAGGCCGAGCTCGGCTCGCTCGGCGACCTGTTCCTCGACCGAGGGGCAGCCGTAGTCGGTTGCCTCGGACAGTTCCATCGTGGGTCGGCGCCGGCGAAGCGCCGACACGGCCTCGTTGTGCGCGATCCGGAACAGCCAGGGGCGAATCGGGGCATCGCGCCCGCTGCGCCCAAGGGCCGCGTATGCGGCGGCGAACGTCGACTGCAGCGCGTCCTGGGCATCGGCGTCGTCGCGCAGGATCGATCGGCAGTAGCGATAGAGCGCCTGGTGATGGCGCTCGTACACGATCGCGAACGCCCGATCGTGTCCGGCGGCGGCCAGGCGGGCCAGCCGCTCGTCCCCGAGCAATGCAAGCGCCGCCCTGCTCGACCCCGCCGTTCGTGCGGCTATCGCCACTGGCCGCTCTCTGACTCACGCTTAGCTATGACGCACATTGAACCGGATCGTCAGGCCATGTAGGCCGGGGAGCCGGGCGTCCCGGCACCTGGCTCAGGCGCCGGGACGTCCATGCGGAGCTACGGGGTGACCTTGAACACCTGGCCGGTGAGCTCGCCGACGTACAGCGAACCACCGTGAGAGCCGAGGCCCACGGTCGGGGCAACGAAGCCCTTGACGACCGGCTTGGCCGGTCCGCCGCTGAGCGGCATCGACAGGACCTCTCCACCCGGGCCCTTGGCCTTCGGGCCTAGGAACGACGTCATGTACAGGCGCTTGCCGAGGATGACCAGACCCATGATGTCGGTGTGCGGGTTGAACTTCTGGAAGGGCTTCGTGAAGCCCGCGCACTTGCTGGCCACCGTCCAGCTGCAGCTCGGGAATCCGAAGTTGTCTCCCTGCTTCACCCGGAGCACGAAGTCCGGGGGGTTCTTCGCACCCTTGTCCTGACCCAGGTCCGATACGTAGGGTGAGGAGGAGCCGGACGGGAAGGCCAGCTGCCAGGGCTGCCGGATGCCCGTGGCGAACACCTTGAGGCCCTTGCCGTTCGGCTTGATTGACAGGATGTCGTACACGTACGGCGTCTTGGCCGGGCCGTGGTCGTTCCCGTCGGTCAGGCCGACGTCGACTCCGACGTACAGCCGGCCGTCGGGTCCGAAGGCGATTCCGTTGAAGCCGTCGAACTTCTTCGGCGCGGTGTAGATGGCCTTCCGCTTGGTGAACGTCGTGCCGTTCCAGCCGCTCCACTTGAGCAGTTGCCACGTGGCGCTGCTCGGTCCGGTGATCGAGCCGCCGCTGACGTACAGCGCGCCGCCGTGCCAGGCCAGGCCGGCGACGAACTCCGGAGAGCCCGGAACCGCCGTTGCCGTTCCGCCCTTGAGCGCGAACACTCCGCCGTTGGGCGGCGCGGTCGTGCTCTCGACACCGCCATCACCCTCGAACAGGGTGCCGGCGCCGAACGCGAACGATGTGGGGGTGTGGAGGCCGGAGGCCACCAGTGAAACCTTGGCGCCGCCTACACCCGTCGGCGGAGGCGGACCTCCGGCGGCGCTGGCGACACTGGCCACCGCCCCGGCGGTCACCACACCCGCGGCGAGCAACGCCGCAGTCCTTCCACGCATGCCTTCTCCTTTCATGAGCCCCACGTGCGGCCCCCGGTCCCCGAACCACAGTGTAAGGTAGGACCCTAACAAACGAACGCCGAGGAACCCCTCGACATGCGCATGTTTAGTTATGAATGAGATGTTACTTGTGAACTCGGATGCGGCGTCCTGCGCTCGACGTTCGGGCGTCCAGCGTTCACACCAGCTCGAGGCCCCGGGCCCGCTCGACGAACATCGCGTGGAGGTTGCGCGCCGCTCGGGGATGCGACCCAGATCTCGGCTGGCGCAGCACAAGCCAGACCTCGGTGTCGTCGTCGCGAAGCGGTCGCCAGCCGATCTGGCCGCCTCGCTCCAGCGGGTCGCCAATAACGCTGAAGTCGGGCAGCAGGGTGGCGCCGAGGCCCTCGGCGACCATCAGCTTGCCCATCTCGGCACCGTCGGTCGAGTACGAGACCGAGGGTGTCCGGCCGGCGAGCAGGCGATGGAGCAGGCGGTGCATCAGGTAGCCGGAGCGCATGACGATCAGCGGCGTGGACAGCAGATCATCGATTCCGATCGCCTCGAGCTGCGCGAGCGCGCTGTCCGGTCGTACGCAGACCACCGCGCGTCCGGTGAGCAGGCGGGTGCTCTCCAGGTCGGGGGGCATGTCGTCGTCGGCGAGTGCGGTCAGCAGGCCGAGGTCGAGGCTCCCCTCCCGGAGGGCGCGGTGGATCTCGTCCTCCTGGGCGCCGACGACCTCAACCTGAGTGGAGGCGTGCCGGTCGCGAAACGCGCGGATGGTCGGCGTGAGCAGGGGCACGGTGCCGGCATTGACGGTTCCGATTCGCACCATCCGAGCGCTGTGGTGGCGATCGTCGGCGGCCCGTCGCAGTCCGTCGAGCGCATCGAGGACGTTGACGATGTGAGGCAGCAGCTCGCGGCCCTCGTCGCTGACCCTCGCGCCGGAGCGGTGGCGGTCGAGCAGATCGACCCCGAGCTCGCGTTCCAGGTTGCGCACGGTGACGCTCAGCGCGGGCTGGGAGATGTGAAGCGCCTCGGCCGCGCTCCGGAAGGACCCTAGCCGAGCGATGGCGGCGACATATTCGAGCTGTTCGGTGCGCATCCGCCACCGTCGGTGTCGTCGGCCACGCACATAGTCTACTGAATCAATTGAGATTGTAGAAAATACTTATCGCGGCTTCGGGAATCTCTATTTGACCGCTGCCGGGGGCAGCCCGCATCCTGATCCGCGATGGGCGTGACCCTGCACTGGTTCCTACCGACCAACGGCGACTCCCGGTCGGACCTCAGCCTCGGCAATGCGGTGGGCGCCGCCGGCAGCCGCGTGCTCGGGGGCGCTGAGCGCGTCCCCGATGTGGGCTACATGGGGTCAGTAGCCCAAGCTGCCGAGCGGCTTGGTTTCGCCGCCGCGCTGACCCCGACAAGCTCGTGGTGCGAGGACGCCTGGATCATGAGCGCTGCGTTGACGCAGCTGACCCGCACGTTCCGCTTCCTCGTGGCGTTTCGGCCCGGGCTTCAGTCGCCGACCTTGGCCGCGCAGATGGCGGCGACCTTCCAGCGCATCTCAGGCGGACGGCTCCTCCTCAATCTCGTAACCGGCGGCGACGACGTCGAACAGCAACGCTTCGGCGACCATCTCGACAAGGCCGCCCGGTACGCCCGCGCCGGCGAGTTCATGCACGTCTTCCGCGAGCTGTGGAGCGGGGAACCGGTCGACTTCGCGGGGCGGCACTTCGATGTGCGCGACGCGCGGATCGTGCCCCATCCGGTATGGCCCGAGGTCTATCTCGGTGGCTCGTCGGTCCCGGCTCTCGACGTCGCGGCCGCCCACGCGGACGTGTATCTGACCTGGGGCGAGCCGCCTGACGCGGTGGCCGAGAAGCTCGATCGAGTGCGCGAGCGCGCCGAGCGCGCGGGTCGGGAGCTGCGGTTCGGGATCCGCCTGCACGTGATCGCGCGGGACACCTCCGCGGAGGCGTGGGCGACCGCCCACCAGCTGCTCGACGGACTCGATCCGCTCGACATCGAGCGCGCCCAGGCGGTCCAGCGGGCTTCCCAGTCCGAGGGACAGCGCCGGATGGTCGCGCTCCACAACGGACGCACCGACGGGCTCGAGGTCGCGCCGAACCTGTGGGCCGGCATCGGGCTCGTGCGCGGTGGCGCCGGGACCGCGCTCGTCGGCTCCCACGAGGAGATCGCCGATCGCATTGCCGACTATCACGACCTCGGCATCGACGAGTTCATCCTGTCCGGCTATCCGCACCTCGAGGAGGCCTACCGGGTCGGCGAAGGCGTGATGCCGGTGCTGCGGCGCCGCGGGCTGCTGGCGTCCGAAACCCCCGATCACGAAACCGTGGAGGTCTGATCACATGCCTACCGATCCAACCACCGAGCCGCTGCGGTTTGCCTACTGGGTACCGAACGTCAGCGGCGGGCTGGTCACGAGCACGATCGAGCAGCGTACGGACTGGTCGTTCGCCTACAACCGCAAGCTGGCCCGGATCGCCGAGCGCGTCGGGTTCGACTACGCGCTCAGTCAGGTGCGGTACACCGCGAGCTACGGCGCCGAGTTCCAGCACGAGTCGACGAGCTTCAGCCTGGCGCTGCTGCTGGCCACCGAGCGGCTGAAGCTGATCGCCGCGGTGCATCCGGGTCTCTGGCACCCGGGCGTCCTGGCCAAGTGGGTGGCCACTGCCGACCATCTCTCGGGAGGACGGGTGGCCGTGAACGTCGTGTCGGGTTGGTTCAAGGACGAGTTCCGCCAGCTCGGGGAGCCGTGGCTCGAGCACGACGAGCGGTATCGGCGGAGCGCCGAGTTCATCCTCGCGCTGAAGCGAATCTGGACCGAGAACGAGGCCAACCTGGCCGGCGACTTCTACCGGATCCGGGACTTCAGCCTGAAGCCCAAGCCGCTGTCATGGCCCGGTCGACCGCATCCGGAGATCTTCCAAGGCGGAAACTCGACCGCGGCGAGGGTCAACGGCGGCCGGCTCTCGGATTGGTACTTCTCCAACGGCAAGTCGTTCGACGGCGTGCGTGAGCAGCTCGACGACCTGCGCCGGATCGCCGCCGACGCCGGGCGCACGGATGGGCCGCGCTTCGGCCTCAACGGCTTCGTGATCGTCCGAGACACCGAGCAGGAGGCGCAGGACACGCTGCGCGAGATCATCGCCAAGGCGCACGTTGAGGCGGTCGAGGGCTTCGGCGCGGCAGTCAAACAGGCCGGCCAGTCGACCGCCGACAAGCAGGGGATGTGGGCCGACTCGAAGTTCGAG
>JAFAWR010000127.1 GCA_019241635.1 Solirubrobacterales bacterium
CTCACGATGCCGATCGAGTTCAGCCTGGAGAACATGAGCTACTTCATCGACTGGACCAAGCAGGCGCCGTTCGAGGTGATCCGCGGCGAGGGCGAGTGCGCGGTCTGACCGTATGAGCGTCGCGATCCCGGATCTCGAGACGGTCTCGGCCCAGGAGGTGCTCGGCTATGCGGTCGAGCGCTTCCACCCGCGGCTCAAGATGGCCTGCTCCTTCCAGAAGGAGGAGTCGGTGCTGCTGCACATGCTCACCGAGATCGAACCCGAGCCTCAGGTGTTCATGATCGACACCGGCGTGCTGTTCGCCGAGACGCTCGAGACCTGGAAGCGCTTCGAGGAGCGCTTCGGGGTGAACATCGAGGTGATCGACGCGCGCAGCCCGGACGAGCCATGGACGATGGAGCGCTGCTGCGGCGCGGCCAAGATCGACGCGCTCGAGCAGGCGCTCGACGACGTGGATGCCTGGGTCACCGGAATCCGGCGCGAGCAGGCCCCCACACGGGCGGCCGCGGCCAAGCTCGAGCGCGATGACCGCCGGGGCATCTGGAAGGTGAATCCGCTCGCCGACTGGTCCGAGAAGGACCTGTGGCGCTACATCTTCGCCCACGAGCTGCCCTACCACCCGCTCCACGATCAGGGCTACGGCTCGATCGGGTGCGCGCCGTGCACGCGGCCCGGCGCCGGACGTGAAGGACGTTGGGCCGGACTCGACAAGACCGAATGCGGGATCCACGAATGAACCCCCTGCATTACGAGCTCTCGCATCTCGAGACCCTCGAGGCCGAAGCAATTCACATCTTCCGCGAGGTGGCGGCCGAATTCGAGCGTCCGGTGCTGCTGTTCAGCGGCGGCAAGGACTCGCTGGTCCTCCTGCGCCTGGCCGAGAAGGCCTTCCGTCCCGGGCGCTTCCCGTTCCCGATCATGCACGTCGACACCGGGCACAACTTCCCCGAGGTGCTCGAGTTTCGTGACCGGCTGATCGCGGAGCTGGGGGAGCGGCTGATCGTGGCCAGCGTGCAGGAGTCGATCGATCGCGGTCGGGTGGTCGAGGAAACCGGCCCGCGGGCTTCGCGTAACCGCCTGCAGATCGTGACTCTGCTCGACGCGATCGCCGAGCACGGCTTCGACGCCGCCTTCGGCGGCGCCCGCCGCGACGAGGAACGGGCCCGGGCCAAGGAGCGCGTGTTCTCGTTCCGCGACGACTTCGGCCAGTGGGAGCCCAAGCGCCAGCGCCCGGAGATCTGGTCGCTCTACAACGGCCGCATCCGCAAGGGCGAGCACGTCCGCGTATTCCCGCTCTCGAACTGGACCGAGCTCGACGTGTGGCAATACATCGCGCAGGAGCGCCTCGAAGTCCCCTCGATCTACTACGCCCACACCCGCCAGGTGTTCGAGCGCGACGGCATGCTCTACGCGCTGAGCCCCCATGTGCAGCTGATCGAGGGCGAGGAGCCGTTCGAGGCCTCGGTTCGCTATCGCACGGTGGGGGACATGACCTGCACGGGCGCGGTGCGCTCGTTGGCCACGACCCTCCCCGAGGTGGTCTCCGAGATCGCCGCCACCCGCGTCACCGAGCGCGGCGAGACCCGCGCCGACGATCGGGTGACCGAGGCGGCGATGGAAGATCGCAAGCGCGAGGGCTATTTCTAAAGGAGCGGCTGATGACTCCGGGTGCTGCCACCAACGGGCACGCGCTGCGTACCCGCACCAGTGAGTTGCTGCGCTTCGCCACCGCCGGCTCGGTCGACGACGGCAAGTCGACGTTGATCGGCCGGCTGCTGCATGACTCAAAGGCGATCCTCGAGGATCAGCTCGAGCATGTCATCCGCACCTCCGAGCGCCGCGGCGACGGCTACGTGAACCTGGCGCTCCTGACCGACGGGTTGCGGGCCGAGCGCGAGCAGGGGATCACCATTGACGTGGCCTATCGGTACTTCCAGACGCCTCGGCGCAAGTTCGTGATCGCCGACACCCCCGGCCATGAGCAGTACACCCGCAACATGGTCACCGGCGCCTCGACCGCGGACGTGTCGATCATCCTGGTCGACGCGCGCAAGGGCGTGATCGAGCAGACCCGCCGGCACGCCTACATCGCCTCGCTGCTACGCATCCCCCACCTCGTCGTGTGCGTCAACAAGATGGACCTGGTCGAGTACGACGAGGCGGTGTTCGAGCAGATCGTCGAGGAGCTGACCGACTGGACCGCGCGGCTGGACATCTCCGACATCTCGTTCATCCCGATCTCGGCCCTCCACGGCGACAACGTGGTCGAGCGCTCGCTTCAGATGGCCTGGTACGACGGGCCGCCGCTGCTCTACCACCTCGAGCACGTGGTGATCGCGCCCGACCGCAACCTGACCGACATCCGCTTCCCGGTCCAGTGGGTGATCCGCCCGAACTCCGAGGAGCACCACGACTACCGCGGCTATGCCGGGCAGGTCGCCGGCGGGGTGCTCCACCCGGGCGACGAGGTGATGGTGCTGCCCAGCGGACAGCGCACCCGGGTCTCGGCGATCGACACCTTCAAGGGCTCAGTCGACTCGGCGTTTCCGGACATGTCGGTCACCGTGCGCGTCGAGGACGAGCTCGACATCTCGCGCGGGGACATGCTCGTCGAGCCCGACGACCCCCCGGCTGCTGCGCGCGAGCTCGAAGCGATGGTCTGCTGGATGGGTTCGGACCCACTGAGGCCCGGGGCGCGCCTGGTGATCAAGCACACCACGCGCACCACCCGCGCCCGCCTCGAGGACCTCGACTACCGCGTCGACGTCAACACGCTGGAGCACCTACCGGCCGACGAGCTCGCCTTGAACGAGATCGGCCGGGTGCGGATCCGGACCGGCTCACCGCTGATCGTCGATCCCTATGCCCGCAACCGCACCACCGGGAGCTTCATCCTGATCGACGAGGCCACCAATGACACGGTGGCGGCCGGGATGGTCCTCGCCGCGCGGTAGGCGGGGCGCACCGCGGCACCGACAGACCTTCTAAAGTCCCGCGCCGCATGTTCTCGAAGGTCCTGATCGCCAACCGCGGCGAGATCGCGGTCCGCATCATGCGCGCGTGCGAGGAGCTCGGCATCGCCACCGTGGCGGTCTACTCCGAGCTCGACCGCGACGCCGTGCATGTCAAGCGCGCCGACGAGGCGTTCCTGCTCGGCCCGGGGCCGGCCACCGAGAGCTATCTGGCCATCGACAAGCTGATCGACGCCGTGCAGCGCTCGGGCGCCGAGGCGGTGCACCCGGGCTACGGGTTCCTGGCCGAGAACGCGGCGTTCGCGTCGGCGCTCGCCGACGCTGGGATCACGTTCATCGGGCCGCCCGCTTCGGCGATCGAGGCGATGGGGTCGAAGACGCGGGCGCGCGAGCTGATGGCCAAGGCCGGCGTGCCGATCGTTCCGGGCACGACCGAGCCGGTGGCCACGCTCGAGGACGCGCAGCGCGTGATCGAGGAGACCATCGGCTACCCGGTGGCGGTCAAGGCGGCCGGCGGCGGTGGCGGCAAGGGCTTCCGGGTCGCGCTCGAGGAGGCCAAGCTGGGGGACGCCTTTGAGGGCGCCGCGCGCGAGGGCAAGAAGTTCTTCGGTGATGCGACCGTCTACCTGGAGCGCTACCTGCCCGATCCGCGTCACGTCGAGGTGCAGGTGCTCGCCGACACCCACGGCAACGTCATCCACCTAGGCGAGCGCGACTGCTCGCTCCAGCGCCGCCACCAGAAGCTGATCGAGGAGGCCCCGGCGCCGGCGGTCGATCCCGAATTGCGCGCGAGGATCGGGAAGATCGCGACGGACGCGGCGGCCGCGGTGTCGTATACGGGCGCGGGGACGATCGAGGGCCTGCTCCAGGAGGGCGAGTACTTCTTCCTGGAGATGAACACCCGCGTTCAGGTCGAGCACTGCGTGACCGAGATGGTCACCGGGCTCGACATCGTCAAGGAGGGCATCCGGGTGGCCGCGGGCGAGCCGCTGTCGATCGGCCAGGAGGATCTGCAGCTGCGCGGGCACGCGATCGAGTGCCGGATCAACGCCGAGGACGCCTCGAAGAACTTCGCTCCCGCGCCGGGTCAGATCGCCGCCTACCGCGAGCCCGCTGGCCCGGGGGTGCGCGTCGACTCGGGCGTCGAGGCCGGCTCGGAGATCTCACCGATGTACGACCCGATGGTGGCCAAGCTGATCGTCTGGGACGTCGACCGCGAACAGGCCACCGCGCGCATGCTGCGCGCCCTGGGCGAATACCAGATCGAGGGCCTGAAGACGCTCCTGCCCTTCCATCAGGCCATCCTTCAGACCCGCCAGTGGCACGACGCCGAGACCTGCCGCGACCTGATCGAGGATCGGGAATGGCTGGGGCAGCTCGCCTTCCCGAAGGTTGAGAAGCCCGAGCCCGACGAGGCAGCCGAGACGGTCCAGCAGAGCTACACCGTCGAGGTCTCAGGAAAGCGCTTCGACGTCAAGGTGATCGGCCCGCCGCTGGCCGGGGCTGCCGTGAACGGCGCCGCGCCGGCCGCGTCCGAGGGGGCGGTCGCTACGCGACGGGCGCCGCGGCGCGAGCGGGCGAGCGGCGGGGGCGGTGGCGGCGGCGACACGCTGACCTCGCCGCTCCAGGGCACCGTGCTCAAGGTGGCGGTCGAGCAGGGCGCCGAGGTCGCCGAGGGGGCGCTGGTGGCGGTGATCGAGGCGATGAAGATGGAGAACGAGATCACCGCGCACAAGGCCGGCGTGGTCTCCGAGCTCCCGATCGCGGTCGGCGCCTCGGTGGCCAGCGGGGACACCCTTGCCGTGATCAGCTCGGCGAGCGAGTAGCGACGGCTGGCCTGTGCCAGGCCGGCAGGCGGGCCGGCCAGGCGAAGCCCCGGTCCGGCCAGGCCAGCGTGGCGAACAGCGCGACCAGGACGAGGTCCCGCCCCGCCACCGCCCACGACTCGAGCGACGCGAACGTCTTCAGCGGATAGAAGTGCAGCGGGTAGTAGATCTGCGTCATCGACATTGCGCAGGCGAGCAGCGCCACCGCGGCGAGCCCGCGGCGACCGCGCAGCACCGCGACCATCGGCGCCAGCCAGATTAGGTATTGCGGCGAGAGCACGCGGTCGAAGACGATGAACGCGCACACCGCGGCCGCCGACGAGGTCAGCAAGCGCGTTCGGGTGGCCGGGCCGCCGGCATAGAGCAGCCACACCGCCACCAGTGACAGGAGCTGAAAGACGCTCATCAGGCTCGCGAAGGTCATCGGGACGTGACCGTCGAGGTTGTCCGAGCTGTGCGTGAAGTAGTAGGACAGGTGCAGCCCAACCAGCTGGTGGGCCGCGAGGAACAGCGCCGCACCCACGCTCTCGAGCTGAAGCGGGCGGTTCTCCTGGCCGTGGATGGCCCACCAGACGCCGTGCGGCGCCTCGACCAGGAAGGGCAGGAAGCAGGCCAGGACGATGCCCGCGAACAGCCCGAGGCCAATCAGCGCGGTGCGCCGACCGTCCCGCCGCCACAGGTAGATCAAGACGAGCGGGAGGAGCACGATCGGGTACGCCTTGGCGGCGGTGCCCAGGGCGAGCAGGACGAGGGCGCTCCACTTGCGCCCGAAATAGAGCGCGGTCAGTGCCGCGATCGTCAGCATCGTCGGGAACAGGTCGTAGCGAGAGAGCATCACCGCGCCCAGCAGGACCGGCGAGAGCGCGATCAGCGCCACACCGCACACGAGCTGCCGGGTGCTCACCCGCTGGGCCACGAGCAGGAGGGCGGCGAGGCTTGCCGTGATGACCCCGCAAGCGGCCATCATCAGCTCGAACACGGTCATGTAACCGCTGAAGCTATGCCCGGCGAGCAGGCGCGGGAGCGCGAAGATGGGCAGCGACAGCGGCGGATATTCGACCGAGAAGTCGCGGTACGGGAACAGCCCGCGTCCCACGATGTAGTTCGCGTACTTGTAGTACTCGCGAGTGTCCCATTGCCGGTCGAGCCGGTACCAGCCGTGATGGATCAGGTACCAGGCGACGGCGAACCCGAGCGCCGCGGAGGCGACGGCAAGCGCGCCGCGCTGCCGGTCCGAAGAGAACCGCCCGGTGGAGGTGCCGGCAAACTGCAGCACCGAGTTGCGCGAGGATGTAGTTGCCGATTCAGCCATTGCTCGTCGTCGCGGTTCCCGTGACGCACACACGCGTACGCCGGCCCGACGAAGGCTCGCCAGAAGACCTCCCCGGGCCGAGATTATCGAGCACCGGCGGCCAGTCCGCCCTCCCGGCCCTCGTCCTCACGTGATCTTCATCTTCGCCGCGAGGTCGTAGTCGTAGGTGTACATGGTGACCGCCCCGAGCCGGTAAACGGCGACGGGACGCCCGAGGTCGGGGGTGGGACGGCTGATGCTCTGGCTCGTGCGGTCATCGACGAGCAGGAAGCTTCGCGTGTGGGGACGCGGGTCATACCAGCTCGATATGAAGTGAAGGTCGAACCGGCAGAGGTTCGCGCCCACGTTGCAGACGGATACCGGATAGACCTGGACGCGGAACGCGGTGGCCCAGGTGACCGGAGCGGCCTCCCAGTAACCGGCGTATCCGACGGTGAGGTGATGCTGAGCGGCGATCTGGGCGATCCGCTGCGCCTCGACGGTGCCGATCGGCGGGGGGTGAAAGGAGCGTCCGTGGCTCGTCGTGCCGTTGGCCAGCGAGACGATCCCCCCGAGCGCGAACACGCACGTGGCGAGGACCACCACCGCCTCGCTGCGCACATGCCCGGCGGCCGCGGCCGGAACCACGGCAGCGGCGCCGTAGAGCAGGCCGACCAGATAGCGGTCAGCGCCGATGTCGATCGGCGCGGCGCTGAGCAGGAACGCGAACGTGAGGAGGATCGCCGACGAGCACCAGAAGGAGTAGAAGGCTGTTCTGGCCGGGGCGAGCGAGTCGGTTGCGCCAGCCCCGGGCGAGTCGCCGGCGAGCGCCCGCCGGCGTATCCCGCGCCAGCCGAGCCACGGCAACGACACAACCGCGGCGATGCTGATCACGCCGCACACGAACAGCAGCGCGGTGCCGGGAGTCAGCGAACGGTGGAAGAAATCGCCGTTGCCGAGCACCGCGATCGACTTCCACCACAGGGCGAAGTTCGTGCCGGTCTTGGACCCGAGCACCACGCGGGTCGGATGCAGGCCGGGCTGGGGCGCGACCGATAGTGCCGACATCACCGCGGCGGTGATCGCCCAGGTGATCCCGACCGTCACCAACGTGGCGACCCCCGCCCATAGCGCTCGTTTTCTCTGGCGGCCCGGCGCGAGCAGCGCAGCCGCGGCCAGTCCCGCCGCGAACGGCACCACCGCGCTGACCGTGACCAGCGCGTCCGATCCGGCGTTGACGCCGACGATCGTCCCCACCACCAGCACCAGCGAGCAGAGCGCCGGCCAGCGCAGCGACGTGGCGCGCCGCTCTATCAGGACCAACCAGGCGCCCATCAGAGCCAGGCAGAACCAGACCGGAGCGTGCTGGGTGGTCGACAGCAGCAGGTGCACGGTCGCCGGTGAGGCGCAGATCAGCACCACGGCGCTCACCGCTGCCGCCCACCTGCCCGCCACCTGTCCGACCGCGTACGCGGTCACGACCGCGCCGGCCAGGGCCATCGCGTAGGGGGCCGCGTCCCAGACCTGGCGGTGGGCGGGAAGCCACTTCGTCCCCAGGTCGAAGAGGAGCGTGCCGTACCACCCGAACTCGCCAAGCACGACGCGTGCGTGGGCGGGCGCGGCGCCGAAGAGCTGGCTGATCACCGGCCCGGAGGCGGCGTCGGCGTCGAGGTTGGTCGAGGTGATCGCCAGGTGAAGCTGATGCGCCATCAGGATCAGATAGACCAGCGCGAACGGGATCGCCGCCCACCGAAACCAGGGCAGCGGGTTCTCGAGCCGGCGTCCGGAACCACCGTGATCACGCTCGCTCGCAGACAGGGTGCGCGACCGGCGGCGAGTGCTCTCGGTGCCGGTGCCGGCGGTGGTCACGGCGTGGGCGGATAGAGCGTCGTCTCGGCCCGCGTTCCGGGACCGAGCGTGGTTTCGATGAAGACGCCGCCCTGGCGCGCGCGGCGCGCGTACACGGCCGCTCCGTCCACCTTGACCTCGGTCGCGAGTCTGCGGTCAAGCCTCTCGAGCCGGACTATCGACCGCGTGAAGTGGCCGGTGCGACCCCACTCGACCAGCTCCGCCGCGGACGCGAAACCGATGGTTTGCTTAGCCTGGCGCTGCAGATCGTTGGCGCTCTCCGCCGCCGCCGCGAACGACAGCAGGATGCCGCCGGCCAGCACGACCAGGAACGCCGGAAGCGCGCGTTCGGCCAGGCGCCGCCGGCCGGTCAGGAGCAGCACGCCGGCGCCGACGGCGACCGCGACGGCCAGGCAGCCCAAGATGATGGCGACAGTGGCGAGGCCCGAGAACGCCATGCCGGCGTAGGGTAGACGCCCGGCGCGGCGGTTTGCCGGTTAGTCGGCCGCTCTCACTCGCTCCACGTTCTCGGCGTGGATCCGGCGCTGGGCTTTGGTTCGCCGGCCTTCCGGCAGCTCCGCCTCGGCGCCGGCGCTCTGAAGCGCACGAAGGTAGGTGGCGTCCTCGCCCAGGAGTCGCAGGGACTCGGCGCGTCCCTGCGGCCGTCCGTGGCCGGGCACGATCGTCTCGGCCCGCTCGACCAGCTCGCCAAGGCGCTCGAGCGTCGCCAGGTAGGCGTCGACCGACCCGCCGGGCGAGAGCCACGGGATCTCGACCGGACTGAGGTAATCGCCGCAGACGAGCACGTTCAGCCACGGGACGTAGAACGCCGTGCCGTCGGGCGTGTGCCCGTCGGCGAGGTGAAGCTCGAGCTCGTGTCCGCGCTCGTCCGGTCCCAGCGAGAGCTTGCCCGGGACGGGCAGCGACTGGATCCCGGCCAGGGCCAGTGGCGGCCGGTCGTCCACGTAATGCTCGTCGTCGAACTCGCGCAGTTCGCGCTGGGCCTGGCCGGGCTCCGCGCCCAGGCGCCGGACGGTGCTCTCGCCACACCCGAGCGAGGCCTCCGGAAAGGCGATCCGCCCCAGCAGGTGATCCCAGTCGGCGTGGGTGGCGAGCAGCCCCGACACGGGGAAGTCGGCCTGCTCAAGCACGCTTGGAAGCGCCTCGAGCTCGTCCGGATAGATCGGCGAGTCGATCACGAACCCCTCGTCGCCGGCGCGCAGGGCCGTGCACGTGGTCTGCCAGAACCGGCTGATGAAGACGATCAGGTCAGCGTGGACGCTCAGAGCCCGCACGGTGATCGCGTCCGGCTCGGCGCCTTACGAGAGGCCGAGAAGCTTGGCCGCCTCGCGCAGGTCCTTGGCCTCGGCGTCGGGCTTCTTCTGATTCGACTCGAGCGTTTCCTTGTTGCGGTTGACCCAGATCACGGGGACCTTGCGCTTCAGGCACGGCTCGACGTCGTAGTAGTAGCCCTCGGCCACGTGGACCCAGCCCTTCTTGCCGCCGATCCGCCGCTCGCACTCGGCGAAATGGGCCGGATCGGGCTTGTAGGAGCGGACCTGCTGGGCGGTGACCACGAGGTCGAAGTCGAGCGGCATGTGGCGACGGGTCTGGCCGAGCAGCTTGTCGTCGATGTTCGAGATCAGGCCGATCTTGTACTTCTTGGCGATCTTCTGGAGCACCGAGTTGGTCTCCTTGAACGGCGGCCAGCGCTGGACCGAATCGGGCAGGAACCCGGCGCGGGAGGGCTCGAGCGGCCAGCCGAGCGTCTTGGCGATCTGCACCGCCGTGCGTCGCAGGACCTCGGCGTACAGCTCATACGAGCCTGCCTGGATCTGCTTCTGGACGTCCTTGAACAGCGTGATCAGCTCGTCGCGCTCGAGCGTGAACCCGTCGCGATCGGCCTCGCGTTTGAACGCCTCGTAGGCGCCGGTCTCCCAGTCGATCAGGGTCCCGTATACGTCGAAGGTGACGAACGTGATCTCCTTGGGGATAGCCATAGCGCGGCCATGATGCCATGGCGGGAGACTCGCGCGCGTCCAGGTCTTTCCGCGGGCGCGGGACCGGCTCTGCCCGCGACCTACTAGAGTCCCGCCGCGGATGGATCTGCTCGAGTATCAGGGCAAGCAGGTGTTCGCGCGCCACGGCGTGCCGGTGCCTTCTGGCCGCCATGCTCAGACGGTCGACGAGGCGGCCGCGGCGGCCGATGACATCGGTTATCCGTGCGTGATCAAGGCCCAGGTGCAGATCGGCGGCCGGGGTAAGGCCGGCGGCATCAAGGTCGCTCAGAACCGGAACGAGGCGCTCGAGCATGCCCAGGCGATCCTGGGCATGGACATCCGCGGCCTGACCGTGCACGAGCTGTGGGTGGAGGGCGCGTCGGAGATCGCCTCGGAGTACTACGCCTCGGTGGTCTTCGACCGCTCGGCCAAGGCCCCGCTGGTGATGCTCTCGACCAAGGGCGGGATGGACATCGAGGAGGTGGCCGATTCCGATCCTGACGCCATCGCCCGCCTGCATGTCGACCCGCTGCTCGGTTTCCAGGAGTTCCACGGGCGCCGGCTGGCGTTCGAGGCCAGGGTCGACGACGACGTGGTGCGGCCGGTCGGCGCGATGCTGGCCAAGCTCTACGACTTGTTCGTGGCTGAGGAGGCGACGCTGGTTGAGGTCAACCCGCTGATCGTCACCCCGGAGCGAGACGTTCGCGCGCTGGACGCGAAGGTGACGCTCGACGACAACGCGCTGTTCCGCCATCCCGACAACGCCGAACTGCGCGACCCGTCCAACGAAGACCCACAGGAGCGGATGGCCAAGGAGCGCGGGCTGACCTTCGTCAAGCTCGACGGCGACATCGGCATCCTCGGCAACGGCGCCGGCCTGGTCATGTCGACCCTCGACGTGGTCGCCCAGGCGGGCGGGTCGCCGGCCAATTTCCTGGATGCGGGTGGCGGCTCGAAGGCCGAGGCGATCACCAGCGCGGTCGAGGTCATCCTGTCCAACCCCAGTGTCAAGGCCGTGCTGTTCAACATCTTCGGCGGGATCACCCGCTGCGACGAGGTGGCGCGCGGGCTGATCGAGGCGTTCGACCAGATCAATCCGACCGTGCCGTTCGTGGTTCGCCTGGACGGCACCAACGATGTCGAGGGCCGGAAGCTGCTGGCCGAGGCTCAGTTGCCGAACGTGTTCGCGGAATCGACGATGGACGGAGCCGCGCAGAAAGTGGTCGAACTGGCGGCCTCGGCATGAGCATCCTGGTCGACTCGAACACCAAGCTGGTCGTGTCGGGCATCACCGGCCGTGAGGGCACCTTCCACTCGCTGCGCAACCGCGACTACGGGACCCAGGTGGTCGCCGGCGTGACCCCCGGCAAGGGCGGTCAGGACGTCGAGGGCATCCCAGTGTTCAACACCTTCCACGACGCGGTCGCTTCGACCGGCGCCAACACCGCGATGATCTTCGTGCCGCCCCGGTTCGCCGCCGACTCGATCCTCGAGGCCGAGGACGCCGGCGCCTCGCTGATCATCGCGATCACCGAGGGCATCCCCGCCCACGACGAGCTGCGCGCGTTCAACGTGATCAAGAAGAACGGCCGCGCCCGGCTGATCGGCCCCAACTGCCCGGGCATCCTCTCGCCCGGCAAGGCGAACGTGGGGATCATCCCGGCCGCGTTCTTCAAGGAGGGCAACGTCGGCGTCGTCTCGCGCTCGGGCACCCTGACCTACCAGATCGGCAACGTCATCGCCCAGCAGGGCTTCGGCAACTCGACGATCGTCGGGATCGGCGGCGACCCCGTCCCCGGCTCGGACTTCATCGACATCATCGGACTGTTCCAGGACGACCCCGAGACCGAGCTGATCGTCATGTGCGGCGAGATCGGCGGCGACGCCGAGGAGCGCGCGGCCGAGTTCATCGCCGAGAACGTCACCAAGCCCGTCGTCGCCTACATCGCGGGGTTCACCGCCCCGCCGGGGAAGACCATGGGACACGCCGGAGCGATCGTCTCGGGCTCCCGCGGCACCGCCAAGGCCAAGGCCGAGGCGCTCGAGAGCAGGGGCGTCCGCGTCGGGCGGACCCCCACCGAGGTGGCCGAGCTGGCCGCTTCGCTGCTCGGCGCCGCCGCGTAGGGCTGTTCGGGGGCCCGGCTGCCCGCGGCCGCCGCCCCGGCCGCCCCCGCCGCCGCCGCCACCGCCACCGCCACCGCCGCCCCGGCCGCTAGGCTGCGACGCTGGCCGTGTCGAGCGAAGGAGCGAGCGCAGTGGGGGCCCGTCTGGTGGAGATGGACCGGCTGCTGCGCGACATCCAGGTCGAGCTGGCGCCCGAGCGCGAGCCGGCGCCGGCGCTGACGGATCCGGTGCCCGCCGCCGACCATATTCCCGTTCCCGACGACGTGCCTGCCCGCCACCAGGTTCCGGCCCCCGATCCACCCATCCAGGCGCTCAGCGACCTCTCGGCCCGCCTGCTCGCCTCAACCCGCGAGCTGCTGGCCGGCTACGAGCAGGTCCTGGTGGGCCGCCCGCCCGCCCCACCGCCTGCCCGCCGCGCCGTGCGCCGCCGGCCGGACGCCCCGGACGCCCCGGACGCTCCGGACGTGACGCTGTCGGCGGCCCCGTTCGCGAACCTCGAGGCCCTGCGCGAGTTCGAGCAGGCGGTCTCCGGCCTGCCCGGCGTCCGCGAGGTCACGGTCCAGGGCTACGAGGGAAGCGACCGCGCGATCATCGTCGTGCGACTCGACCAGCCGAATCCGTAGTCTTAGGGACAGTGGCCAAATCGATCTCGTTCGCCCGCGGCGCCCCTTCCCTCGACATCGTCGATGTGAAGGGCCTCCAGGAGGCCGCTGCCCAGGCCTTCAAGGCCGATCCCGGCGGGATGACCGCCTACGGCACGGCGATCGGCTATCCGCCGCTGCGGGAATGGATTGCCGAGCGCCACCAGGTCGCGCCCGAGCAGGTCATCGTGACCAACGGCTCGATGCAGGCCGATGCCTTCCTGTTCGACGCGCTGGTCGACTCGGGAGACTCGGTGGTCGTCGAGCGACCCACCTACGACCGGACGCTGCTGTCGCTGCGCAACCGGGGCGCCGACGTGCGGATGGTCGAGCTCGAACCCGACGGCATCGACGTCGCCGCGCTCGAGCGCGTGCTGGCCGCGGGAGCGAGCCCGAAGCTCGCCCACATCATCCCGAACTTCCAGAACCCGGCCGGCTACACGCTCTCGGCCGAGAAGCGGACCCGGCTGCTCGAGCTCGCCCGCAACCACGAGTTCACGATCTTCGAGGACGATCCCTACGTGGCGCTGCGCTTCGAGGGCGCTCCGCTGCCCACGATGCTCTCGATGGATCAGGACGACACCGTCGTCTACGCCTCGTCGTTCTCCAAGACCGTGTGCCCGGGGATCCGCGTGGGCTACCTGGTCGGGCCAGCCGAGGTGATCGCCCGCGTGGTCAAGATCGCCACCACGACCTACATCTCGCCGAACATGGTCGCGCAGGCGATCGTCCACCAGTTCTGCCTCTCCGGCGCGCTCGAGCGCTCCATCGAGAACGTGCGCGATGCCCTGCGCGAGCGAGCCAACACGCTGTGCGCGGCGCTCGAGCGCGAGCTTCCCGACGCACGCTTCGTCAAGCCGGTGGGCGGCTACTTCCTGTGGGTCGACCTGCCACGCGGCGCCGACGTGGGCGCGCTTTTCGAAGCCGCCGCCGAGCGCGGCGTGGCCTTCGTCAAGGGCGCGGATTTCGTGCTCGAAGGCGCCGGCTCGAGCCTGCGGCTGGCCTACTCCGGCGTCACGCCCGAGGAGATCGAGGAGGGCATCAAGCGGCTGGCCGAGGCCTATCACCAGGTGTGTGACGCGGAAGACGTGAATGCGGCGTGAGGAGATCGCCGCCCTCGGCGACCTCGCCGGCGAGGCCGCCGCAGGCGCGGCCCGGCAGATTCAGGAGCTGCACACGGGCATCGCCGGACGGGTGTGGGGACGCGTCGGGCCGGCGGCTCTGCCGGTCAAGCTCGCCCATGACCGAATCGCCCGCGGCGCCTACTCAGCGGCCACTGAGCTGACCCGGAGCGTCGTCCGCGCCGGCGCGCAGGCCGCCAGCCGAGCCCAGTCTCCCGACGCTCCCTCGATCGAGCGCACTCCGGCCGGCCGCGTCGTGGTCAGCGCGCTGAACGGCGCGTTCGGCGACATGCTGGTGCGGCGTCGCAACCCGCTGGCCCTGCGGATGACCGTACGCCGGCGCGGGAACGACCTCGAGCTGACCGGCCCGGCGCTGGCCCGCGCGTATCCGAACGCCAAGTCGCGCCTGGCCGTGTTCGTCCATGGTCTCTGCGAGACCGACGAGGCGTGGAAGCTCGGCTCCGGCCGTCACGTCCCCTACGGGCACCGGATGGAGATCGAGCTCGGGCACACGCCGGTCTACCTGCGCTACAACAGCGGCCGTCACATCTCGGAGAACGGCCGCGAGCTCGCCGCCCTGCTTGAGGATCTGATCGCGGCCTGGCCGGTCCGCGTCGACGAGGTGGTCCTGATCGGGCACTCGATGGGCGGCCTGGTCGCCCGCAGCGCCTGCCATTACGGCGCCGGCAGCGCCTGCGTGGCCAAGGTTCACCACGTCTTCACGCTCGGCACCCCGCACCGCGGCGCGCCGTTGGAGCAGGCCGCGAACGCCGCCAGCGCCGCCCTGGCCCGGCTACCCGAGACCCGCCCGCTCGCCCGGGCGCTGAACCTCCGCAGCGCCGGCATCAAGGACCTCCGCTACGGCTACCTGGTCGACGAATGCTGGATGGACCAGGACTGCGATGCCTACCTGCGCAACACCTCGCGGGAGATCCCGTTCCTGCCCACCGCGCGGCACTACTTCATCTGCGCCACTTTGTCTCGCGAGGCCGACGCCCCGGTCGGGCGGATCATCGGGGATCTGCTCGTGCTCCAGCCGAGCGCATGGGCGTCCGAGGGACGCGGCAAGCGGATGCGTTTCCCGATCGAGCACTACTACCACCTGGGTGGGGCCAACCACTTCGACCTGCTCAACCACCCGGCGATCTTCGATCAGATGCGCCGGTGCCTGGCCAGCCAGCGCGCGTTGCCGACGGCGGCCGTCGCCTGAGGGCGTGGCGTATTTTGGCCGTGATAGCGGCCCTTATCCACCACACCCCCTCGCGCGTCAGCGGCCCCAGCGCTCGCGGCCGAGCACGAGCTGCTCGGGGAGCGCGGTGCGCGGCGGCGGGGAGGGGTCGGCCAGCACCGACACCGTCTCGGCCACGCTCGAGGTGACGGTGGCCAGCCCGTCGCCCGAGCGCACCGCCACCGTCTCGCCGTCGTTCGTCGCCACCTCTCCCCGCAGGCCCGGCTCGATCCCGGCGTCCTTGAGGTAGTGCAGTAGATCCTCGGCCTCGTTCTCCAGGCGGAGGATCGTGACCTGCGCCCCGGGCTTGCAGTCGGCCAGGGGCACGCCGTCGATGCGCTCGCCGACCCGGATCGGGTGGCCGTGCGGGCAGGTCTTGGCGTCGCCCACCGAAGCGCGCACATAGGCCTCGAAGCGCGGCGTCATCGCGTGCTCGAGCTGCTCGGCCTCCTCGTGCACGTCGTCCCACGGCACCCCGACGACGTCGGTCAGGAACCGCTCGATCATCCGGTGGCGGCTCACGATCTGCTCGGCGTGGTCGCGCCCGGATGGCGTGAACTCGATCATTCGCTCCGCATTGCGGGCGACGTACCCGTCACGCTCCAAGCGGCCGAGCATCTCGTGGACCGTGGGAGCGGAGAGCTGCATGGCCCGGGCCAGGTTGGCACCGGTCATCGGCAGGCCGACCTCGAACAGCCAGAACAGCATCTCGAGGTACTCCTGTTCGGCGACCGTGCCCGTCGGAGAGGCCATGACCGGATCGTATCGACCGCGCATCGCATAGCATCGCGGCCCGTGAGCCCCCTGCCGCTCAAGCCCCCGGTCCAGCCTCAACTCGCCCGCTCCCGCGCGGAGCTGCCGGTCGGCGAGCAGTGGTCTTACGAGCCGAAGTACGACGGCTTCCGGGCGATCGTGTTCGTGGACGGCGGCGAGCTGCGGATGATCCAGTCGCGTGGGGGAAAGCCGCTCGAGCGCTACTTCCCGGAGCTGCGCTTCCCGGCGGGTGGCTACGTGATCGACGGCGAGATCGTGATCGACGACCCCGACGGCGGCCAGGACTTCGACGCCCTCCAGAACCGGATCCATCCGGCCGCCTCGCGCATCAACATGCTGGCCGAGACCACGCCGGCGCGCTACGTGGCGTTCGATCTGTTGGCGGTGGAGGACGAGTCCTGGCTGGATAGGCCCTTCCGCGAGCGCCGCGCCCGGCTCGAGGCTTTGTGCTCGCCCGGCATCGATTGCACTCCGCTCACGGCCGATCCCGCCGAGGCCGAGCCGTGGCTGCGCAGCGGCGAGGGCGTCGTGGCCAAGGATTGCCTCGCGCCCTACCGACCGGGCGAGCGCACCGGGATGATGAAGATCAAGCGAGTGCGCACGATCGACGCGGTGGTCGCGGGCTGGCGCCCCGGCAAGGAGCCCGACACGGTCGGCTCGCTGATCCTCGGCCTGTACGACGACGGCGGCAAGATGCACATCGTCGGGCACTCGAGCGGGCTCAAGGCGGCCGAGAAGCGCTCCCTGGTCGGCAAGCTGGCCCCGTACGAAACCGGCGACCGCGGCCACGGCGACCCCAGCCGCTGGCAGTCAGAGCGCGAGCTCGAGTGGATCTCCCTGCGCCCCGAGCTGGTCGTCGAGGTGACCTTCGATCACGCCAGCGGCGGGCGGATCCGCCACGGGACCAAGATCCTCCGCTGGCGCGAGGACAAGGCCCCGATCGACTGCAAGCTCGAGCAGATGTCGAGCTGATGGACGCCGACGTCATCGTCGTGGGCGCCGGCCTGGCCGGCCTGGTGGCCACCGCCGAGCTGGCCGACGCCGGTCGCCGCGTGATCCTGCTTGACCAGGAGCCCGAGGCCTCGCTCGGCGGCCAGGCCTTCTGGTCCTTCGGCGGCCTGTTCTTCGTCAACAGCCCCGAGCAACGGCGGGTCGGGGTCAAGGACTCCCCCGAGCTCGCCCTTCAGGACTGGCTGGGCAGCGCCGGCTTTGACCGCCCGGAGGACGAATGGCCCCGGCGCTGGGCCGAGGCCTATGTGGAGTTCGCCTCCGGCGAGAAGCGCCAGTGGCTGTATGACCAGGGCGTGCGCTTCTTCCCCACCCCGGGATGGGCCGAGCGCGGCGGCTACCTGGCCACCGAGCACGGCAACTCGGTGCCCCGTTTCCACATCACGTGGGGGACGGGTCCGGGGTTGATCGAGCCGTTCGAGCGGCGCGTGCGCGAGGGGGTCGCGCGCGGGATCGTCACGCTGAAGTTCCGCCACCGGGTCGACAACCTCACCACCACCGGCGGGGCGGTGAGCGGCGTCGCCGGGACGGTGCTCGAGCCGAGTTCGGTGTCTCGCGGCCAACCGAGCTCGCGCGAGGCGGTGGGTGAGTTCTCGCTGGACGCGCAGGCCGTGATCGTCACCTCAGGCGGGATCGGCGCCAACCACGACCTGGTCCGGGCGAACTGGCCGGCGACCCTCGGGACCCCGCCGCAGCGGATGCTCTCGGGCGTGCCCGACCACGTCGACGGGCGCATGATCCAGATCTGCCAGGACGCGGGGGCCAACGTGATCAACCCCGATCGCATGTGGCACTACACCGAGGGGATCGAGAACTGGAGCCCGATCTGGACCCGCCACGGGATCCGCATCCTGCCCGGGCCTTCGTCGCTCTGGCTCGATGGGAGCGGCCGGCGCCTGCCCGTGCCGCTGTTCCCCGGCTTCGACACGCTGGGCACGCTCGAGCATCTGATGAAGACCGGCCACGACTACAGCTGGTTCGTGCTCACCCAGAAGATCATCGAGAAGGAGTTCGCGCTGTCGGGCTCCGAGCAGAACCCCGACCTGACCGGGCGCGACGTCAAGCAGGTCATCGCGAGCCGGCTGAGCAAGGGCGCCCCGCCGCCGGTCGAGGCGTTCAAGCGCCACGGCGCCGACTTCGTCGTCGAGCACGACCTCGGCGCGCTGGTGCGCGGCATGAACGCGCTGACCGGCGACGGGCTGATCGACGCCGGCGACCTGGAACGTGAGATCCGCGCCCGCGATCGCGAGATGGCCAACCCCTACACCAAGGACCTCCAGGTCACCGCGATCCACGGCGCCCGCCGCTACATCCCGGACCGGCTGAGCCGGGTGGCCAAGCCCCACCGCCTGCTCGACCCGGGCGCCGGCCCGCTGATCGCGGTGCGCCTGTGGATCCTCACCCGCAAGACCCTCGGCGGCCTGCACACCGATCTGTCCGCCCGGGTCCTGCGCGACGACGGCGATCCGTTCCCGGGCCTCTACGCCGCCGGCGAGGTGGCCGGGTTCGGCGGCGGTGGCGTGCACGGCTACCGATCCCTGGAGGGCACGTTCCTCGGCGGTTGCCTGTTCTCCGGGCGCACCGCCGGGCGCGCCGCGGCGCAGTCCGTGGCCTGAGTTCTTGGGCCGCGCCGGCGGCGCGTCATCCCTGGGGCCAGGTACCCCGTCCGGTCAGGATCCGAGGCTCGGCTCCAGCATCTCGAACGAGTACATCCGGTCGGCGTCGATCCGCATGTACCTGGGGCTCTGCGACGGGTCCTCTCCGCCCGCCAGGAACCGCTCCCAGTCCTCGTTGCCGTAGCGAGGCCCGTACACCTCGAACAGCGTCTCGCGCAATCCGCGGCTTTCGTCCGCGTGGACGTCCAATGGAACCGCGCGTCCGTGCACGTTGACCGCGAACTCCTCGCGCGGGAGGTGGGTGGCCGAGACCTGCGGCCGCTTCAGGAGGTGGCGGTAGCGCACCGAGTTCGGCGCGGTCCCGAAGTGAAAGGCGCCCCGGTAGAAGATCCCGTCCAGCGGCCCGGCGATCGGCCGCCCGTCGGCCGTGACCGTGGCCACGACCAGCAGGCACATCCCGGTCAGCCGCTCGACCAGGTCCTCGGCGGACACTCGCCGCTCGGGGGTCGTGATGCTGCGCAGGTGCGGCCCGGCAGCGGCGTAGCTGCGATCAAGCAGCTCCTGCAGGGCGCGGATGTCCTCGGTCGTCTCGTGCACGCGTGATCACGGAAGATACTGCCGCGGTGGCTCGCATTCCCGGAATCCCAGAGACGGTCGTCGTCGCTCCCGACTCGTTCAAGGGGACGCTGTCGGCCGCCCAGGTGGCGGGCGCGATCGGCCGGGGGCTCGAGGCGGCCGGGCGTCCGGTCGACCTCTGCCCCGTGGCCGACGGCGGCGAGGGCACGCTCGAGGCGCTTCTGCCCGCGGTCGGGGGCGAGGTGCGGCGGGCAAGAGTGTCCGATCCGCTCGGGCGAGCGATCGAGGCCTCATACGCGGTGGGCGAGAGTGTCGCCGTGGTCGAGACCGCGGCGGCGAGTGGTCTAGGCCTGGTGCAGGCGGCGGAGCGCGACGCGATCGCGGCGAGCACGTACGGGACCGGCGAGCTGATCGTGGCAGCCATCCGGGCGGGGGCGCGAACCGTGTATCTCGGGGTCGGCGGAAGCGCGACGACCGACGGCGGCGCCGGCGCGCTGAAGGCCATCCGCGAGGCGGGCGGCCTCGGCGACGCGCGGATTGTCGTCCTGTGCGACGTCCGCACCCCGTTCGAGCACGCGGCACGGGTGTTCGCCCCACAGAAGGGCGCCGACCCCGAGGCCGTGACGCGGCTGACCAAGCGGCTGAACGAGCAGGCCCGGCGCTTTGCCCGCGACCCTCGGGGAGTCCCCATGACCGGCGCCGCGGGCGGGCTGTCGGGGGGTCTGTGGGCGGAGCTCGGGGCCGAGCTCGTGCCCGGTGCGCAGTTCGTTCTCGATGCCGTCGACTTCGACCGGCGGATGCGCGCGGCGCGGGCGGTCATCACCGGGGAGGGCAAGCTTGACCAGCAGAGCCTGGCCGGAAAGCTCGTCTCGGAGATCTCGACCCGCGCGCGCCAGGCCGGCGTCCCCTGTCACGCGATCGTCGGTACCCGCGAGCTCGACGCCTTCGGCGTCCGTGTCCTCGACCTCCAGGCCGTACTCGAGGCCAGCACCGCCCCTCAGATCACCGCCGCCGCGCGGCGCCTGGCGAAACTCCTATAGCTATAGACATATATATAGATCTATAGCTATCGGTATCGCCGGCGGCGCCGCGCGGGGCGGGTGTCGGTCAGGCGTTCAGCACAGCTTGCCGAACGGTGCGTCGGATCCAAAACCCGGCGGGTCCTGGACTTGTGCCCCAAGAGACTTCATGAACCGAGCCATCTCCCGGCCCGAGTGCGTGACCTCGCCCTCGTGGTAGCACGGGTTGGCCCGGGTGGCGCCGTCGGGCTCGCCCCAACCCCACTCGGTGCCGGTCCCGCCCGGAAGCGCCTCGGCGATCTTCTGGCCGGCGCGCACGTGGGCTCCGGCGGGGATCAGATGGGTCAGGTGCTCGGCGACGTAGATGATGTCGCCGGCGTGCGTGCCGTCGA
>JAFAWR010000288.1 GCA_019241635.1 Solirubrobacterales bacterium
CGGGTCTGGAGCAGCCGGGCGATCCGGTGCGAGTCCCGCCGCGGATCGGGCGAGCAGCCCACCACCGCCCAGGTGCGGGTGTCGGTCAGCAGGGTCCGGATGGTTTCAGGGGTCGAGTGCTCGGCCACGCTCCCCAGTATGCCCGCGCGGGCCCCCGCGCCGTCCGGCCGCCACCCGGAGCGCCCCGGCCCCCAACGACGCGCCGACCGCGACGAAACCGCCACTCGACGACCGCCGCGCGCCGAGAGGCAGATCAGTCGCGCTATGCGCAGCCAAACCGCCATTCGCGTCTGGGCCGACCGCGAATGGCGGTTTACTCGCGCGCCGATCTCACGTGACCAGGCCCCGTACCGTTGTAGGTGGATGACCGCGCTCGCCACCGCCACCTAGATGTCCGTCCTCGCCACCGCCACCTAGATGACCGCGCTCGCCACCGCCGCCGAACGCGCCCCCCGTGGCCGAGCCGTGATCATCAGCGCCGTCGGCGTGACGATCGCGCTGTGGGCCTCGGCGTTCGTGGCCATTCGCTACGCCGACCGCCAGCTCGCGCCGGGCGCGCTCGCCCTGGGGCGGCTGCTCGTCGGAAGCATCGCGCTCGGCCTGCTGGTCCTGATCCGCCGCGAGCCCTTCCCGAGCCGCCGGGATCTGCCCGGCATCGTGGTGTGCGGCGTGCTCTGGTTCGGGGTCTACAACGTGTCGCTGAACGCGGCCGAGACCCGAGTCGACGCCGGCACCGCTGCGATGCTGGTCAACGTCGGGCCGATCCTGATCGCGATCTTCGCCGGGCTGTTCCTCCGCGAGGGCTTCCCGTCACGCTTGTTCGCCGGCTGCCTGGTCTCGTTCTCCGGCGCCGTGGTCATCGGGCTGGCCACGTCCCGGCATGGCGTGCACGCGATTCTCGGCGCGGTGCTCTGCGTTCTCGCCGCGTTCGCCTACGCCGGGGGCGTGGTGGCGCAGAAGCCGGTGCTCCGGAACGTCTCGCCGCTCATGGTGACGTGGCTGGCCTGCACGGTCGGCGCGCTCAGCTGCCTCCCCTACGCTGGAACACTCGTCCGCCAGCTCGGCCACGCCGGCGGTTCGACGATCGTTTGGACGATCTATCTCGGGGTGGCGCCGACCGCGGTCGGGTTCGTCACCTGGGCCTACGCGCTGTCACGGACGACCGCCGGGCGGATGGGCTCGACGACCTACCTGGTGCCGCCGCTGGCGCTGCTCTTCGGCTGGATCTTCCTGGGCGAAGTTCCGCCTTTGCTGGTGCTTCCGGGCGGCGGGCTGTGCCTGGCCGGCGTCGCGCTGGCGCGGACCTCAGGACGGCTTTACCGGACCGTGCGGTCCGGGCCGCCGCCCGGTAGCACCTGACAAAACCTGCCAAAAGGCGGTAATTCCGCACCGTCTATCCGTAGTCACTACGGATAAGGGTCCGGATCGTGCGGACGATCACATTGATCAGGAAACCGCTGGTCACGGAGGCTAAAGCGTTTGTGATGACCCATCCGGTCAGCGGAGCAACCCCAAAGACCACACGGAGGTCACTACAAATGAAGCGCAACAAGAAGCGCATCATGATCGCCCTTCTGGCGATCTGCGCCCTCGCTGCCGGTGGCGCCGCCTTCACCGCGGCCATCAGCGGCAATCTGCCTGCGACTGCTGTCGCCGGCTTCCACCAGACGACCATCAGCGGCGCCCACGCCGACTCGGTCCTCTGGGATGTCACCTCGGACGGCCAGTACGTCGCTGACGCCAAGCTCGTCCTGTCGAACCAGGCGGACAGCGCTCAGCTGCCGGCTGGCTCGGTCGTCGAGGCCGGGTTTGACACCACCGGCAACGGTACCGCCACTCTGACCACGTGCACCAAGGGCGCGGTCGACGGCACTGACGCCAACGCCACGGACTACACGTGCACCTTCGGCGCCACCACCTACCCGGTGAACCAAGCGACCGTGTTCAACGTGTCGGTCACCGACAGCAACGGCAACATCCTGTAGTAACGCGGTAACCGCAGCGGCGGTGGGGAGAGCACGGCGCACCGCCGGCTCTCCCCCGCCGCGTTTTCCTCGGACGCCGGAATGAACGCCGGAATGACCCCTCGTGAAGCGACCTCGACTCCGTTCCATCCTGTCCACTGCGGCATTTGTAATCGTCGTCGCCGTGGTGTGGCTGTACTTCGCCCCGACGGAGATCGGCGGGTCGACGCGGTACGTGGTCACCGGCGGCACCAGCATGGAGCCGCGCTTCCACACCGGGGACCTGGCCCTTGTACGGCCGGCCGGCGACTACAAGGTCGGTCAGATCGTGGCCTACTGGAGCACCCTGCTCCACACCGTCGTGCTGCACCGCATCCACGCGATCCACGGCAGCCACTACGTCTTCAAGGGTGACAACAACGACTTTCTCGATCCCGTCAACCCAACGCGCGCCGATCTGCTCGGAAAGCTGTGGTTGCATGTGCCGGGTGGTGGGCGGTGGCTCAACTTCGTCCACTCCCCGCTCATCGCCGCCGTCATCTGCGGTCTGCTCGCCACGGGACTGCTGTTCGGCTTCGGCGAGAAGCAACGTCGCCGCAAGCGCCGACGCAATGGTCCACCGGGCAAGGGAATACCAATCGTGAACACCTCCGCACAACAGAACGCCGGGCGTCGCATCGATTTCGGTGCGCTTCTCACCGCGTCGGCTGTCGCCGCCGCGGTTTTCGTCGTACTCGGTGCGGTCGCGTTCACCCGTCCGGCGTCCACGCTGACGCCAGCGACCACTGGGTACACGCAGCAGGTGTCCTTCGGCTACAGCGCCAGCGCTCCGGCGGGTCCCGTGTACGCGACCGGGACCATTCACA
The DNA here is from genome assembly GCA_019241635.1 of Solirubrobacterales bacterium. Lineage (GTDB taxonomy): Bacteria > Actinomycetota > Thermoleophilia > Solirubrobacterales > Solirubrobacteraceae > Palsa-465. The sequence continues at coordinate 2,831 of JAFAWR010000288.1, forward strand.
CCGGCGATCCGATCTTCGTGTCACTCGTGCACAATCTCGGTGTCGATGTCAACTACCGGTTCGTGAGTGTCGCCGAGCACGATGTCTCCGGGACGGAGAAGATCGTCCTCAGGCTCACCGGCCAAGGGGGGTGGAGTCGCAACCTGATACTGACCCCGACGACGCGCTTCACCGGCGATCACACGAGCACCGTGGTTTCGCTCGACCTATCGCGGATCCAGAAGCTGCTCGCGAGGGTCTCGGTGCTGACCGGAATGGGCGGTACCTACACGATCAGTGTCGTGCCCGAGGTGCAGATCACCGGCAGTGTCGCCGGCCGACCGCTCAACCTGAGCTTCGACCCCGCCATGAACTTCCAGCTCATTGGCTCCCAGCTCTTGTCCCAGGGTGCAGCCAGCGCATCGACGACCACCAGCTCGGCGCCCGCTGCGTCCTCGCCCGCGGCCCTCACCGCCGCTCGCCCCGGAGCCGTGGGGACCCCCGGCAGCGCGCCGACCGCGCTCACCGTGCTGGGCGTATCGGCGAAGGTCTCGCTACTGCGCTGGATCTCGATCATCGGCCTGCTCATCTCCGGCTTGGCGGCCGTTCTCTTCTACCTGCGCAAGCGCAGTGAGCCGTTCGAGGAGAGCTTCCGCATCCAGGCCCAGTACGGCCACATGATCGTGCCGATCGTCGGCGGCGAGGACCTCGGCTGGCCGCCGGTCGACGTGCCGAGCATCAAGGCCCTGGTCATGCTCGCCGAGAGCGGCCACCGTCTGATCCTGCACAACCGCTCAAACGACGTGGACACATACATGGTCAACGAGGAGGGCACGGTCTATCGCTACCAGGTGAAGCCCTCCAAGGTCGTCTGGGGCGAGTGGTCCGACACCACCGTCACCCCGGTCAAGGCCGCCGCGTAGCCCGCGCGGTCAAGGACCCCGCGATCAGCCCGGCGCCACCCGGTAGAGCACGACGCTGTCCGGCGCGACCACCGCGCTGATCTCGCCCGCCGAGCTCGTCGTTCGGTGCGACCACAGGTCGCGCACCCGGTAGCTCGGCGCGGCGGACAGACCGGCGTCGGCGGCGCTCACGCTGATTCGCAGCGGCCCCGTGCCGCGGTTGAGCAGCGCGACCGCCACCTGGCCGCCGACCAGCGGCTTGATCCACACCTGTCCGGACGCGCTTTGCCGGATCATCGTGCCCTGGATCCCCAGCCGGTCCTGGTCGACGGCCAGCACCGAGCGGTTCTCCAGCATGGCGATCTCCGACCGCGGTAGGGCCCGCGGATCGCTGCCCAGGATGAGTGGCGCGGCCACGATCGCCCACATCGATAGCTGCGCCTGAGCCTCGGACGCGGTCATCCCGAGGCCGGGGCCCAGATAGTCGGGATCGTTCCAGTGTCCGGGCCCGGCGGCGGTGGGATGAGCGGCGTCCCGGTCCAGGTTGCGCAGCACACTCACCCACTGGATGTTGTGAGGTGAACCGATGTCGGTGTCGGTCCGCCAGCTCTGGGCGATGGCCGGAGCCCACCGGTAGCTGGCGTAGGCCGAGTTGGCATAGCTCGGCCGACTTCCGTCGATCTGGCCCGGCACCCAGAAGTTGCACACGTTCATCAGCAGCCGCCGGTGGCTCGCGTTGTCGGCCAGCGCACGAGCGAAACGGATGTAGAGCGGCCGCGGGTCGAGGCCTTCCTGACCGGCGCCGCAGAAGTCGACCTTGACCGCGTCGAACCCCCACGCGCCGAAGCTGTCGGCGTCCTGCCGGTAGTGCCCGAGCGATCCGACGCCCAGCTTCTGGCAGCCGCTGCGTCCGGCATCGGTGTAGATACCCGCGAGCAGGTGGCGGCGGTGCAGCCAATCGGTCAGCCACCGCAGGCCGTGCGGCCACTGCCGGCGATCGACGAGCACCCGGCCGCTCGCGTCGCGCCGGCCGCTCGCCCACCCGAAGTCGAACCACACGATGCGGTAGCCCGCGCCGGCCAGGCCGGTGCGCATCAGCGCCCGGGCCACCGACAGGATCGTCTGCTCGCCGAAGATCCCCCCGACGCCGTAATAGGTGTTCCATCCCAGGTAGGGAACCGGTGCGAGCAGCGCGGGCGGCCCACTTCCGGCCAGCGCAGAGCCTCCGCTGGGCGAGGCGCCGGAGGAGCTGGGCGAGGCGCCGGAGGAGCTGGGCGAGGCGGCGGGGGCACCGGTGGGCGAGGCGGCCGAGGCGACGCCCGCGCCGAGGCCCAGCGCCACCACGCAGATCGCCACCCCGGCCAGCGTGCGGCGCCAGCTCCGAAAGGCACACCAGCTAGCTGGAGGGAAACGATGCCGGGCGCCTTCATTGGCGCGCGGGCCCCCACGGTCGACCCTTTCCATGTGGCTCGAGTAAACGACAGAGATAACCCAGAGAACAATATGGTCGGAGTGATGAGATGGAGCTGATCGCGCGCATGCTGGTTGACCCGGCGACCTACCGCCGGCTGTTCTATGTGCTCTCGGCACTCGTGCTGGGACCGGCGTGGTTCACCGCGCTGATCACGGTCTGGAGCCTGTGCCTGGGATTGGCAGTGACCCCGCTGGTGATCCCCATGCTCCTCGGGCTGGCCTTCATGACCCGAGCGCTGGCCGCGGTCGAGGCCGAGATGGCCCGGTCGCTGCTCGATGTCGACGCGCGCGCGCCAGCGGCCGTGGCGACCCGGCCCGGCTTCTGGGGATGGTTTCGCGGGCAGTTCTCCGGAGGCTTCTGGCGGGCCCAGGCGTACCTGTGGATCCGGTGGTTCGCCGGCTTCCCGGTGGCGATCGCGGTGCTCGTCGTGATCGTGTTCGCCGGCAGCATGCTGTTCGCGCCGCTCTGGGTGCCGTTCGTCCACGGCGGGGCGCAGATCGGGATCTGGCGACCGCACACGTTCCTGCAATCGCTCGCCTTCGTTCCCTTCGGCGCGGCCCTGATGCCCCTCTCGGTGATCCTCGCGCGGCCGCTGGCAACGCCGTTTCGAGGCATCGCCGCGAACTTGCTGAATTCCCCCACGGGCCCGGACTCCCTCGAGTGGCGGGCCGGACCGCTGGCCAACCCACGCTCCCGCTACGCCCTCGAGGCGCATGCCGCGGTCGACGGGGTGCTCGTGTTCGCCCTGGTCCTGATCTGGCTGGTGGTGTCCCGCGGCTACTTCTGGCCGATCTGGGCGTGGCTGCCGCTCGCGACCATCCTCGGGATCCATGGGTGGCTGGTGCTGATCGCCCAGCAGCCGTCGCTGACCGAGCGCTTTCTGGGCAGCCGCACGCTGGCCGCCACCGCCGGGATCTGCGCTCTGCTCGCGGGCTTCTGCACCACGGTCTGGGCAATCACCGCGCGCGGCTACTTCTGGCCGGTCTGGCCGATGATCGGGTTCGTGGTCCTGCTCGCCATGCAGTCCGCGACCGCCCTGCTCACCTCGCCTCGCCGGGCCGAGATGGAGGAGCGGATCGAGACGCTCGAGACCACGCGAGCCGGCGCGGTAGACGCTCAGGAGACCGAGCTGCGCCGGATCGAGCGCGACCTGCACGACGGCGCCCAGGCACGGCTCGTCGCGCTCGGGATGAGCCTCGGCATGGCCGAGCAGAAGCTCTCCGACGACCCCGAGCGAGCCGGGGAGCTGCTCGCCGAGGCTCGGATCGGCGCCGAGCATGCCCTGCGCGAGCTCCGTGACCTGGCCCGCGGCATCCATCCGCCGGTGCTGTCCGATCGCGGACTCGAGGCGGCCCTGGCCTCGCTGGCCAGCTCCACGCCCCTGCCGGTCGGCGTGTCGGTCTCGGTGGTGCCGCGCCCGGCGCCGGCCGTGGAGACCGCTACCTACTTCGTCGCCGCCGAGGCGCTGGCCAATGCCGCCAAGCACGCCCGCGCCCAGCGCGTGGACATCCAGATCATCCGGGTCGACGATACGATCGAGCTCGAGGTGCACGACGACGGCATCGGCGGGGCCAATCCAGACGGCTCCGGGCTACGCGGGCTGCGCCGCCGCGTCGAAGCCCTCGACGGAAGCCTGTCGGTAAGCAGCCCCCGGGGCGGACCGACGACAATCCGCGCCAAGCTTCCATGCGGGTAGTCATCGCCGAGGATCACGTACTGCTACGAGACGGGCTGAGCCGTCTCCTGCGCGACAACGACATCGAGGTAGCGGCCGCGGTCAGCGACGGAGAAGCGCTGATCCGCGAGGTGCTCGCCCGGCGACCCGATCTTGCCGTGGTCGACATACGCTTGCCGCCCACCTTCCACGACGAGGGGCTGCGAGCCGCGCTCGAGGTCCGCCGGCAGGCGCCGGGCACCGCCGTCCTGGTCGTCTCGCAATACGTCGAGCCGACCTACGCCGAGGAGCTGCTGGCCGATCGCGGCGGCGGGATCGGCTACCTGCTGAAGGACCGCGTGATGCATGTGGCCGACTTTCTCGAGGCGGTCCGGCGCGTCGCCGCCGGTGGCACCGCGCTCGATCCCGACGTCGTCGCCCAGCTGTTCTCGCGGCGCCGTCAGGACGGGCCGCTCGAGCGACTCACCCCGCGCGAGCGCGAGGTGCTCTCGTTGATGGCCGAGGGCCGCTCCAACGCCGGCATTGCGCAGTCGCTGGTGCTCACCGTCGGCGCGGTCGAGAAGCACGTGCAGAGCATCCTGTCCAAGCTCGACCTGCCCCAGTCCGCCGGCGATCACCGCCGCGTCCTGGCCGTGCTCACCTACCTGCAGACCGACTGAACCGCGGGCCTCCGGCTCGCGGCCCTCACGCCGTGGCGGCGACCTCGCGGACCTCGCACCGCGCGACCGTGGCCGGCATGTCCGGAGCGCCCCCGCCGCCGAAGCGCTCGGCCATCGCGCGCGCGTGCTCCTCGCTGTCCCACACGGTCAGCGACAGTCCCCGGCCATCCCCGTTGCCGGTCAGCCACACGCCTGATTGGAACCCCGGGAGCTGCTGGATGCCGGGTACGACATGGTCGCGCAGGACCTGCAAGCCGCCCTCGCGATCGACCCCGGCCACGTCGACTTCGATCAGCACTGCGTACATCGTGCGCCTACCTTAGAGGTAATTGCGGCACCTCGGCGTCCGCGCTAGGTTCGGATCCATGGCGGTCCAGACAGCAACGGCGCATGCGCCAATCGGCGAGCTGATCAGAGGATGGCGCCGGCGGCGGAGCCTCAGCCAGCTCGAGCTCGCGCTCGAGGCCGACGTGTCCTCGCGGCACGTCAGCTTCCTGGAGACCGGCCGGGCCCGCCCGAGCCGGGACATGGTGCTGCGCCTGGCCGAGCACCTGGACATCCCGCTGCGCGAGCGTAACCGCCTCCTGCTCGCCGCGGGCTACGCGCCGCTGTACGCCGAGCGCTCGCTCGCGGCGCCCGAGATGGTCCCGGTGCACCAGGCGCTCGATCGCTTCCTGCGTGCCCACGAGCCGTACCCGGCCCTCGTCGTCGACCGCCACCACAACCTGGTCTCGGCCAACGACGCGCTCGGCGCGCTGCTTACGGGGGTCGCCCCGGACCTCCTCGAGCCACCCGCCAATGCACTGCGCGTGGCGCTCCACCCGGACGGGATGGCGCCGCGCACGGTGAACCTCGAAGAGTGGAGTGCCCATTTGCTGCACCGGCTTCGGCGCGAGGCGGCGCTCACCGCCGATCCCGAGCTCAAGCGACTTCACGACGAGCTGGCCGGCTATCCCGGAGTGTCACTGGAGGCCCCGCGCGCGGAGGGCGCCGCCGGGGACATCTTGGTCCCCCTGCGGCTGCGCTCCGACGCGGCCGGCGGCGAGCTGGCTTTCTTCAGCACGATCTCGGTATTCGGCACCCCGGTCGACATCACGCTCGACGAGCTGATGATCGAGGCCTTCTACCCGGCCAACGCGGCGACCGCCGCCCATCTCCTGGACGGGATCGCCGGACCCTGACCCTGGCGAACCTTGCGGATCGGAGACGCGCCAGCCGCTGCGTACCCTGAATAGCGGTGGCCACGAAGCAAACCAAGCCCGACCAGGCGCCGCCGGGCACCGAGATGCCGGACGAACTGCACCCTCGGCACATCGCTGTCCGCCTGGTCGAGATCGCGGCCGTCATCGCGCTGGTGGCGATCGCGGTCAGCGCACTGCCCGGGCTGGACCAGGTGCGGGACCGCCTGACGGACGCCGGAGCGGTGTGGCTGGTCTTGCTCGCCGCCGCCGAGGTCGCGTCGTGCCTGGGATACCTGCTCGTGTTCCGCTCGACCTTCTGCCCGCGGATGCCATGGGGCCTCAGCTACGACATCTCGATGGCCGAGCTGGCCGCGAATTCGCTGCTGCCCACCGGGGGTGCCGGCGGGCTGGCCCTGGGGGTCTGGGCACTGCGCCAGGCCGGGATGGCGACCGCTCACATCGCTCGGCGGACCGTTGCCTTCTTTCTGGTCACGAGCGCGGCGAACTTCCTCGGCGTGATCGTGGCCGGGCTGGGGATGTTCACCGGCATCGTGCCGGGGCAAGCGTCGGCCGTGCTGACCCTGGGGCCGGCCGTGATCGCCGGCGCGGTGTGCGGCCTGGCCTGGACGAGCCCTCGCCTGCTGCGCTCGTTCGGCGAGTCGCCGCGCGACGCCGAACGCGAGCGCCTGGCTGGCCGAATACGCCACCGGCTGCATGGGGCCCTGAAGGCGACAGCCGACGGCGTCGACCTGGCCAAGACGCTCCTGCGCTCGCACAGCTTCGGCGTGGTCGTCGGCTCGCTGGCCTACATGGGCTTCGACATCGCCGCGCTCGGCTTCGGCTTCGCCGCGGTGGGGCATGTGCCGGCGGCCGGCACGCTCGTGCTCGGCTACCTGGTCGGCCAGCTCGGCAACCTGGTGCCGCTCCCCGGCGGGATCGGCGGCACCGAAGGCGGGCTCGTGGGGGTCTTCGCCCTGTATCACGTAGGCGTCGCCGACGCGGCCGCCGCGGTGCTCATCTATCGCCTGTTCCAGCTGATCATCCCGGCTCTGCTGGGCGCGCCGGCCTTCGTGCTCCTGAGGCGCAAGCTGGGACGGGGCGAGCACCAGGCTCGGGTCTGCGGCCCGCTGTCATCCGAGCTGCCCGCGCGGGGCGGCTGACCGGCGCCGGGCTACCCTGAGAGACATGGGAAAGGTCTGGATCCTCGACACCGAGACCAAGGGCACCGGCGCGAACATGGTGCCGCTCGAACGCGTCCTCAGAAGGCCCGGGTCCGGCGCGGTCGAGGGATTCAACCTTCCGGCGCGCAAGGTGCCGGAACCGGCTCCGGTCCAACCACGCTCACCGCGGCGCTTCAAGGTCGTCGATGTCCTCACCCGGGAGGTCCTGGCCGATGGCACCGACGCCCGCGCCACCATCGAGCGGCTCGAGCAGGTTCGCAGCATCGTCGACGTGACGATCTGGGTGTGGTGGGAGGACGAGGAGCGGTGGCGCATGCTCTCGCTCGACGAGGCCCGCGCCCTCTGGGAATACCGCGGCCGCCTGACCGCCGCCGCCGGCCATTCCTGATCGAGGCTTCCGCGTCGGCTATTTGCCCATGCTGGACGAGCCCTTCGAGCTCTTCTTGGCGTTGCTGCCCGGCATCGTCATCGAGCTGTGAGTGCTGGTCATGCTCTGCGAGGACGTGCTGGTCGTCTGGGCCATTCCCGGCATTGTGGCCATCGGGTTGGCCGAGCCGGGCAGCACGACAGAGTGGTGGACCCATTTCCACCACAGGTAGGTGTCGAGGTGAGGTGCCCCGGTCACCTCGGCCATCAGCCGGCCGTCGTCCTGCGTCCAGACAATGTCGAGCAGGTCGTTGGTGAACGTGCAGAACACCCGCCCGGCCGCCTGATCGTCCTTGATCTGCCCTGAGGTGAACATGCTCAGCGGGTACATGCTCGGGTGCAGGAAGTTGTGATTCCAGCTCACCTCGCCGCTGATGTCGGTCTCGGTGCAGTTCCCGTAGTTCGACCGGAACGGCTGCTGCGAGAGTGCACTGACCCGCGCCTCGTACGCGGCGTACAGGGCCTTCAACGACGGGTAGGTCCGGAAGGCCACTCCGTAGACGGCATAGTGCGGACGGGTGCAGAGAACCAGGGTGGCGCTCATCCCCTTGCAGGTCGAAGGCGGCAGGTAGCCCTTGGCCGGGGTGTCGGCGGTGTTCACGCCGGCCACGGCCTGGAACAGGGGCGTGTTCCGGTAGCTGACCGCCTGGGCGTGATGCATCGTGGCTGACTTCATCGCGGTGCTCGCGCTGGCCGCCGGCGACTTCTTCGAGGCCGATCCGCCCAGCTGGGTCAGGGCCCACGCCGCGACCGCGACCGGAATCAGGGCCGCGATGACCAGCGCCACGAGCACCGAGCGCCGCAGCCCGGCCAGCTCGAGGTGCTGCATCGGGACGTAACGAGGCACACCGCCGCCCCCCGGCCGGCCACCACCGCCACGGCCACCCCCGGAGCGCCGCCGACTAGGGACGGGCGGACTCAATCTGGTGACCCTCCCTCACGCGTCTCACTCAGCGGTTCGAGCTGCCGACTGCAGTAGCCGACAGGATATCCAGTTCCCGCGCCGGGCAAGGTCGATCCGTGTTCAGCGCCCATCGGCCGCGGACAGCATCCGCTCGATCGCCGGCGCCAGCAATCTGGCGATCGACGACGCGGCCCGTCTCGGCGACTCGCGCGGTGCGGCCACGTGGCTGATGGCCAGGCGGACCAGGGTGTCGGCCAGATCCTGGCGTTCCCCCGCGGGGACTCCCGGCCAGTGATCGTCGATGGCCTCCATCAGCCGCCCGCCCGCCCAGTCGAGCACGGGTCGGCTCTGGGTGGTCACGAGCGGCAGCATCCCGCCGGTGCCGTCGTCGCCCAGGAGCAGGCGCACGAACGGGTCCTCACGGGCGATGGTCAGGAACCGCTCGAGCGCGGCACTCAGGGCGACCACGGGATCGCGGGAGTGCTCGTCGAGCGCCTCCTCGACGGCATCGAGGAAGCGGCTGCCCTCACGGATGACCAGCGCCTGGGCGAACTCGTCGCGGCTTCCGAACTCGTTGTACAGGGTCTGCCGGCTCACGCCGGCGGCCGCGGCGATCTCGGCCATGGTCACCTGCGCCCACGTGCGCTCGCCGAGCTGATCACGGCCGGCATCCAGGAGCCGGTCGCGCAGCAGCTGCCTGACCGCGCCCCGATACGACGTGCTCATCCAGCCGGACCGTAGCGCGCGAGCACACGACGGCGTGCCCGCGGGTGGACGTTCGCGCGCGTCACGTCTCCCCCGTAGTGAGCCAGCAGCCGACGGTCCATGACGCGGTACCAGAGCGGTGGGACCAGGGCGAGCACGATCATCCCGGCATAGCCGGTGGGCAGCTGGGGCGCCTCATCGAAGTGGCGGAGCGCCTGAAAGCGACGCGTCGGGTTGGCGTGATGGTCCGAATGGCGCTGGAGGTGATACAGGAGAACGTTGGAGGCGACGTTGTTGCTGTTCCAGCTGTGCTCAGGACGGGTTCGCTCGTAGCGGCCATCGGGCCGTTTCTCGCGCCTCAGGCCGTAGTGCTCCAGGTAGTTGACCACCTCGAGCAGGGGAAAGCCGATCACCATCTGGAGAACCAGGTAGGGCAGCACGGCAACGCCGAACACGGCCGTCAGCCCGCCGAACAGGACCACGGTCATCGCCCATGCGCCCAGCACGTTGTTGTGAACGCTCCACCACCGGCGACCGTGGCGGTCGAGCCATTCGCGTTCGAGCTCGCATGCCGAGGCGAGGCTGCCCCAGACGGTCCGCGGCAGGAACGCCCAGAAGCTCTCCCCCAGCCGCGCGCTCGCGGGATCCTCGGGCGTGGCCACCCGGACGTGGTGGCCCCGGTTGTGCTCGACGAAGAAATGCCCGTAGCCGCTCTGAGCCAGCGCGATCTTGCTCAGCCAGCGCTCGAGCCGGTCGCGCTTGTGGCCGAGCTCGTGCGCGGTGTTGATCGCGATGCCGCTCACCATCGCCTCGGTCAGGGCCAAGCCGATCTTGTCGATCACGCTGAGCGAACCACCCGCCCACAACGCACAGGCGAAGATCAGCCCGGCGTACTGGAGCGGCAAGAACGCGTACGTGCACCAGCGGTAGTAGCGGTCCTGCTCGAGCCACTTGAGCACGCTGTCGGGTGGATTCTCGGCGTCCAACCCGATCAGGAGGTCGAGCGGCGGGAACACCCCGAAGATCAGCAACGGGCCCCAGAACCAGAACACCGGCCAGCCGGTCAGGTGGACCAGTCCGTAGACGATGAACGGGAGGGTGGGGACGAGCACGCCGAGCAGCCAGGCATAGCGCTTGCCGTCCCGCCAACTGGGTTGGGGTATGGCGGTGGAGGAGGTCATGCACGGAGGTTGACAGATATCCGTTAAATGTCAAATAACTATGCATTCATGCTGCTAATGTCGCACCCGCGTTTCGCTCGCTGGCGTGTGCGCGGTCACAACCTGAGCATTCCCGCGCGGGCGGTTGCCCCCGGATCGGTTCGGTGATACAACCGGGGCGGGCGAGATGGGTTGGGCCAGCCGGTCTCGTCGGATCGGAGAAGCACGGACGGATCGGGCGGTCAGAGGGGGTTGTCGACCGCGTGGCGACTCGGACGGCTCCGTTGATTGCGTACACGAGGAGTCAGATGCCCACAGCCGGCGATCAGCGCGTTAGGCGCTCGAGCAGATGAACGGGATCAGCCAAACCACCACGCGCATGACATCGCTGCGCGTTCTCCCCGCGAGGCGCGGGTCGTGGCGGGTCGAGGATCAGGGCGGCATGCGGGCGTCGTGCGCCACCCTGGCCGAAGCCGAGGCGCTCGCCGAGCGCCTTCTGCGCGAGCTCGGCGGGGGCCAGATGCTCGTCTACGACGCCTACCTGCGGCTGCGCGCGGTCAAGCGTCTGAGCGGTTAGCGCCCGTTACGCCCCCGGGTGGCGCTCGACCCGGGATGCCTCGAACTCGTCCGACACACGGGCGCCGACGTCGAACGACTGCGCCTCGCCGATCTCCTCGTGGGCCAGCGCCTCGGCCTCGAGCAGCGCGTGCTGCTCGACGGCGATCCTCGTCTCCCCCGCCACGTCGATGTCCCGGGCGAGCACCAGGTACAGGATGGCCGCCACCGGGAAGCCGATGAACGGGGACAGGTCACCGCCCGAGAGCGACTTGGCCACCGGGCTCGTGTAGATGGTCGGGATGCTCATGAACGGGATCATCACCACGAACCCGACGGCGTAGGCGGTGAGGCCGCGCCAGCCCCACGCGTGATAGAGACCGTTGGGCTTGAACAGCTCCCGGATGGCGTAGTTGCCCTTGCGGACGTAGAAGAAGTCCATCAGGGATCATTTCCCGTATAGTGGTAATTGTTTCCCGAAAACCCTACCACCCAGGCGACGAGAGTGCCACGCCCCCGAACCAACCCGAACCCGGAAACGCCCAAGGTGCTCGAAAAGGCCC
>JAFAWR010000344.1 GCA_019241635.1 Solirubrobacterales bacterium
TCGGCCTGCGCAGCATCATCGCCTACGCCCGGGTCGACAACGGCGCCTCCCGCCGGATCATGGAGAAGCTCGGTCTGAGCTACGAGCGCGACTTCGAGCACGCCGGGCGACCCCACGCGCTGTATCGCAGGCTCCTGGGCGCCTAGATGATTGACCGGGAGTTTCTCGACACTCGAGGACCCGCGCGGCGCGAATGGTGAGAAATACGCGCTATACGGGACTGATCTCGCCACTCGCGGACCGGCAGATGGCGAGTGGCGAGTTCGTCCCTGCCCACCTCGCCGCGCCGCCCCATCCCGCGCCCCGCCGCCCCAACCCCCCGCCTCCAAGGCCGCGAGGCCGTGGAACCTCCCCTCGCGTCACCCGGCCTGGCGGGGCCGCCAGCCGGCGGTGCGCTTGAAGCGCTCGTTCGCGATCCGCTCGCCGTCGCGACACACGTTGTAGATCCCACTCGGGACGCTCAGCGCCGCGAGTAGGGCCGAGGCAGCGTCGGCCACGTGCAGGGTGGTGCCGTAGACCTCGCACAGCCGGCCGTGGCCGGTGCCTGGACCGTCGAGCAGACCCAGCCGAAGGACCACGCCGCGTCGGCCGGCGTCTCGCGCGGATACACGAACGCCACGGTTGGCTGCACGAACGTCGCGGCGCCAGCCTCGAGCGCGGCGTCGACGAGCACTCGAGCCGCTTCGGTGCGCAGGCGGTCATTCTCCTCCCACGCCTCCGGCTGCTCGAAGCGCTCGCGGGGTGGGATCCGGGTGGCCAGGTGAAGGACGGCGTCCGCGCCGCCCAGTGCGCCGGTCACGGATGCGAGATCGAACACGTCGAGCTCGCGGTGCGATGGCGCACTCAACTCGTGGCCGGCGCCGGCGGCCAGCGGGGCCAAGGCCTGGCCGAGCACGCCGTTCCCGCCGGTGACGAACAGCCTCATCCGCTCCGGTGCACCGGAGCCCGCGCGAGGTAGCTCTGCCCGGCGTGGAGCACCACGGTGACGTGGCGAACGAAATCGGTCACCGCCACAGTGTGGGTGACCACGTGGGTGAAGGTCCCGTCGCAGCGGTCCGAGATCGACCATGAGGTCCCGCGCACGGTCGCAGCGCTGTAGCGACCGGTGGTGCGGAACTTGCCGTGCGCGCTGGCATGCAGAAGCTGGAGCACCCGGTGGCCGGCGGCCGCCGTCGCCACGTCGAGCGACTTGCCCTTGGCCGAGCAGGCGGCATACGTGGGCGCACCCCGGAACGCGCCCTCGACAAGCGACAGGGTGGCCAGCCCCTTGCTCGCGCCGCTGCGCGCCTGGGTCACGCGGAATACGGCGCCCCGGAACGTGCCGGTCTGCGACGTGTGCTTGCGGGAGGTCGCCGTGACCAGCTTCAGCGCACCGCCCAGCGCGTCGATCTCCGCCCCCACCGGAAGCTGGCGCGGGGTGATCAGGCGAACGAAGCCGGAGCCGGGCGCTGCTGCCGGCCCGGCAGCCACGTCGCCCGCCTTCGCGCCGCCGGTCCTGACGAACACCACGCCTGAGATGACCGAGGCGTTGACCGATTTGCCGAGCACGGGCGCCGGCAAAGGTGCCGGCGCGGGGGTGGGCGTCGGACCCGGGGTGATTGGCGCGCCATAGCTGAACGCGTTACCCGCGCCGTCCACCGCCTCGCACACCCCAGCCGACGGACACGACACCGATGAGTGCGACACGGTGCCCGGCTCGAGTCTGGCCGGCGCCGTCCACGCGCTGCCGTTGAACGTGAGCACGCTCTCGAGGCCATCGATGGCGGCACAGAATGTCGCCGACGGGCACGACACGGCGTCGAGCGCGCCACCGTCGATCGTCCCGTCCGCGGTGTCGATCGGATTGGCCCCGCTCCATGCGCTGCCGTTGAACGTGTAGGCGTTTCCGCCGGTGTCAACCGCAACGCAGAACGTCTGCGACGCGCACGACACCGCTCGCAGGTCGTTGCTGCCCACCTGGGTCGCCGGCGAGCTCCAGGTGCGGCCGCCATCGGTCGAGGTTTCGATCGTGCCGGCCTGGCCGGCGGCCACGCAGAACGAGGGCGAGACGCACGAGATGCCGCCGATCGATTCCTGGTTCGAGGTGGTGTTGATAGTGAACGGGCCGCTCCACGCGCTGCCGTTGAAGACGAACCCGTTGCCACCGCCGTCGCCCGCGACGCAGAACGACGAGGATGTGCAGGACACCGCGTTCAGCCCGTTGCCGGTGGTGTCGGCACGGGTCGGCGCGCTCCACGTGCTTCCGTTGAATGTGATCGCCCCGCCCAAGTTGTCAACCGCGACGCAGAACGACGCCGACGGACACGACACCGCCGAGAGGCTGTTGCCGTTCGGGTCGGGCTGCGTCGGCGTGCCCCACGTGGTTCCGTTGAACGTGTAGACGAATCCCGCCGTTCCCACGGCGGCGCAGAACGAGGCAGACGGGCACGAGATCGCCGTCGGAGGCGACGAATTGGAGATCAGGGTGGGGCCCGACCATCCGGTCGCGCCGAGCGCAGGCACGCTCACGAACAGAACAACGACCGCCACCGCCACCGCTGCGGCCAGCTTCCGAGAACCACGCATCAACCACCCTCCCGATCCTCGCCCGAGTCGGCCCCCCGGCCCATTCAACCCGTGAGCTCGAGGGTAACCGGACCCTAGTCGGCTCCCGGGGTCAAGTCAATGAACGCGCGGCCGGCGTCGGCAGCGCCGCTAGCTGGCGAAGGCTCGATCGAGGAGGGAGCGGAGCTCGCGGAAGTGACGCTCCCGCGAGGGCTCGTCGTAGGCCGCGGTGTCGGCCATCGTGTAGCCGTGCTGCGCTCCTTTGTAGACCTCGGAGCGGTAGCGCGCCCCGGCCTCTTCTAGGGTGCGCTCGAGCGTGGCGATCTGCTCGGCGCTCATGCTGGGATCCTGGTCGGCGAACCCGAAGTACAGCTCCGCATCGATCTCGCCGGCCGAGTTGTGCGGACTGTCCGGATCGTCGGTGACCAGACCGCCGGCGTGGAAACCGGCCAGCGCGGCCACCCGGTCGGGCATCGCGGTCGCGATCCGCCAGCCCACGCGCGCGCCCATGCAGTAACCGCTGAGCGCGACCGGGCCGGGACCGGCGGCCTCGGCCAGGTAGTCCAGGTAGGCGGTGGCGTCGGCCTCGATTCGTTCCGGCGTGAGCTGCTCGATCAGCGGCCGGAGCTTTCCGAAGAAGCCGGCGCGCTGGTCCGGGTCGCTCAGGTCGGGCATCGGCACCACCGGTGAGCGCCCGGCGCGGTAGAAGACGTTCGGGGCCAGCACGACATACCCGTCCGCCGCGATCCGCTCGATCATCTCGCCGATCGTCGGGCGCAGCCCGAACGCGTCCATGATGAACAGGACGCCCGGGTGAGGTTGGTCGTCCGGCCGCGCCAGGTAGGCGTCGGCGACGCCGTCGGCGGTCGTGATGTCGACGTTCTGGACCGCCATCGGGCGCGGACTATTGCACATGCCGGAAGGTCCACCGCCGCTGGGACGTCCTCTGAAGGGATCGCAGGTCACATGGCTGACAACCGACCTCTGTGGGTGATCGATGGATGCGCCCACTAGCCTGACCGCCATGGGCGCCGACGCGCTCTCCCTTCTCGACTGGCGGCGCACCATCGCCGACCTCTACGCCGAAATCCGAGCCACCGCCGACAAGGGTGCGGCGTGGCGCGTCTGGCGGGACACCCGCGCGCGCCTGTTCCGCGAGCATCCGCAGTCGCCCGTCCCGTCCGACGAGCGCGCCGGATACACCGGGCCGCACCTGTTCGACTATGACCCTGCTTGGTGCCTGACCGGCTCGGTCGAGCCGGTCGCCCCGGTCCGGCTCGAAGTGGCCACGAGCAACGTCGAAACGATGGCCTTCACGCGCTTCGGTGTGGCCCGGTTCGCCTGCGCCGGCGTCGATCTCGCGCTCGAGCTGTACTGGCTCGAGGGGTACGGCGGCGGGCTGTTCCTGCCGTTTGCCGACGCCACCAGTGGCCACGAGACCTACGGTGCCGGTCGCTACCTGCTCGACACGGTCAAGGGGGCCGACCTCGGGCAGCAGGGAGGGCACCTGGTCATGGACTTCAACTTCGCCTACCAGCCCTCGTGCGCGTATGACCCGGGCTGGACGTGTCCCCTGGCACCGCCCGCCAACCGACTCGCCGTGCCGGTGCGAGCGGGCGAACGCGTCGCTCAGAGCTGACGTTCGCCCAACTCGCCCCTGCGCTCAGAGATTGCCGTCGCCGTCGCTCGGGCCGCCGTGGTTGTCGCTGTCGCCGTCGCCGGCGTTCTGTCCCTGCGGGATGCCCGAGGAACTCGATCCGGCGCTCGAGCTGGAGCTCGAGCTCGACGACGTCGCGGCCGGAGCCGGCGATGAGCTCGATGACTTCGAGGATGAGCCGCCGCCACATCCGGCCACGGCGATTGCAGCCACCACCAGCGCCAGTCCCAACCACTTCCGAGTCGTTAGCCAATTGATTGTCATATTCACCTCACTTACCAATATTGACGGCGGCGGCTCGGGATTCCTTCCCGTGCGCCGGGCCGAGAGCGATCAGTCCGCAACCCCCAGGCCCCAGCCGCCATCGATGACGATCTCCTGCCCGGTGATGTACTCGGAGGCCGGCGCGGCGAGGAACAGGGCGAGCGCCTTGATGTCGTCCGGCCGGCCGACCCGATGCATCGGGATGTCCTTGGATATGGCCGCCTGCACCTCCGGCTGATGGGCGTGGCCGCCGCCGATGTTGGTCACGAAGAAGCCCGGCGCGATCGCGTTTACGGTGATGCCGTCGGCGGCCAGCTCCAGCGCCGCCGCGTGCATGAAGTGACGCGCGCCCGCCTTGGCGGCCAGGTACGCCGAGCCGATCGCGCCCTCGACCGTCGTCGCCGCCAGCGACGTCGTCACGATGATCCGGCCGAACCCGCGCGGTCGCATGTGTCGCGCGGCCGCCCGCACGGTGGCGAAGACCCCGCCCAGGTTTATGTCGATCACCCGGTTCCACCGCTCGTCGGTATAGCGCTCGATCGCCCCTTCCGCCACCCGGGGGCGGGTGGCGCCGGCCCATGCTCCGACGAAGCCGACGCCCGGGTCGATGCCGGCGTTGGCGAACGCGACGTCGAGCCGGCCGTACTCCTGGGCGGCCTCGTCGATCGCGCGATCGAGGGCGGCGTGGTCGGTCACGTCGGCCACCGCGCCGCGCACGTTCAGTCCTTCGCCCACCAGCCGACCGGTGTGGGCACCCAGCGTCTCGGCGTCGAGGTCGATCAGCGTGACCCGCGCGCCGTGGGCGGCCAGAACCTCGCCGTAGGCCAGGCCGAGACCGCTGGCTCCACCAGTCACGATCACGCCGTATCCCGACACGTCGAAGCGCGAGGAGACGTTCATGGGCGGCGCGAGCCTATCGCGCGACGCCTACCGCAGCACGAGATCGACCAAACGGTCGGCCTCGCCCGGATCCAACGGGGTCGGGGTCATCAGCCGGCGGTAGAAGATCGCTCCGAGCAGTGCGGTCGTGGCCAGCTCCGGATCGACCTCCGGCCCGATCTCGCCGGCGTCGATCCCGACCGCGATCAGATCGATCAGGGCCTGGCGCCGCTCGGCCGAGTAGCGGTGATGAAACTCGCGCACGCGCGGGTCCCGCTCGGCGCCTTCGATCAGAGCGGGGATGCAGCGCGAGAACCTCGAATCGACAACCACATCGGCCACGTGACGCAACAGCAGCGCGACCGAGTCGTGGACGGACTGAATCCCGAGCTCCGGGACCATTCGCTCGTGAAACGTCTCGAACGCGTCGGCGATCAGGTCGAGCTTGTCGGGCCAGTGCCGGTAGATGGTCGACTTGCCCACACCCGCCCGGGCCGCGATCGATTCGATCGTCACGCCCCCATAGCCGACCTCACCGAGCTCCTCCACCGCCGCGCGCAGAATCAGCATGCGCGAGCGCTCGATCCGCGGATCGGTCATCCGGTCACCGCTCGAACAACGAAACGTTGACGTATCGCTCCGAAACGCATACGTTCTACAAGTAAATCGTACGAGGGAGACACCATGGCCAAGGTCAGCGTCCGCTACATCGTCGACGACGTCGACGCCGCGATTGCCTTCTACTGCGGTGAGCTCGGCTTCCACGAGGACATGCACCCTGCGCCGACGTTCGCGATGCTCTCCCACGGCGACCTGCGGCTCGTGCTCAGCGCGCCCGGTGGTGGTCCGGGCGGTGGCGCGGCGATGCCGGACGGGACGCTGCCCAAGCCCGGCGGCTGGAATCGCTTCCAGCTCGAGGTGGACGACATCGAGGCGACTGTGGCGCGACTGCGGGACGGTGGCGCAGCCTTCCGCAACGACGTCGTCACAGGCGTCGGCG
>JAFAWR010000087.1 GCA_019241635.1 Solirubrobacterales bacterium
AAACCGGCGCGTGGCGTGGCACGATCGAAGACGGCAAGGTGGTCCGCAAGCGAGAGCCCCGTCGCCAGTCGCAGAACGGCTCATCCGGCCGCGGCGGATCGCAGGCCAACGGCCGGCGATCGTCGTCGGGGCGCAGTCGGAGCCGCGACCACTAGTTCGCGATCCGGGTCGAAGCCGCGTCACACGGCGCGCGGGATTCACTCCACGCCGGCGGCTCGAGTCTCACCAAACCAGCGGCACGAGGCGCTTGTGGTCGGCGGCGTAGGCTCGGTATCGCTCGCCGAGTGCCGCGCCCGAACTACGGCATCGAGCTTGTCGAGCTCGTTGGCGCGATGGGCGCGGTACTCCCGCGTCCAGGTCTCATCGTGAAGCGGATCGAGGGTCACGACAACCGTTGTGCTCTCACCGCAGGGCTCGATGTCGATCACGGTCAGATGTTCGAATGGCTCCTGGCCAGGCACGAAACCGATCAGCGACAGCCAGGCTAGTCGTCTCCGCGCGGCGACCTCGGTCAGCGTCCTGCGGAACTCGCTCGTCAGCGGGAGGCCGAGGTTTTTCACGAACGCGACCTGTTCCGGGCCGGTTGCGGTCATCGTGTAGCGCAGCTGACCACCCGGCCGGAGCTCGATGTCGGTCACCCGGGTTTCGAAACCATCCGGGACCAGCCATTTCTCCAGGCCGGCGGCGGTGGTCCACAGCTCCCAGATCACCTCGGCGCGCGCGTCGTAGGTGCGCTCGAGTCGCGTGGCGTCCGGGCTGGGCTTGAGTTCGGTTGTCATCGGGCCTCCTGTGCTTGCGGGCCGGCTCGTTGGCCGGTTCTGCATGGGTGACGAACGAACCCGCGCCAGACGGACAGCCGGGCGCAGCCCGCGCTCGACGCGGCGACGCGGGGAGGCTCAGAGGCCGGCTGGTGGGATGGAGAAGTCCAGTGACAGTCCGCCGTCGGCTCGTGCGTGCGCGCTGAGCTCGGCGCCGTGAGCGGTGGCGATCGCCTGGACGATGGCGAGCCCCAGTCCGTGCCCGTTGGTGTGCTCGGTTCGGGCATCGCCCAGGCGCTGGAACGGTCGAAGGAGACGCTCGATCTCCTCGGGGGGCACGGTCGGACCGCTGTTCGCGATCGACACAAACGCATGCGCGTCGCGGCTTCCGGTGGTGATCTCGACATGCCCGCCCGGGTGGTTGTGGTGCATTGCGTTGTCGAGCAGGTTGGCGATCAGCCGCTCGAGCAGTCGCGGATCGCCTACGGTCGGCGCGGGGGCGAGCGTTGAGCGCACGTCTAGATCGAGGTCCGTGAGCTGTCGCTCGCGCGCGAGCATCGCATCGGCCGCGATGGCCGCCAGGTCGAGCTGCTCGTGCCGCTCGAGGCCGGCCTGACCGCGGGTGAGCGCGAGCAGTCCGTCGATCATCTGCTCCAGGTGCTGCTCTGACACCAGGACGCGCTCGTGAGCTTTGCGAAGCGAGGCGAAGCTCGCCTTCGGGTCGGCGAGGGCGACCTGGATCAGCGCCCGCTGGCGGGTCAGCGGCGCGCGCAGCTCATGCGAGGCGTTGGCGACGAACTGGCGTTGCGCCTCGAACGCGGCGTCGAGACGCTCGAACAGGTCGTCGAGCGTGTCCCCGAGCTCCTTGAGCTCGTCCGGCGGGCCGTCAAGGGCGAGACGCTCATGGAGGCTGGCCGAGGAGATACGACGGGCCGTCCGGGTGATGGTCCGAAGAGGCCGGAGCATCCGGCCGGCGACCAGCCAACCGGCGAGCAGGGCGAGGACGGCCACGATCCCCAGGGCGATTGCCGAGTCGACGAGCAGCTGGTGCGAGTCGGCGGCGCGCTGTGCGGCTTGGACGGCGTCCGCCCGTGTCACCTGATGCACCGCGCCGGCGAGCTGGTTCACCGCGCCGGCCAGCTGACGCTGGTCCTGGGCGAGCTGGCGCTGAGCTTGGGCGAACTGACGCGGCAGCCCGATCGGCTCGGTGCCGGTCGGGCCGGCTGCCGCAGGTTGGAAGGAAAGGCCCAGCTGCTGCTGGTCGTTGGCCAGCCGAGTCTGGTCTCGGGTCAGCTGATCCAGCGCCTGAGGCAGCTGAGGCAGCTGTATCCGGTGGATCGCGGGGGTGTGGGGGATCTTCGGTAGCTGCGGCTTCGTGTACTCGGTCGCCCTGCCGAACAGGACATAGGTGGCGGCCAGCAGAGCAGCGCCGGAAACCAGGAAGAGCCCGCCGTAGAGCAGGGTCAGGCGTACGCGCACGGTCCGGCGCGGGCGCGGTCGCCCGTCGCCCCCCTGGGTGATCCGGCGGTTCAGGCTGGCGGCGATGCTCATATCCGGTACCCGGCCCGGGTGACGGTCTCGATCACCGGCGGGTCGCCGAGCTTGGCTCGCAGGCGACTGATCGTGATCTTGACCGATGCGGTGAACGGGTCGGCGTTCTCGTCCCACACCCGGACGAGCAGCTCCTCGCCCGACACGACGCGACCCCCGGCGGCCATCAGCAGCTCGAGCACGCCGAACTCCTTGGGCCGGAGTTCGAGCGGTCGACCGGCCCGCCGGGCGGAGCGCGAAGCGGTGTCGAGCACGATGTCGCCATGCTCGAGCACCGGAGGGATGCTCGGCTGGGAGCGGCGCGCCAACGCTCCGATCCGCGCCACCAGCACCGGGAAGTCGAACGGTTTGGGCAGGTAGTCGTCGGCCCCGAGGCCGAGCCCGCCGATCAGCTCGTCGTTGCTTGCCGCGCCGGTCAGCATGAGGATCCGGCTGCGGCCGCCCGCGGCGACGAGTCTCGTGCACACCTCATCGCCGTGCACGACCGGCAGGTCTCGATCGAGCACGATCACCTCGTACTCGTTGATGCGCGCGCGCGCAAGGCCCGCCTGGCCGTCCAACGCGACGTCGACCGCCATCCGCGCATCGCGCAGCCCCGCGGCGACAGTCTCCGCCAGCTCCTCGTCGTCCTCGATCACAAGCACCCGCATGGGCCTGTCCTTTCTTGATGAACCTAGCCGCCGCACGGTTTCACACGCGTTTCACCCGCCGCTTGGGACGACCTCGGTCGGCATTGAGAGAGGGATACCGGGCGGAAACGCCCCGTGCGTACAACCGCATTCGCACACCAGAAAGGACATCAGAAGGGAGACGAGATGCAAGACAGCATCGATCCAAACCGGTTGACGGGCTTACTCCGACGACGGACCGTCCTCCTCGCGGTTGGGGCGCTCGGCGCCGGGCTCCTGGTGGGAGGATGCGGCGCCGGCTCGGGCGGCCCGGCCTCGGCCACGGCGGGCGCGAGCACGTCGGCGTCGACGGTCGCCACCGGCACGGGTTCCGCGACCCCGGCTTCGGCCTCGACCGGCTCCGCCTCGACCTCGACAGGGTCCGCGACCAGACTGCCCGGTGATGTGCCTCCGGGGCTGGCCTTTGCCAGGTGCATGCGTGCGAATGGAGTGCCGAGCTTCCCAGACCCCGGCCCCGGCCCCGGATTCGCTTTCAACACAGTGGGGTTGTCGGGGCCGGCGCTAAACGCGGCCACCGCTCAGTGCAGACATCTGCTTCCGGACGGCGGTCCCCCGATCCCCGGCACGCAGACCCACCCCTCCGCAAAGACCCTGGCGCGGCTACTGAGTATCGCCCGGTGCATGCGTGAGCACGGTGTCCCGAATTTCCCCGACCCGATGACCACGGTCCCGTCCCGCCCGCCGGGCGCCGGCGGGCTGGAGATAACCGACTTCGACGGGGCGATCCTCGTATTTCCCGGCACGCTCGAGATGCAGTCGCCGGCGTACCGGCAGGCGGCGGCCGCGTGCGGCGGCCTCGCCGAGAAACTCGGCCGTCCGCACTGAGGCCAGGCAGGCCGGCCCGGCCCCACCTCGGGGGTGTATCAGCGGGAGAGGCCCATACCTCTCCTTCTCACCACACACGCACACCCGAAAAGGAGCGGTCGATGTTCAAACTCATCTCCACCGGCGCCGCGGTCATGGCCCTCGCCGGCACCCTGTTCGGCGCCGTCGCCACTGGTCCGGCCGACGCGAGTCTGCTGCCGGGGCCGTGCCAGCGATATGGCCCGTCGATCACGGTCACGGCTGACCACAGCTCGGTACTCGGTAGCTGCTTCGGTCCCGGAGCCTACGTGGACGTCGAGTTCTGGAGCGCCGCCGGCGGCCAGTACTCATGGTCGCGCACCGAAGGCGTTCGCGCATCGTTCGACGGCACCTTCACGGTCGCTATGCCGCCGTATCCCGACACATGGGCGACCGAGTACCTCATCGCCACGCAGGGCTCGAGGCAGAGCAACCTGATCACGCTCCCGGCAGTGGTCGCCCAGTGAGCCACTAAGAATCGCTGCGTCACATCACGCTGTCGATGAACCTCAGCGCGGCGGTGGCGGTCTCGAGGCGCCACCTGAGCAGGGTCTGATCGAACCCCCGGGTTTCGTTGACCGACTTCTGAAGGCGGTCGGCGATGCGCTCGAAGCGCTCGCGTTGAGCGGCCAGCAACGGTCCCGGATCGCTGCCCCGGCGGTCGAGGAAGAGCAGCTTGAGCAGCAGCAGGGAGCGAGCGTCGCGTATGTGCTCGATCGGCGTGCCCAACCACTCGGTCACCGCCCTGCGGCCGGCGGGGGTGATCCGCAGGACCGTCCGGTCCGGGCCCGAGCGGCTGGGCACGGTGCGATCGGGGCGCGCGAGCCCCCGGCGGGTCAGCGCTTCAATCGCGTAATACACGCGGGGGCGGCGTAGCGACCAGACCCTGCCGATCTCACCGTCCTCGGCCATCGCCCGGGCGAGGGCAAAGCCGTGGGTCGGTCCCTCGGCGAGCAGCGCGAGGACGGCCCATTCGCTCGGGGGCATTTGCTCGTCTGCGCTCGGCACCTCGACGGGAACGCTAACGCGGTGTGAAGCGGCGGGGAGACGGCTTGTCAGGTAGTCAGGATTGGACTAGTGTGTGGCGCGCGCGATCACTCGGATCAACATCAGGCTGCGCGGGCGCGGCTCGCGCGGAGAGGAGACGGTCATGGCGGTTGCCGAATCGGTAGAGCAACGGGCCGACAGCTTCGTTCGCTCACCTCACAGGCTGCTGATCGATGGGGAGTGGGTCGAGGCGGCTTCGGGCCAGACGTTCGAGACGATCAATCCGGCGACCGAAGAGGTTCTGGCCGAGGTCGCCCACGGCCAGGCGGAGGACATCGAGCGCGCCGTGCGCGCCGCGCGCAAGGCGTTCGCCGACGACTCGCCGTGGCGGCGGATGAACGCCTCGGACCGCGGGCGCCTGATCTGGCGGGTCGCGGAGCTGATCGAAGAGCACGCAGACGAGTTCGCGATGCTCGAATCGCTCGACAACGGCAAGCCT
The DNA here is from genome assembly GCA_019241635.1 of Solirubrobacterales bacterium. Classification (GTDB taxonomy): domain Bacteria; phylum Actinomycetota; class Thermoleophilia; order Solirubrobacterales; family Solirubrobacteraceae; genus Palsa-465. The sequence continues at coordinate 5,328 of JAFAWR010000087.1, forward strand.
TACCACATCGCCAAGGCGGCGGATGTCGCCCTGGCCGCCGACCTGTTCCGGTACATGGCGGGCTGGCCGACCAAGATCGAGGGCACGACGGTTCCGATCTCGGCGCTTCCCGCCCCAGGCGAATACCTCGCCTATACGCTGCGGGAGCCGGTCGGCGTGGTCGGGCAGATCATTCCGTGGAACTTCCCACTGCTGATGGCGGCCTGGAAGCTCGGGCCCGTGCTGGCCTGCGGCTGCACAGTGGTGCTCAAGCCGGCGGAGCAGACGCCGCTTTCGGCGCTGCGACTCGGGGAGCTCCTGCAGGAGGCTGGGCTGCCCGACGGTGTGGTGAACATCGTGACCGGGTTCGGCGATGCGGGCGCGGCGCTGGCCGCGCATGACGACGTCGACAAGGTTGCCTTCACCGGCTCTACCGAGGTCGGCAAGCTGATCGTCCAGGCGGCGGCCGGGAACCTGAAGAAGGTGACGCTGGAGCTCGGCGGCAAGTCCCCGAACGTCGTGTTCGCGGATGCCGATCCCGAGAGCGCGATCATCGGCGCGGCCAACGGGATCTTCTTCAACCACGGCCAGTGCTGCAACGCGGGCTCGCGGCTATACGTCCAGAAGCCGATCTTCGACGACATCGTGGCCGGTGTCGCGGACCAGGCCAAGCAGATCAAGGTGGCCCCGGGGACCGACCCCGAGGCGCAGATGGGCCCACTGATCTCCGACGAGCAGTTCGAGAAGGTGCTCGGCTACCTCGACTCGGGACGCGGTGACGGCGCGGAGGCGGTGGTCGGCGGCAGCCGTCACGGCGATCGCGGCTACTTCGTCCAGCCGACGGTCCTCACCCATACCAACCCGAGCATGAAGGTCGAACGGGAGGAGATCTTCGGCCCGGTGGTCTGCGCGATCCCGTTCGACTCGCCCGAAGAGATTGTTCCCGTCGCCAACGACACCAACTACGGCCTCGCCGCCGGGGTGTTCACCCGCGACATCTCAAAGGCCCATCGCACGGCCAAGCGGCTGCGGGCGGGCACCGTGTGGATCAACACCTATCACGTGTTCGACGCGGCGATGCCCTTCGGCGGCTACAAGGAATCGGGCTGGGGTCGCGAGATGGGCCACCAGGTCCTGAACAACTACCTCGAGACCAAGTCCGTCGTCACCGCCCTCTGACCGGGCGGGAGACTCGACGATGGCTGTCACCCGTCCGGCTCCGGGGCCACGCCCGGACCGGGCGGGGAAGGCCACCGTCGCGAGCCGCTATGCCCCGGTGGCGCACCCGGGCATCCCCGGACGGTGGAGTGACGAGGCCATCCTGAGGGCGCTTCGCGCGTGGACGGCGGAGATGGGTGCGCCCCCCCGCCGCCAGGACTGGTCGGGTGAGAATCGCCGGGACGCGCCACCGGCTCAACGAAAGTGGATGCGCGAGCATCCGTACTGGCCCAGCAGCTCGTGCGTGGCGGGGCACTTCGGCAGCTGGAGCAAGGCCCTGGAGGCCGCGGGGCTGCCGGCGCGCAAGCTGAACTTCGAGGACACAGCGGCCGAACGCATCCAGGCTGCCGGGCGGATGCGGGCCGAGGGCCACAGCATCCGGCGAATCGCCGAGCAGCTCGGCGTCGCGATCTCGACCGTGCACAACTACCTGAGGGCCGGCAGCTGTCCGCAGTGCGGAGGACCCGTCGCGAGCCCGCGAGCGGAGCGCTGCCTGGGCTGCACCGCGCCGGAGCCGACGCTCCGGCGGGCGTGGACCCGGGAGGGCGTACGGGAGGCGATTCGCGACTGGACGGCCGAGCATGGGCGTGCTCCCAGCTATCACGAGTGGACGCCCTCACGCTCAGCGCCCGGAACGTGGGAAGCCGAAAGTCCGCGCTGGCCGAGCGCGGCGGTCGTATGTGACATCTACGCGGATTTCCGCAATCCCTGGAACGCTGCGCTCCTCGACGCGGGCGCCTCGATTCGCTTCCAGCGCTGGACCGACGAGGCAACGCGGGCGGCGCTCGCGGAGTTCTGGACGCGAGCGGGCCGCCCGCCCGTCCCTGCGGATCTGCACACGACGAGCTGGCGCGGTCCAACCGCGAGAACGTTGCGACGCCGCTACGGGAGCCTCACGCTGGCCTGGACCAAGCTCGGCCCGGTTCCGGACCCGAGCGAGCAGGTCTGAGCGCACGGCCTCAGGTTGCGCTCGGCGACTCCGGCCAACGACGACCCCCAACCTCGAGCTCGCGCACCTTCAGCGAGGCGATCTCGACCTCCCCGGCTCGCAGCCTGCGGATCACGGCGTCGGCGATGACGATCCGCCCGATGGCGATCGCGCCGATCGCCGTGGCGGCGAGCGCGACCGGCGCCATCGCCGATGGGCCGTAAAGTCGAGCCCCCGCCGCGATGGCGCCGGTGATCGACGCCCCGGTGAGCTCGGCCCCAGTTGGTCGGCGCCGGAGGGTGATGTCTCGGAACATAGGTTCAACTCCTCGATCGTGGGCATCCGGACCTCGCGATCATCGAGCATGGGGAGACCGGCGTGCGGTCAGCTGAACTGACACGCCTTGGCCGCCAGAACGAATACCGGAGAGCTGGGATCGATCGTGCTCGGGACCGCGACGATCACGCCGCCGCGGTTTTCCAGGATCGAATAGCCGGCCGGGCTCGACGGCGGCTTGAGCGCCGGATCGGGAAAGCCGGACACGCCATGCTGGCGCATGCACTGTGAGGTCCGGCGTGCCGCGTCGATTTGCTGCGCCGTTGGCTGCTGATTTCCGAAGCCGCCATCCAGGAGGAGCTCGGCGCAGGCGACCCGGGCGGTCTTGAACGCCGGCGAGAGCGGGTTGACTCCCGAGCCGAGCTCCAGGTGGATCCCACCGCCGCCACTTGGGTCGGGGAAGTTCGGCACCCCGTGCGAGCGCATGCACTTCGAGAACTCAAGCGCGCGGGCGTAATGAGTCGAGACGGCCGCGGCCGTCGTCGGCGTGGTCGAAGCGCCGCACGCCGCGGTCGCCACCGCGCAGATCGCCGCGGTTGCGACGGCCCACAATCCGCGTCCCGGCCTTCCGGTGGCGTTCGTGCGCGACATGTGGCCGGCGAGTGTTCCGCGGGACCGCTAACGCCGACATAACAGCGTTATGCCGGCGTTATGACGGGCGCGCCGAACGACGAACGCACCCCGATAGCATGGATCGCGAGGCCCCTCGACCAGCCCCGCGCTGCCGACGCCACAAGCCGACTCTTGTCCTCAGATTCCGCGTCAAGCAACGGCGGGCCCCGTCCGCACTCCGCGCCGACGACCAACCAGCGGGTGGTCGTCGTCGGCTACATCCTCGCGCTGGCCGTGCCGCCCCTCGGCTTGGCGATCGGGCTCGTGCTCGCGGTGCGCGTGCGGACCAGGCACGGTGTGTCGATCGTGCTGCTCAGCATCGTCGCGGCGGCGATATGGGCGCTGTTGATCGGCTCAGGAGCCCTGAACGACACAAACCAGGGCTACTGAGCCGGATGTCTCGCTCGCCCGCCCGGGGCCGGGTCAGGGCGTCAGGATCGCGCACGCCAGGTTCGCATCGACCGGCGCGCCGCCTGAGGTGCCCGGTGGCAGGCAGTTGCCGGGCGGAGCCGACGCCGCCTTGTGCGGCGGTTGCCGAACGACTGCGGTGACGACGAAGCGGCCGTAAGTGCCCGACGCGACCGCGACCCCGAGCGAGTCGCTCACCGAACCGTCGGAGGAGGCGCCGACGACGTCGTAGCGCAACGGAACGAACTTCTTGCCGTCGGCCGAGACTCCCCAGATCGACGTCACCAGCGTGTCCGAGCGCTGGACGGCCGACCGGCTCGCGCTGGCGGTGATCGTCGTGCCACTCGACGGCGATCCGGTCAGCTGGGCCGACAGGACCGGGCGATCGAGCCCGGCACTGGCGCCGGCGGCCAGTCCCCAGACCGCGATGATGAAGGCGGCTCCGAAGGCGATCACCCCACCGTAGATCGCCCATTGCTCCAAACGCATCTTCCACTGCGCCTCGACCGAATCGACCAGAAAAGCGAAGGTGCCGACGAGGATGGCGATAGCCGCCAGGATCAGGTACAGGAAGGCCCAGAACTGGTGGTTGCGATAGAACGACGTGACATCGCCGGCCGCGAACCCCGCGGCGGTGAGCGCGGCGGTGATCGTGGTGAATGTGGCGATGAGGATCTTCGCCGCCGTGTCCAATCCGGCGACCACCGGCGCGCGCCTGGCCTGCCCGATGCTGTGCTCTAGCGTCTGCCACTCGCTCTGAGCGGCGTCCCGGGCAGCTACCGCGGCCCGCCACTGAACCAGCGCATCGTCCTGG
>JAFAWR010000258.1 GCA_019241635.1 Solirubrobacterales bacterium
CAAGACCGGCCTGGCCACAACGCATCACATTCCTCGTGCCACGCTCGAGGCCGAGGAGTACCAGAAGCTGGCCGAGGTGCACGCAGAGCTCGTCGAGCTGGTGGGCACGCCGCCGTTCCACGTCCAGCTGGGTGAGCACTCCAAGGACGCGGCCACGTTCGACGAGATGCGCGAAGCCGTACTGGTCATTGCTCAGCGCGGTATCGAGTACTACCGGTTCAAGGGCCTCGGCGAGATGGACGCACACGAGCTTCGCGAGACCACCATGGATCCGGCCAGCCGCACTCTGGTCAAGGTGACGCTGGAGGACGCCGCCTCGGCAGACGTCGTGTTCTCGATGCTGATGGGCGATCAGGTCGAGCCGCGCCGCGCCTTCATCGAGGACAACGCGCTGGCCGCAAACCTCGACATCTAAGGACTGGACGTCATGGCATCGATCGACACCATCGGCGGCGGCAACATCGAGCCACGCGGGCTCGAGGAGGAGATGCGCTCGGCGTATCTCGACTACGCGATGTCGGTGATCGTCGGGCGCGCGCTGCCCGACGTTCGCGACGGTCTCAAGCCGGTCCACCGCCGGATCCTCTACGCAATGAACGAGCTCGGCCTGCGGCCGCCGCGCAGGCACGTCAAGTGCGCGACGATCGTCGGCGAGGTGATGGGCAAGTACCACCCTCACGGGGACTCCGCCATCTACGACACGCTGGCCCGGATGGCGCAGGACTTCTCGATGCGCTATCCGCTCGTCGACGGGCACGGGAACTTCGGCAACATCGACGGCTGGGGCGCCGCGGCGATGCGCTACACCGAGGCCCGCCTCGACCCGCTGGCCACCGAGTTGCTGCGCGACATCGACCAGGAGACGGTCGACTTCGCGCCGAACTTCGACGGCTCCAAGCAGGAGCCGCTCGTGCTCCCCGCGCGCTTCCCGAACCTGCTCGTCAACGGCGGGGCGGGGATCGCGGTCGGCATGGCGACCAACATCCCGCCGCACAACCTGCGCGAGGTGGTGGCCGCCACGCTCGCCTACATCGACGACCCGGACATCCAGGTCGAGGGCCTGATGAAGCACATCAAGGGCCCGGACTTCCCGACTGCCGGGACCATCCTCGGGCGCGAGGGCATCCGCGACGCCTACGCCACCGGTCGCGGGCGAGTGCGCGTGCAGGCCAAGGCGCACATCGAGCCCATCGGCCAGGGCAAGGAGGCGATCATCGTCTCGGAGCTGCCCTTCCAGGTCCGCAAGGGCGGCGATGGCGGGCTGATCGAGAAGATCGCCACGCTCGTGCACGAGAAGAAGCTCTCCGAGATCACCGACATCCGCGACGAGTCCGACCGTAACGGGATGCGGATCGTGATCGAGCTCAAGCGCGACGCGATCCCCAAGGTCGTGCTCAACAAGCTGTTCAAGCACACGCCGATGCAGCAGACGTTCGGCGTGAACATGGTCGCGCTGGTCGACAACGTCCCGCGCACGCTGTCGCTGCGCGAGGTCATCGGCCACTACGTCGATCACCAGCGCGAGGTCATCGTCCGCCGCACCAAGTACGAGCTGCGCCGGGCCGAGGAGCGCGCTCATGTGCTCGAGGGCCTGCTGATCGCGCTGGCCAACCTCGACGAGGTGATCGCGCTGATTCGCGGGTCGGCAACGCCGGAGGCAGCGCGCACCGGGCTGGTCGAGCGCTTCGAGCTGACCGTCGTCCAGGCTCAGGCGATCCTCCAGCTGACCCTGAGCCGCCTGACCGCGCTCGAGGCCGACAAGATCAAGCAGGAGCACAAGGACCTGGTCGAGCGGATCAAGGAGCTCCGCGAGATCCTGGGCGACGAGGACAGGGTCAACTCGCTGATCAAGGAGGAGCTGACCGAGATCGCCGAGACCTACGGCGACGACCGGCGCACCGAGATCGTCCACGCCGAGGGCGAGATCGACATCGAGGATCTGATCGCCGATCAGCAGATGGTCATCTCGATCACCCACTCGGGCTACATCAAGTCGCTGCCGCTCTCGACCTATCGCCAGCAGCGCCGCGGCGGCGTCGGCGTGACCGGGATGGACATGAAGGACGACGACTACATCGAGCATCTGTTCGTCTCCTCCACGCACGACTACCTGCTGTTCTTCACCAACCGGGGCAAGGTCTACCGGCTCAAGGTCTACGAGCT
>JAFAWR010000341.1 GCA_019241635.1 Solirubrobacterales bacterium
GTGTCCTCGCTGTAGAGGAAGATCGCGGGATCGAAGCCGCCGAGGCGTTCGAAGTGGGCGCGCTCGACGAGCATGAGCGCACCTGACATGGCCGCGACCTCCTCGATCTGGCGCGTGCGCACGGGGGGCGGCATGTCGGGCTCGCCCAGGTTCGCGGTCGCGATCGCCGCCCCCGGCGTCGCGAGCAGGTCCCGAGCCAGGCACGCGATCGTGTCGTGGCGCAGGCGGACGTCCGGGTTCGCGAACAGCAGCAAGTTCCCCGTTGCGTGGGCGGCGCCGAGGTTGCAGCCACCCCCGAAGCCGAGGTTTTCCGGACTGGCCACGACGTGCACGCCGGGGCGTGCACGCAGCAACTCCAGGCTGCCGTCAGTCGAGGCATTGTCGACCACGATCACCTCGCGCGGCGGGAGCGGGCCGTCGAGCACGCTGTCCAGGAACGGGCCGAGCACGTCCTCGCCGCAGTAGTTCACGACGATGACGGACACGCGCGACTCCGGTGCATCGCGTGGCGGGACGGGCGCGTCCACGGCGCGGCCCAGCTTACTGCTGACCAACCAGGAGGGAATAATCGGCGCGGTGGACGGCACGGGCGTAACCAGCGAGGCAGCCGCGGCGCGGGTCGGTGACCGCGCGAGTGTGAGCGCCTGCATCATCGCTAGGGACGAGGCCGAGATGCTCCCCGGGTGCCTGGCAAGCGTCGCCTTCTGTGACGAGGTCATCGTCGTCGACTCGGGCTCGGCGGACGCTACACCGCTGCTGGCCGAGCGCGCCGGGGCGCGAGTCGTCCACCAGCCGTGGCTCGGCTTCGCGCGCCAGCGCAACGTCGCGATCGACCATGCTCGCAGCGACTGGATCCTCGAGGTCGATGCCGACGAGCGCATCGGCGAGGCGCTGCACACCGAGATCGAGCGCTTCCTCGCGAACCCGCCGGCCGGCGTGGACCTCGCGGCGCTGCCCTGCCGCGAGCACTTCCTCGGACACCGGCTCGGCCCGGCGGCGAAGTACCCGCTGTATCGCCACCGCATGTTCCGCCGCGGGACCTACCGCCACGACGAGAACCGCACGGTCCACGAGGGGTTGACCCCCGCCGGCCGGGTGCACCCCTTCGGTGGCGACCTCCACCACGTTCTCGCCCGCGACTTGGGCGAGGCGCTCGGCGACATGTGGAGCTACGCCCGCCTCGAGGCGGGCCAGATGACCACGGCCGCCTCGGCGGGTCGCCTCCTCGCCGGGGTGCTGCTGCGCCCGCTGGCGAAGGTCGTCTGGCGGCTCGTCGTCGACGGCGGCTGGCGCGACGGCTGGGCGGGACTCGTGAAGATCGTCCTCGACGCCGGAGGCGACAGCATCGTGTGGATCCGCCACGCGACCGGCCGCACGCGCGAGCGCGGCGACTCCGGCGTCGCGCCAGGCGTCCACTTCGGCTCGCGGGTCGACCATCGCGGCACGCCACGCGTCGTGGCCGTCGCGCTCGGTGCGCGCGCCGCTCGCGAGGCCGCCGACTGGCTCGCGCCGGCGCCCGCCGACGCCGACATCGCGCTCGTGACGGACGCAGCACCCCGGGGCGCCGCCGTTCGCGTCAGAGACGCCGGCGGGGCCGGGCCGCTCGCCATCACGCGCGCGCTGGACGCCGAGGCCCAGCTGCGCACCGCGGACGCGGTCGTCCCGTTCGGCCGGCGCGCGCGGCGCATCGTGCCGCGGCTGCCCGAGGCGCTGCGCAGCACGGCGCCGCCCATAGATCCCTCCCGCGCGTCGCTCGCCGCGGTGATCGCGCACATCGCGGCGAGCCGCGAGATGGCCGCATGAGCACGCCCTCCCTCGACATCGTCTGCGTCGGCTTCTCCGACTGGAACAACGAACTGCTGACGAACGAGAAGCACCTGCTCGCGCGGCTCGCGCCCCGCCACCGGATCCTCTACGTCGAGTCGCTCGGGCTGCGCCGCCCGCAACTCGGCTCGGGCAAAGACCTGCGCCGCATCGGTCGGCGCCTCGTGCGCGGCGTAGCTCCGCCGAAGCTCGAGGACGGCGTGCACGTACTCTCACCGCTCGTCCTGCCCGTCCATCACCACCCGGCGGCCGTGCGACTGAACCGGGCGATCCTGCCGCGGCTCGTGCGCGCGGGGGTGCGGCGCGCCGGGATGCGGGACCCGCTGTTGTGGTCGTTCGTCCCCCAGGCTGAGGTGCTCATCGACGCGCTGCGCCCCCGGCGCGTCCTCTACTACATCGATGACGATCACGGGGCCAAGAACGGCATCGACGCCGACGCATTCGGCGCCGCCGAGCGCCGCTTCGCGCCCCGCGCCGACGTCATCATGGCCAGCGCCCCGGAGCTCGTCGAGCGGATGCGCCGGCTCAACGACCACGTCGTCTATGCCCCGAACGTCACCGACACCGCTCTATTCGCGACCGCGCTCCAAACCGGTCCGGTTGACCCGGCGATCGCGGCGCTGGCACGCCCGGTCGTGGTGTTCATCGGCGGCCTGAACGCCTCGACGATTGACCTCGACCTCACGCTGGCGCTCGCCCGGGCGCGACCGGACTGGTCGTTCGCGTTCGTCGGGCCGGTCGGGCCGGGGGACCCGGGTACCGACATCAGCCCGCTGCGGACGGCGCCGAATGTTCACCTGCTGGGGCCGCGGCCGTACGAGCAGCTCCCCCTCGTGCTGCGCGGCGCCGCGGCGGCGATCGTGCCGTACCACACCGGCGGCGCGATGCGCAGCGTGTTCCCGATGAAGACCTATGAGTACCTGGCGGCGGGCCTGCCCGTCGTCACGACGCCGCTCGCCGCGCTACGCGACGTGCCTGAGGTAATCGTCGCGCCCGACGCCGCGGCGATGGCCGCACGGCTCGACGAGGTGATGAGGACGGACACGCCACAGCTGCGCGCCGAGCGCTCGCGGGCGGTGCGCGGTCACTCATGGGAGGCGCGCGCCGCGCAGATCGAGGAACTGCTCGCGCCTCCAGCGGAGGGCTGAGCGTCTGCATCGGTCCCGGGGAACGTGGCTCCGGCCATGGACCCGACTGCTACCGTCGCGCAGGTCGTGGTGGGGCGAAACCGCTGATGAGCGTCATATCCGTAGTGAGACCGAACCGGCGGCGCTTCGCTCGCGCCGGGGGGCATCTCATATGGATAGCGGGGCTCGCCGCCGTGCTCGCCGGCGTGACCTACAAGGTCGGCGTGCTCGCGGCGTTGCTCGTCCTCGCCGGGCTGCTCGCGCTGCCCTTGCTCCTGAACAACCCGCGGGCCGCGTTCCTCACCTGGATCACCGTGGTCGTGATCGCGGAGAACACCGCCGATTGGAACATCTCGGCCTTCGACAAGCTCTACGCGAAGACCCCGGTCTACTTCTCGATCATCTTCCTGTTGCTGCTCGTGGCCGCCGGCGCCGTACTGCTCGACGTGATCCGGCCGCGACGGGAGGCGCGGATGCCCGAGTTCTTCGTTCCGGCCCTCGTGCTGGTCACTATCGCGATGCTGTTCGGCTTCGCGACGGCCGCGCTCGGGCCGGGGATCGCGAAGTTCGAGGCCCTCGGCGCGGTCCAGGACTTCGGCTTCTTGCTGCTGCCCCCCGTGATTCTGGTCAACGCGATCCGGACGACCGGCGAGCTGCGCCGGCTGGTGGGCTACCTCGCCGCCCTGACCGTCCTGAAATCAGCCGCCGGCATCGGCGCCGTGGTGGGTGGCTTCACTACAGCCGAGGTCGGCCTGGGACGGCTCAGCTACCTCGCCCCGGCGATCAACTGGATGGAGATGGTCTACCTGCTCGCGGTGGTCGCGGCGCCCCTGGCGGGAACGCGGCTACCACGCTGGATGCTGTGGTCAGCTCCGCTCGTCCTCGCGTCGTTCCTGCTCGGGCAGCGGCGGTCATTCTGGCTCGCGGCGGCGCTCGTGCTGATGCTGGCCGTGGTCATCGCGAGTCGCCGTACGACTCGCCGCCTGTTGCTGCCCGCCGTGGGCTTGACCGCGGTGATGGTCTACCTTGCCGCAGCCACGGGGCTGACCGGTCCCGTGCAGGGGGCGCTGATCGCGCGGGCGACCTCGATCACCCCGACCAAGGTCACTACCAACGAGCAGGATCGCTACCGGCTGGCCGAGCTGCACAACGTGTGGCCGGCGATCATGCGCCAGCCCCTCGAAGGGCTCGGTATCGGAGTTCCCTGGCCGGAGCGAGCCCCGCTTCCGTTCGAGTTTCCGTTCAACCACTACTTCACGCACTTCGCTGTCCTCTACTGGTGGATGACGTGCGGCCTGATGGGGGTGGCGGCATACTTCCTGCTGATGGGCACCACGATCGCCGCCGGGCTGCGGCTGTGGTGGCAGGCACGCGAGCCGCTCGAGCGCCTCACGGCGCTCGCGCTGGGGCTCGGCACGGTCGGCCTCGTCGTCGTCGAGCTCACGACGACGATCGTGCCCAACGACCCGCGGGGGACGGCCGTGTTCGCCACCTCGATCGGCATTCTGGCCGTCATCCACCAGCTCGCTCGCAAGCGGCCTTCGGACCTCTCCCCGCCCGCCCCCGCCGACGGAACCGTTCACCTCCAAGGCTAAGATGGCGCAATGAACGTCGACGTCCAGGACAGGGCCGCAGGCCCCTCGTCGGCCTTGATGGACGCGCTTCAGACGCTGAAAGATCGCTGGTGGATGGTCGTGGTCGCGATGATCGGCGGCGCCGTGATCGCGTTCGCGGTCGCCATCGCGAGCACCAAGGAGTACACGGGTGAGTCAAGCCTGCTCATCCGCCAGTCAAACCTCCAGACGCTGATCGACCCAAATGCCACCCAGGGTTCCGAAGACCCGGCGCGCCTCGCAGCGACGAACCTGCTGCTCGTCACCTCGACGGCTGTGGCCAAGAACGTTCAGACCACGCTCGGGACCAACGAGTCGGCGTCGGCCTTGCTGGCGCAGATCTCGGCCTCCGCCAACCCCGACGCGGACATCATCACGATCCAGGCCACGGACCCAAGCCCATCCCGGGCCGCCCGTATCGCCAACGCCTTCGCCGACCAGTTCGTGGCCTTCGAGCGGGCGCAGTCACAGGTGCAGGCGCAGGCCGGCGCCACCCGCCTGCGCGGCGAGATCGCCGCACTACCGGCCGGGTCGACCGAGAGCGTCCAGCTCGAGCAGGCGCTCCGCAACCTGCTCGCGCTCCAGGCAGTGACCACGGGCGACGCCACCGTCGTCGACCGGGCCACGCCATCGTCGAGCCCGTCCTCTCCGAACCTCAAGCGAGCCCCCGTCCTCGGCCTGCTCGCCGGCCTCGCGATCGGACTCGCCGCGGTCTTTTTGAGCGATCTCTTCGACCGCCGAATCAAGACGATCGAAGAGTTCGAGTCCGCTTATGGCCGACGGGCGATCGGCAGTCTTCCACGCCTCGCCCGCCCGCAGCCGGGCACCAGTCCCGAGCTACTGGAATCGTTTCGCATCCTGCGCAGTGCCCTGAGCTACCTCGGCAGTGAGTCCGATCTCCGCACGGTGCTCGTCACCAGTGCGGTCAGCGGCGAAGGTAAGACGACCGTGGCCGCCGGTCTGGCCTACGCCACGGCGCTGGCCGGTCAGCAGGTTGTCCTCATCGAGGCCGATCTCCGGCGGCCCTCCTTCCAGAAGCAATTCGACATCGAGAACCAATTCGAGCTCGGGCTCTACAAGGCCGGGCTGACCAACGTGCTGATGAGGGATGCCACGGTGCAGGACGTGCTCCACACCCCGATCGAAGGCCTGAACACCCTCAAGATTCTGCCGAGTGGACCGTTCTCGCCGCACCCCAGCGACCTACTCCTCAGACCAGAGATGGCGCACATGATCGAAGAGCTCGCGGGGCAGGCGGACCTTGTGATCATCGACAGCCCTCCGCTGTTGCCGGTCGCGGATGCCCAGGTGCTGATCGCGCAGCCGGTGATCGACGCCAGCCTGATCGTCTGCCGTACGTACATGACGACACGAGATCAGGCACGCCGATGCCGCGCCGTGCTCGAGCGCGAACGGGTGCGCAACGCGGCGCTCGTCGTGGTCGGCGGTCACGAGCCGGCCGAGTATTCCTATGAGCCGATCACCAACGGTCGCGGGCGAGGACGCAAGCGCGTCGCGGCGAATGACGATCAGCTGACCGCTCCACCCCTCAGCGGCCCCGGCTCGGGGTGAGGAGGGCCCGGAGCTCGGTAGGCGACCAGGGGTGAAGCACCAGCCACGCGCACCCCGTGGCGAGCATCCACGCCAGCCCGATCGGGACGAGCGGCAGGCCGGCCTCTCGCGCGGCCAGCGTGGCCAACGCGCCCGCGCCCGCCACCCCGACGATGCGAACCATGCGCGCCAGCCGTAGGCGGTGCTCGATCGTCTTCAACGCCGCACGCAGCGCCAGCCCGATCACGAGTCCCTCGGTGACCAGGCAGACCCAGGCCGCGGCGATGAACCCGTAGGCCGGGACCAGCAGCAGGTTCAGCGCGACGTTGACGGCCAGGCCGACGGCGGCATAGATGATGTAGCGGCGCTGGAGCCGCAGCACGATGACCAGATCACCCGCCACATAGCTGAAAGCCGAGATCGCGAAGACGGCCATCAACACGCTGAGCGCCGGTCCGGCGGAAGCAAACGCCTCGCCGAACAGCAGCCGCATCAATGGCCGTCCGACCACCGCGACATAGGCGACGAACGGCAGCGTCACCGCGAGCACGACCTCCAGCGCGGTCTGAACGAGCGCCCGCATCCGCACCAGGTCCTCCCGGTAGGCCACGGCGATCATCGGGAACATCGTGGCCAGGATGCTTCCGGGGACCACGAGCGCGCGGTCGAGAACCTTGCTCGCGGCGCCGTACATGCCGGCGGCCCGGGCTCCGGCAAGCTCGAACACGAGCACCTGGTCAACCTGCGTGTAGGCCAGATACAAGAGGCTGGCGATGGCGAACGGAACGCCGATCTTCATCAGATGGGCTCTGTCCGGGCCCCCGCCTCGTAGTCTGATCCGAATCTGCCGGCGCGCGAGCAAGGCCTGCCCCACGTTGGCCACCGCGCTCGCGACCAGGAATGCGGCGGCAAAGGCAACCAGCCCGGCACCGGCGGCGACGATGGCGAACACGCCGATCGCCCACAGCAGGCCATTGGCCAACTCGAAGCCCGCCGTCCAGCTGTTGCGGATCCGCAACTGGAACACGGCTCGGACCGAGCCAAGCGCCGAGAACAGGCACGTGAGCGAGAGCAGGACGGCGGCGATCCGGGCGGAGTCGTCCCGGGCGATCACAAGTGTCACCGCGAGCGCGAGGATCGTCACCGGGACGCTCAGCATCAACTGCAGCGAGACCATCGCCGAGATCCATCTGCTCTCGCGGCGGGGGTCGATCGCGGCCTGCCGGACTGCGACCTCGTCCAGACCCACGTTGGTCAGATATCCGACCAGCGCGATCACGGCCAGTAGCGCGGACCAGTCGCCGAACCGGCGCGGACCGAGCCCGCGGACCAGGGCGATCGTGACCCCCACGCCGAGAGCTATGTTCAGCCCGCGGGCGACGACCTGTCCGGCCACGTCGCCCGCGGCTCTGCGTGCCGGCGCGGGGCTGCGCTCGATGGGGCCGGGCCCCGGCGCCGGGGCCTCGACTGAGTTTCCTGATGCACTCATGCTCACGTGCGCTATCGGCGACGAGCGTCGCCCCTTTCGCGAGGGTACGGGTCGGCGGGCGCGACCGCTACGGTGAGCGCGTGAGCGACGGGGACCCCGGGATATCGGTCGTCATTCCGACCTACAACCGAGCGCCCGCCCTCCGGCTCAATTTCCCGTATGTGCTCGGTCTCGAGGGGATCCGAGAGGTAGTGGTGGTGGTCGACGGGTCAACCGACGAGACCAGAGAGCTGCTCGCCGGCTTCGACGACGATCGCGTCCGCGTGGTCCCCCACCCGCGGCGCCGCGGCTCGCAGGCGGCGCGCCAAACCGGTGTCGCCGCCGCCCACGGCGAGTGGCTGCTGATGCTCGACGACGATTGCGGCGTATTCCCCGAGTTCGCGCGCACCTTGCTCGACGCTGCCCGGCGATGGGAGGCCGATATCGTCGCGGCGCCGTGGCTTCACATCGGCCCGCGGGCGGATCCTCGCGAGGCCTACAACATCGCCCGTGGGTCTCCGAGCCCGCGGATCGGGCTGCACACGAGTCCAAGCGTCTTTCCCGATCGTGATCTCGAGACGCCTTTCCTGCCGGGCAACGTGCTCATCAACCGGCGCGTGTTTGAACACGTCAGCTACGACGCGGGTCTCACGCGCAACGCCTGGCGAGAGGAGACGAGCTTCTATCTGGATGCCTGCGCCGCGGGCTTCCGCTGTGTGATGACCCCGCACACGGCGTCCTTCCAACTCGGCCAATGGGACGGCGGCCAGCGCCTGCCCCGCCTTTCCTACGAGTTCCACGCGCTGCGCAACAACTGGCGCTTCCTGCGCCGCCACGAGCACGACCTGCGCGCCCGAGGCGAGATCCGCTCTGCGCTCAGCGGCGAGTTGAGGTTCGCCTGGATCCGCGCATCAACGGTGGTGGGGGGCTACGTGGGGGCCCGCATCAGGCGCAGACGCCATGATCGCTAGCGCGGCCGTCGACGCAGCGACCAGCGTCGCGTCCGCGGCGCGGGGACCCGCGGCGCTCGCGGGACTGGGGCGCCGTCGATGATCGCGCGGGGTGATGAGAAGGCGAAGTACTCGATCTGCGAGTCGTTCAGCCCGGCGCGAGCCAGGGTCGGGGCCAGATCAGGCGGACGGCCGACAGCATCATGCGCGTCCGATGCGATCGCGTGCACATGGCCAGCCGCCAGCAGCTCCCAGGCATATTCACGGGCACGAGATCCGAAGTCTCCGGTCAACGACCGCGCGGTGATGCACGACAGCATTCCGGCCCCGACGAGCGCGGGAAGCAGGTGCGGGTTGGACTGGAACACCGGGCATCGCTCGGGGTGAGCGAGCAGAATCGAATGCCCGCTTCCGGCCAGCCGCCTCAGCATCTCCTCGATCGCGGCCGCGGCACCGCCGGCGTGAGGACATTCGATCAGTGAGTACGGGCCGCCTCCGAGGCGCAGCAGCGCGATCTCGGCATCGGACATATCCCCGATGCGGGACAGGGCGATCTCGGCGCCGATCTCGACTTCCAGCTCGATCGAGGCCTCACGGAGCGCGGCGTTGATCGCCCCCACCCGAGCCTGGACCGTCGCCGCGTCGACGGCCGGATAGTCCCAGCTGACGTGCGGAGTGGCGATGATCGTCGAAGTGCCGGCACCAAAGGCCACGCGGAACAACGCCAGCGAATCCTCGATCGTGGCGGGTCCGTCGTCCAGGTCCGGAATCACGTGACAGTGGAGATCGATCAAGCTGGCGCTGACTCCCGATGGCGCGAACGCCCGTACCCTAGGCTCCCGCGATGACGGGTCACACGTGATGCCCGGCTCTGCTCTCTCCGGGTGCGCTGAGGCACT
Organism: Solirubrobacterales bacterium; assembly: GCA_019241635.1. Taxonomy (GTDB): domain Bacteria; phylum Actinomycetota; class Thermoleophilia; order Solirubrobacterales; family Solirubrobacteraceae; genus Palsa-465. The sequence goes on from JAFAWR010000341.1 coordinate 9,433, forward strand.
GCGTGAGCGCTTCCCGCGCGTCGCGGTGATCCACGAGTGGTTGACGATCCCGGGCGGATCCGAAAAGGTGGTCGAGGAAATCCTGCGGCTGGTGCCGCACGCGGAGCTTTTCACGTCGGTCTACGACCCCGCGCCGTGGCCGCGCCTGATCACCGACCGTCCGGTCCATGCCTCCTTCCTGAACCGGGTGCCGGGAGCGACAGTTCACTACACGCGGCTCCTGCCCTTCATGGATCTCGCGTTCCGGTCGTTTGACCTTTCCGGGTTCGACCTCGTGATCTCTTCGAATCACGCAAGCGCGAAGAACGTCCGGACGCCGGCCGAGGTCCCTCATGTCTGCTACTGCCATACGCCGATGCGGTACGCCTGGGACCCGTCGTTTCTCGCCGAGGAGGTGATGGGCCCGGTGGCGCGCGCTATCGTGCCGCTCGGCACGGCCTGGATGCGCCGGGTTGACCGCAAGCGGGCGTCAGGCCCGGATGTGTTCGTGGCGAATTCGACCTTCGTGGCCTCCCGCATCGCCACAGCGTACGGACGCGCGAGCCAGGTGATCCATCCGCCGGTTCAGATCGAGAGCCTGTTGCACACCCCGCGGGACGAACGTGACGCCTACCTCGTATTCGGCCGCGTGGTGCCGTACAAGCGCGTCGGGACGGCGGTGCAGGCGTGCGAGCGACTCGGGCGGCGCCTGCTCGTGGTGGGCGACGGCCGCGATCTGAAGCGCGTCCGGGAGCTCGCCGGATCCCACACCGAGTTCCTCGGACACGTTCCCGACGCGGACATTCCGCGCGTGTTCGCCCAAGCTCGAGCACTGCTCTATCCGGGACTGGAGGATTTCGGGATCGTTCCCGTCGAGGCGCAGGCGGCCGGGCTTCCGGTAATCGCCTACCGCGCCGGCGGGGTCTGCGACTCGGTCATCGACGGCACGACCGGAGTGCTCTATCAGCCCGGATCGGTCGAGGGACTGATCGAAGGGATACAGCGCTTCGAGTCGCTGAGCTTCGAGGACCGCTCGATCCGGGAAAACTCGCTCCGGTTTGCGCCGGACCGCTTCGCCGCGGCGTTCGCCCGCATGTTGCTGTCGCTGCCACCGCGGTCCGGGGGTACCTCCAGACCCGGAGCCACACGCGTGTCCTGACCCCACGCGCTCCCGGCGGTCCGTATCCCGGCCGCTACAGTTGCCAGCCTGCACGGGCGAGCAGCCGAGGAGCCGACCCTAACCGCCGGCCTGCGCGCTCGGATGGTCGCCGAGTACGCCTGGACGGTACCCGGCCTCGTGGTGGTGGCGCTGATGCTCGTGTGGGCCGTCCACGACGGCGGCTACGACGCCGACACGTGGTACTGGGGGGCGCTCGTCGTCCTCGGCCTCCTCGCCACCGTAGTGGTGGCGCGGGGATGGCGCTCGATCCGCCTGCCTCGCGCCGCGATCGTCGCGCTGGTGGCGTTCGCGCTGTATGTCGCCTGGTCGTATCTGTCGATCAGCTGGGCCGCGTCTCCTGGGGACGCGCTCACCGGGAGCAACCGGGCGCTGTTGTATCTCCTGGTCTTCGCGACGATGTTGTTGCTCCCGTGGAGCGCTCGGGGGGCACTGATCGCGCTGCTCACGTTCGCGGTGGGGATCGGAGTCGTGGCGATCGTGCTGATGGTGCGGCTCGCCTCGGCCGACCACGTCGCGGCCCTCGTCATCGGGAGGCGCCTGGCCGCGCCGACCGGCTACTTCAACGCCACCGCGGCGCTGTTCATGATCGGAGCCCTGACCGCGATCGCGCTCGCCGCGCGGCGCGAGCTTCCCGGGCCGCTGCGCGGCGCCCTGATCGGCTTCGCATCCGCCGGCCTGCAGCTCGCGGTGATCGTCCAGAGCCGCGGGTGGCTGTTCACGCTGCCCCTGGTCCTGATCGCGGCCGTCGTCCTCGTCCCCGACCGCCTGCGCGTCGCGGCCGCCGCCGTGCTCCCGGCGGCGGCGACCCTCGCGGTGGTTCATCGCCTGCTCCACGTCTATGACGCCTCTACAGCGGCCGGGCTGAATCAGGCCTCGAGCCAGGCCGGGCATGCGGCGCTCCGGCTGTGCCTGATCGCCTTCATCGCCGGCACGCTGATCGCCTGGGCCGAGTCGCTGTTGCCGTTCTCCCGGCTGAGCTCGCTCCGCCGTCGCGTGCTCGGCTCGGTCGCCGTGCTGCTGGCCGCCGGCGCCGCGCTGGCCGGCGGCCTCGCCGTCTCCCACGGCCATCCGATCAGCTTCATCTCGCGCCAGTGGCACGGGTTCAGCCATCAGGCGACCGTGCACTCGGGCTCGCATTTCACCGACGTGGGCAGCGGGCGCTACGACTTCTGGCGCGTCGCGCTCGACGCCTTCGTCGCCCATCCGGTGGGCGGTCTCGGCCAGGACAACTTCGACAACTACTACGTGACCCGCCGGCAGACCGGCGAGGAGCCGTCCTGGACCCACAGCCTCGAGCTGCGGCTGCTCGCGCACACCGGCCTGGTTGGCACGGTCCTGTTCGCGGTCTTCCTGATCGCCGGCCTCGCCGCGGCGCTGCGCACCCGCCGCCGGGGGCAGCTCGCCGCCGCCGCCGCGGTCGCCCTGCTCCCGCTCATCGTGTGGCTCATCTACGGCTCGGTCGACTGGTTCTGGGAGTTTCCCGCCCTGAGCGGCCCGGCGCTTGGGTTCTTGGGGCTCGCGGTCTCGTTGGGCGCGGGGCCGCCCGTGGCGGTCGGGAGCAGCGAGCCTGCCGCCGCCACGGCCCAGCCTGCCGCCGCCACGGCCGAGCCTGCCGCCGCGATGGCCGAGCCCGCCGACACCCCGCCCGCCGACCCCCGGGGCCTCCGGATCGCCGCTGGCGCCCTCGGCGCGCTCGCCCTCTTGGCCGCGGCGATCGTCCTCGGCTTCCCCTACCTGTCGGTTCGCGAGACCTCGATCGCCAGCGACCTGCGCCAGAGCGACCCCGCCCAGGCCCTGCATGCCCTGCGCGTCGCAGCCGATCTCAATCCGTTGAGCGCCGATCCGGCCCGTCTCGCCGGCACGATTGCGCTGACCGATCAGGGCTACGCGATCGCTCGCCAGCGATTCGCTCAGGCGATCTCACGCGATCCTGGTGGATGGTATGCCTGGTTCGGCGCAGGGTTGGCGGCGTCGGCTCTCGGGGACCGGGCGCAGGCCCGGCGGGATTTCCGGGCCGCCGCCGCGATCAATCCTCGCGAACCGGTGATCGCCCTCGCGCTCGCCGACCTCAACGCGAAGCATCCGCTGGCCGCGGATCGGGCCCTCGGGCTCCTGTCCTCGGTGTGAGGGCGCCGCCGACGCCCGCAGCGCGGACCCGGACCACCCGCCGGATCGCCCCGCGCATCGATCGCTCCACAATCCGGTAAGAATGCTGTCGCGGTTCGGTTCCAACTTGTGCGTCATGGGTAGGTTCATGTACGATTCACAAGCTCTTGGGGTTCCGCGACGAACGAAGGGATTCATGAAACGCATTTCAGCGCTGGTAGGGGTTCTCTGGGTTCTTGCTCTGATGGTGCCGGGCGCGGCAGGCGCCTCATCGACGTGTCAAGGCTATAACCAGCCGAACTGTTCGCCGACCACAACCACGACCGCGACCAGTTCCGGGACGCTTCCGTTCACCGGACTGGACGTGGTGCTGCTGGTAGCGGGGGGCGGCACGCTCCTGGCGGCCGGTTTCGTGGTGCGCAGGCTTTCCCGCAGGCTCGACTGAGCGACTAACCGAGCCGTTCGCGAATCAGGCGAGTAATCTCGCCGCCGTCGGCGCGGCCTTTGGTCTCGCGCATGACGTAGCCGACCAGCGGGCCGATGGCCTTCATGTTGCCTGCGCGCACCTTCTCGGCCGCGTCCGGGTCGGCGGCGATGGCCCGGTCGACGATCTCCCCGAGACCGTCGTCCTCGGCGCTGATCGCGCCCAGGCCTTCCCGCTCGACGATCGCGCGCGGATCCCCGCCCTCGCTGACCATCAGCGTGAGCACCTCCCGGGCGGCGTCGCGGCTGACCTCCCTGGCCTTGACCATCGTGGCCAGCGCGGCCAGGCCTTCCGGGGTGACCTTGCTCCTCGCCGGATCGGCATCTGAGCCGATCCGCTCGGTGAGCGGCGCAATCCAGTTCGACAGCTCGGCCGGCTCGAGCCCGGCGCCGCCGTTGGCCCCGGCCGCGGCCAGCGCCCGCTCGAAGTAGTCGCCGAGCTCGGCCCGGAAGGCGAACAGCCGTGCGGTGTCGGCGTGGAGACCGAGCTCGCGCTCGAACCGCGCCGCCCGCTCGGCCGGGAGCTCGGCCGGGAGGTCGGCGCGGGCGGCCGCGAGCATCCCCTCGGTGGCGAGCACCGGGACCAGGTCGGGCTCGGGGAAGTAGCGGTAGTCGTGCGCCTCCTCCTTGGAGCGCAGCGGCGTCAGGCTGCCGGTGATCGGATCGAAGTGCAGCGTCTCCTGGACGACGGCCTCGCCCGCCGCGAGCAGGCGCTTCTGGCGCTCGATCTCGGCCTCGATCCCCTTCGCCACGAACGCGAATGAGTTCATGTTCTTGAGCTCGGTCTTGGTCCCGAGCTCGGTCGTCCCGGCCGGGCGGATCGACACGTTGGCGTCGCAGCGCAGCGACCCCTGGGACATGTCGACGTCGGACACCCCGAGCTGGCGCAGCGTGGTCCGCAGCAGGATCAGCCACTCGCGGGCCTGCTCGGCCGAGCGGATGTCGGGTTCTGAAACGATCTCGACCAGCGGCGTGCCGCACCGGTTGAAGTCGACCCAGCTCCGGTCCGAGCCGTGGATCCGGCCGCTCGCGCCGAGATGGTTGAGCTTGGCGGCATCCTCCTCGAGGTGGACGCGGTGAATGCGCACGTCGCCCAGATGGCCGCCCAGGCACAGCGGCACGTCGTACTGGGAGATCTGGTAGGCCTTCGGCGAGTCGGGATAGAAGTAGTTCTTTCGGTGAAACAGCGATCGCTCGGCGATATCGCACCCCAGGGCCAGCCCGATCATGATCCCGAAGTGGATCGCCTGCTCATTGACCACCGGCAGCGCTCCGGGCAATCCCAGGCAGGTCGGGCACGTATGAATGTTCGGCGGATCGCTGAACGACAGCTCGCAGCCGCAGAACATCTTGGTCCGGGTGCTCAGCTGGACGTGGATCTCCAGGCCGATGACCGGCTCGTATTGCACCGTGCCCGTACTCATCGCCTCGCCTGCCTTCCGTCGAATCCGATTGCGCCCTCGAGGGCATGGGCCGCGTCGAGCAGCCGGCTCTCGCTGAACGCCGGCCCGGCGAGCTGGAAGCCGACCGGCAGACCCTGGCTCAGCCCCGACGGGATCGAGATCGCGGGGATGCCGGCCAGTGACATCGGTACAGCCAGGAAGTCGTTCAGGTACATGGCCAGCGGATTGTCCATCTTGGCCCCCAGCTCGAACGCCGTGCACGGGCTCGTCGGGGTGACGATGAAGTCGAACTGCTCGAACGCGGCCCGGAAGTCCTCGGCGATCTTCGTGCGCACCTTCTGGGCCGTGCCGTAGTAGGCGTCGTAGTAGCCGCTCGACAGGGCATAGGTGCCGAGCATGATTCTCCGTTTGACCTCGGCCCCGAAGCCGGCCTGGCGGGTGCGGCTGTACATGGTGACCAGGTCGGAGTCTCCGGCGACCCGCAGGCCGTAGCGCACGCCGTCGAACCGGGCCAGGTTCGCCGACGCCTCAGCCGGCGCGATCAGGTAGTAGGCGGACAGCGCCTGGGGAGCGTGCGGGAGCCGGCAGGGCTCGATCGAGGCCCCGAGTCCCTCGGCGAGCTTGATCGTCGCCTCAAAGCTCTCGCGCACCCCCGGCTCGATTCCGCCCTCGGAGCCGGTCAGGTCCTCGGGCACGCCGAGCCGCAGGCCCTTGAGGTCCTCGGCTCGCGGGAGCTCGATCTCGCCCGGGTACTCGAGCGAGGTCGAGTCGCGAGGATCCCGTCCGACCATATGGCGCACCAGCAGCGCGGCATCGTGCACGTCTCGGGTGAACGGGCCCGCCTGATCGAGCGAGGAGGCGAAGGCGATCATCCCGTAGCGCGAGCACGCGCCGTAGGTCGGCTTGAGCCCGACGATCCCGCACAGCGCGGCGGGCTGGCGGATCGACCCGCCGGTGTCGGTGCCGATCGCCCACGGAGCTAACCCGGCCGCCACGGCCGCGGCGCTGCCCCCGGAGGATCCCCCGGGCACCCGCCGGCGATCCCAGGGGTTCAGCACGGGGCCGAAGGCCGAGTTCTCGTTCGAGGAGCCCATCGCGAACTCGTCCTGGTTGGTCTTGCCGAGCAGCGGAGCGCCCGCCTCGGCGAGCTTCGCGACGACGGTCGCCGTGTAGGGCGGGCGATATCCCTTAAGGATCTTCGAGCCGGACTGGCTGGGCACGCCTTCGGTGCAGAACAGGTCCTTGACCGCGACCGGGACTCCGCCCAGCGGCGTGCCGGACTGGCCATTCGCTTCCGGGGCCGCGTCGGCGACCCAGGTGAACGCGTTCAGCTCGTCGCGGGCGGCGCGTTCCCGGTAGGCGTCGAACAGCTCGGCGGCGGCGATCTCGCCCGCACGGATGCGCTCGGCCGCCTGGGCCGCGGTGAGGTCGATGAGCTCGCTCACGCCGCGCCGGGGCTGGGGACGCCGAATCCGTCGTTCAGCGGCTCGGGGGCTGCCGCCAGGATCGTCTCGCGGGGCAGCGACGGCGTCGGTTGATCAGCCCGGAGGACGTTGACGATGTCGATCACGTGCGAGGTCGGCGACACGCCGTCCAGATCGAGCTCGCGGATCGCCTCGATGTGGTCGAGCACCTTGGAGAGCTCGGTGGCCATCCGGTCGACCTCGTCGTCGGTGAGCTCGAGCCGGGCGAGCCGGGCCACGTGGAGAACCTGATCGCGATCGAGCATGTCGATGGATTCTAGGAGTGGTTCTTGCCTTGGGGCCGGACGACCGGGATCTCGCTCGGGGCATCGCGGCGCGCGATCCCCTCCTCCCGGAGCGAGAGATAGCCGCCGTAGGCGAGGCCGAGCGCGCTGAGCAGCCCCAGGAACGCCCCCGCCTGCTCGTGCGCCGGCGCGCTGATCAGCACGCGATAGATGAGCGCCAGCACGCTGATCAGTCCCAGCACGGTCACGATCATGCTGAGCGTGACCGGGATGGCCGGCGCTCGCCGGGCAACTTGTGCAAGCACCAGCGCGAACGCGGCGACGATGGTCAGCACGAGCAGCCAGCGCAGCGTGGTCAGCGCCTGCCAGCCGGTCCGGGAGTGCGCGCCGTCCCCGTACCACTTGCCCGCCACCATGAACACGAGGAGCAGCACCGCACCGGTCCCGGCGAGCAGCTCGCCGCGCCGCAACCGCGCTGGATCGAGGTCCATCAGGCGGTCGAGCCGGGCCCGGGCGCCGGCTCGGCGGCCGGCGTCCTCGTCGCGCCCGCGGCCGGCGGTCGCGGTGGCGCCGGCGTGGCCGCCGCCGGAGCGGCGCGCTGCACCTCGCGGGTCCGCCGGGTCAGTGCCACCAGCGCCCCGACCAGCAGCACGGCCAGCCAGAACCCAAGGGCGAGCTCACCGAACCGGCCGATGTGAAACAGGAACTTGAGCACGATCAGTCCCGCCGCGACGCAGGCCAGGACATACCGCGTGGTCTCTCGATCCGAGGCGAGCGAGGGCACCCGCGTCTGCGGCGAGAGCCGTTCGAAGCCGACATCGGCAACCAGGAACGCGCACGAGAGCAAGGCCAGCACCCCGAGCCACGCGTCCGGCGCGTCGACCGCGGTGAGCGAGCCGCCGATCGACACCGTCGTCGAGCCGACGCTGATCGTGGCGCCGAACGAGAACCACGGCAGCACGAGCAGATCGAAGACCAGCGCCACGCCGACCGCGATCAGCACCCAGTCCTCGCGCGAGATGCGTTCGAGGTGCAGTCGGCGGATCTGGTCCTCCACGGTTACTGGTTCGCGGTCGGGCGTCCTCCTCCTTCCCGGTGCGCGAGATTCCGTGCCCCTGCGTCCCGAGGCGCGAGGTTGCGTGCCCCTGCGTCCCGAGGCGCGAGGTTGCGTGCCCCTGCTTCCCGAGGCTCGCGATTCCGTCCCCTCTCCCTCCCCCCGCGCGGTCATGACGCGAGCTCGGCCGCGGTCACCGTGTTCCGCAGCAGCATCGCGATGGTCATCGGCCCGACCCCGCCCGGCACCGGCGTGATCAGCCCGGCTCGCTCGGCCACGGCGTCGAACTCCACGTCGCCTTTCAGACCGTTCTCGGTGCGGTTGATCCCCACGTCGATCACCGTGGCGCCCGGCTTGACGTAGTCGGCACCGATCATCTCGGCCCGGCCGACGGCCGCGATCAGCACGTCCGCCCGCGCGCACACCGCCGGCAGGTCTCGCGTGCGCGAGTGGCACATGGTCACGGTGGCGTTGCGTTCGAGCAGCAGGAAGGCAACCGGCTTCCCGACCAGATCAGAGCGGCCGACGACCACGGCCTCAGCACCCTCAAGCGCCACGTCGTGGCGGTCGAGCAGCTCCATCACCCCGAGCGGCGTGCACGGCCGCAGTCCGGGCGCGCCCTGCACGAGGCGACCCGCGCTCACATGCGTGAGGCCGTCCACGTCCTTATCGGCCGAGATCAAAGCGGTGAGCTCCTTGCCGTTCAGCCCCTTGGGAACCGGGAGCTGGAGCAGGATCCCGCTCACCTCCGGATTGGCGTTGGCCTCTGCGATGACCGCCGCGACGTCCTCCTGGGTGGCGTCGGCAGGCAGGTGCTGGTGGTGATCGCCGATTCCCGCCTCGCTGCAGGCCTTGCGCTTGTTACGAACGTAGACCTCGGAGGCCGGATCGTCACCGACCAGGATGGTCGCCAGCCCCGGAGTGCGTCCGGTGCGCTCGCCCAGCTCGGCCACGGCCTGCGCCACCTCGGCGCGGACCCGGGCCGCCACCTCCTTGCCGTCGATGATCGTCGCGCTCATCGTGCGAGCGGGACCCTAGTAGATGGACCGGCGAGGACGCCGCGACACTATCTTGTAGGTGCCGGAGGTCCCGCCGAGCGCATGATGCATCGCCCCGAGACGCGATCGATCAAGGTGGGCTGGACGCTCGCCGTCCTCACGCCCCTCCTCGCAGCGGTGGCCGCGTGGGTGTGGACGGCGATCACGACGAGCGCGCGCGATTGCGCCACCGGTACGCGCGGGAACTACGTCGGCCTGGTCGGTCTCGCGGTCCTGGCGCTGCTCGCGCCGATCGGTATCGGCTGGCAGTCGCGCCGGATGAGCGGATCCGTCGCGCGGGCGGTGTCGCCAATCGCCTTCCCTGATCATCGGCGTACCGCTGGTCCTGCTCGCTTCGCAGGCGTCGTGGGCTAGCCACAACTGCCACACGTAGCCGGCGCGGACCGCTCAGCGCCTGGAGATCGGCGCGAGGTCGGCGACCATCTTGCGCTCCGAGCCGTCGCGGCTGAAGCGGATGACGACGATTCCGCCCGGCTCGAGCCCGGTGACCACGCCCTCGCCGAACTTCGGATGGGTCACGTCCTCGCCAAGCCGGAAGGATGGGGCGGCCGCCGCCGGCGCCTCCCATGAGACGCCGTCGCCGTCGCCGGGGCGAGCCCACGAGGTCGCCCGGGCGCGGACGCCGGCCAGTCCTCGGGGCTGCTGGCGGTCCTGGTCGGTCAGCTCGGCGGGGATCTCTGAGATGAATCGGCTCGGCGCACCGAAGTTCCGCGCCCCGAACACGTTGCGCGTCCGGGCATAGGTCAGGTACAGATCGCGCTCAGCGCGAGTGATTCCGACGTAGCAGAGCCGGCGCTCCTCCTCCACATCGCCCTCGTCGAGCGCGCGCGAGTGCGGGAACATCCCCTCCTCGAGCCCGATCATGAACACGATCGGGTACTCCAGGCCCTTGGCGTTGTGCAGGGTCATCAGCGTCACCAGGCCCTGGTCGTCGCTGCGGTCATCGGCGTCGGAGCGAAGCGCGGTCTGCTCCAGGAAGTCGGCAAGCGACGCCTCGCGTTCGGGCTCGGCCGCGGTCCGCGCGTCGTACTCGGCCGCGACGTTGACCAACTCCTCCAGGTTCTCGATGCGCCCCTGGGCCTCGATCGTCCGCTCGGATTCGAGCGCCTCGAGATAACCGGTTTCCTGCAGCACCTCGCCCAGCAACTCCGCGATCGGCGGGTTGCTCTCCATGCGCTCGCGGAGCACGTGCATGGTGGCCATGAAGCGCCGGAACGCCTTGACCGCGGCCGGCCCGAGCCCCGGCACCTGGTTGGGCTCCGATGCCACGTCCCACACCGAGATGCCGGTCGTGTTGGAGTAGGCCAGCAGGCGCGACATCGAGGTCGAGCCGATTCCCCGCCGTGGCGAGTTGACGATCCGACTGAACGAGCCGGCATCCTGCGGGTTGACCATGGTGATCAGATACGCGATCGCGTCCTTGATCTCGGCCCGGTCATAGAACTTGGGTCCCCCGATCACCTGGTAGGGGACGTCTCCACGCACGAGCGTGTCCTGGAGCACCCGCGACTGGGCGTTGGTCCGGTAGAAGATCGCCACCTCGGCCCTCGACACGCCCTCGTCGAGCAGCCGCTGGATCTCGCCGGCCACGTAGCGCGCCTCGGCGTGCTCATCCTCCATCTCGCGGACCTTGATCGGGTCGCCCTGCCCCACATCGGTCCACAGCGACTTAGGCTTCTGCGCCCGGTTGTTGCGTATCACCGCGTTGGCCGCGTCGAGGATCGTCTGGGTCGAGCGGTAGTTCTGCTCGAGCTTGACCACGTGCGCGTCGGGGAACGTGTCCTCGAACTCCAGGATGTTGCGGATGTCCGCGCCCCGGAAGCCGTAGATCGAGTTGTGGGTGACGATCCCGTTGGCAATGAAGTTGTGCGTGCCCTCGATGTCGAGGTCATACACGTCCGCGTCGAGCGCCACCCGCTCGGCGCGCTCCACGACGTCGTAGCCCCCGTCCTCGGTGAACATGACCATGCCCGGACGCACCAGCCCCGCCGGGACGAACGGCAGCGCACCACCGTCCACGCCGAGCCGCGCCCCGGCGCCACCACCAACGGTGCAAAACGCAGCAAACCCCCCCGATGCACCGCTCACCTGCCACATAAGCGCCTCAGAGGCGCTTATGTGGCCAGGGCGCGCGGGGAGGGCGCGGTTTGCTGCGTTGTGCACCCCCACGACGGCCGGCGCCAGATGACTAGACACGGCCGGCACGGGATCTCTCGGCACGCCCGGCATCGGATCCGGCGCCACCGTGTCATAACCCGCGAAGTGCGTGTGCTCCGGCGTACTCACCAGCCGCCGCCCCGACCCCAACGTGATCGCCACGCCGTCGAAACGCCGCGAGCGGTGCACCCGCGCCACCCGAGCCGGCCCAAAACAACCTCCACCCCACCCCGACAGCACAGAATCCCCCACGCGCACATCCTCGATCGGCCGGCGCGACCCGTCCGCCATGGTGACCAGCGTCCCCGCCACCAGGCACTGCGCGTCGTCCCCGACCACCATCAGGTTGCGCCGCTCCTCGGCCAGCAGCTGAAGCCAGCGGTACTGGGCGTGGTTGGTGTCCTGGTACTCGTCGACCAGCACGTGACGGAAGCCCGTGGCGTAGGAGTCGCGGACCTCCTGGAAGAGCTGGAGCACGTCAACGGCGCGAACCAGCAGGTCGTCGAAGTCCATCGCGTTCATCCGGTGCAGTTCGCGCTCGTACATGCGGAAGACATCGGCCACCGTCTGCTCGAAGTAGGAGCCGACGATCCGCCCGTAGGCGTCGGCGTCGCGCAGCCGGTTCTTGGCGTCCGAGATCTGGTTGTGGATCGCCGCCGGCGTGAATCGCTTGGGGTCGATCCCCAGCTCGTCGAGACAGCGCTTGATCAGCCGGCGGGCATCGGCCTGGTCGTAGATCGTGAACCGGCGGGTGTAGCCGAGCTTGTCCGCGTGAGCCCGGAGCATGCGCGCGCAGGCGGCGTGAAAGGTCATCACCCACATCGCCCGAACCCGACGGCCGACCAGCAGCTCGGCCCGGTCGCGCATCTCCCCCGCCGCCTTGTTGGTGAACGTGATGGCCAGGATCTCGTTCGGCTTGGCCCGGTCGGTGGCGACCAGGTAGGCGATCCGGTGGGTCAGGTCTCGGTTCTTGCCCCAGCCCGCGCCGGCGAGGATCAGCAGCGGTCCGTCGCCGTAGGTGACCGCCTCGCGCTGGGGCTCGTTGAGCCCGGCGAGCAGGGTTTCGAGCTCGGTGGCGGTGTCAGCCATAGGACCGTTTCAACGGTAGCGGGGGCGGTGGTCGTCGCTGTCTGGGACGCTTCCCGCTCGTGACCGACCTCCTGGCCTATCTTTCCCGCGGGTGACCGACCTCCTGGCCGAC
>JAFAWR010000257.1 GCA_019241635.1 Solirubrobacterales bacterium
CCCCCCGTGCGGGAAGCCGGGTACCGCTGCATCGCCCCTGACCTGCCGGGCTTCGGCCGCTCGGACAAGCCGATCGACATCGACTGGTACACCTACGACCGCCACACCGAGAGCGTCGCCTCGCTGTTCGCCGAGCTCAAGCTGCGCGACGCCACGATCGTCGTGCACGAGTGGGGCGGCCCGATCGGGCTGCGCATCGCCACCGAGCATCCGGACCGGGTCGGACGCATGGTCCTGCTCGACACCGGCCTGTTCACCGGCCACCAGAAGATGACCGACGCCTGGCTGGCCTTCCGCGAGCTGGCCCAGCGCAGCGAGGACCTGCCGGTCTCGTTCCTGATCCGCGCCGGGTGCCGGACCGCGCTGCCGGCGAACGTGATCGCCGCCTATGAGGCGCCGTTCCCGAACCCGGCCGCGAAGGCCGGCGCGAGGGCGTTCCCGCTGATCCTGCCCACCTCGCCGCAGATGCCGGGCGCCGCAACCGGCCAGCACGTGCTCTCCGCGCTCGGCGCCGATCCCCGGCCCAAGCTGATCATCTGGGGCGCCGAGGACGCGATCCTGCCCGTCGAGTCCGGCTGGCGGTTCGCCCGCGCGATCGGCGCCGAGGTCGACCACGTGATCAAGGGCGTCGGCCACTACCTGCAGGAGGACGCCGGCCATCAGGTGGGCCGGATGATCGTCCGGTGGCTGAAGGCGTACGCCCCCACGGGCAAGCGATGACCGACGCGATCCGCACCCCCGAGGAAGTCCTGGACGGCCTGCCGTCGTTTCCGTTCGAGTCGGACTACAGGGAGTTCGACGGACTCCGTCTCGCCCACCTCGACGTCGGCGACGGTCCGCCGGTCCTGTTCATGCACGGCGAGCCGACCTGGTCGTTCCTGTGGCGCAAGGTGATCCCACCCGTGCGGGATGCCGGGTACCGGTGCATCGCCCCCGATCTACCGGGCTTCGGGCGCTCCGACAAGCCGATCGACATCGGCTGGTACACCTACGACCGCCACGCCGAGAGCATGGTCGCGCTCGTCGACGGGCTCGATCTGCGCGACGCCACGGTCGTAGTACACGATTGGGGCGGCCCGATCGGGCTGCGGGTCGCGGTCGAGCGCCCCGAGCGGATCGCCCGGATCGTCGTCCTCGACACCGGTCTGTTCACCGGCCACCAGCCGATGAACGACGCCTGGATGGCCTTCCGGCAGTTCGTCGAGCGAACCGAGGATCTGCCGGTGGGGCTGCTCGTGCGCCGCGCCTGCCTGAACGACCCCGGCGACGAAGTGATCGCCGCCTACGACGCGCCGTTCCCGAACGCCGCCGCCAAGGCTGGCGCGCGGGCGTTCCCCTTGATCCTGCCGCTGACGCCCGACGCGCCAGGGGCGAGCGCCGGCCAGCGCGTGCTCGAGGCCCTGCGCGCCGACCCCCGTCCCAAGCTGTTCCTGTGGGCCGATTCCGATCCCGTGCTCCCGCTCGAGACCGGGCGGCGGTTCGCGGCCGCGCTGGGTGGCGAGATCGACCACGTGATCGCCGGCGCGTCGCACTTCCTCCAGGAGGACGCCGGCCCGGAAATTGGAGAGCTGATCGCGGACTGGCTGCGCAGTGGCTGAGGCCTGGTCGAGAAACGCAAGCATGGAGGCACGTTTCTCGACCAGCCTTCCGGTCAGGCCGCGGTTCGTTCCTGCTCGGTGGCGGCGGGCGCGGACCCGGAGCCGGTGATCCGGGCGTCGTAGGCCGCGCGGGCGGCCGGGTCGGCGCCGAGCAGCAGCTGGTCGCCCTTGGTCAGCCGGATGATCGCCTCGGCCATGCGGCGGGGCATGAGGCCTTGCATGCGGGTGATGGCCCCAGCCTTCCTCGGCACGAACAGCTCGAACTTCCCGGTCTGGAGCAGCTCGACGATCGTGTTCGCCACGTCCTGGGGCTGGGCGGTCGGAAAACCGCGCGCCGCCCCGACCCCGGAGTAGAGCTCGGTGTTGACCCCGATCGGCAGCACCTGGTGCATCTCGATCCCGGTGCCCCGCAGCTCCGAGCGCAGCGCCTCGGTCAATCCCACCACGGCGTGCTTGGTGGCGCAGTAGGTCGCGCCACCGGGGAACCCGCCCTTGCCGGCGATCGAGGCGAGCTGAACGATGTGACCGCGTCCGCGCGGCTTGAAGCGCTCGATGGCCAGCTTGGAGCCGAGGATCACGCCGTGGATGTTGATGTCGACCAGCCGGCGCGCGCACTCGTCGGTCTCCGCCTCGAACGGGCCCACCGGCATGATCCCGGCGTTGTTGATCAACACGTCGAGCGGGCCGAGCTGTCGCTCCGCCTCGTCCAGGAAGGCGGCAAAGCTCTCGCGGTCGGTTACGTCGAGCGGCAGCCCGATGGTTCCCGATCCAAGCTCCGACGCGGTCTTCTCGGCCAGCGGCGCGTCGATGTCGCCGATCGCCACCCGCGCGCCCTGCGCGATCAGCGCGGTTGCCGTGGCTGCCCCGATCCCGCGCGCTCCGCCGGTGATCGCGACCACATGCCCGTTCAGCGATCGCAGTGTCTTTGCCATTTGAGCGTTGCCTCCTCGTGGTGTTACCCCTGCACGGTACCGGTCCGAGGACCGCCACAGAGATCCTGGCTGACTAGCCAGTCGACATCGAAGGGTATCCTGAAATCGATGCCTTACTTCCGCTACGAGGGCCACCGGCTCGCCTACACGGTGCATGGCGAGGGATCGCGCACGACGATCCTGCTGCCCGGCCTGCTCCTCTCCCAGAAGATGCAGGCGCGCCTGGCCAGCGACCTCGCCGGCCACGGCAACCGCGTCGTCACGCTCGACTTCCTCGGCCACGGTGAGTCCGACCGTCCCGAAGACATGGGGCGCTACTCGATGCCCGAGTTCGCCCGTCAGACCGTGGCCCTGCTCGACCACATGGAGCTCGACCAGGCCATCGTCGGAGGCACCTCGCTCGGCGCCAACGCCACGCTCGAGGTAGCCGCACTGGCGCCCGAGCGCCTGCGCGGAATGATCATCGAGATGCCTGTGCTCGACAAGGCGATCCCGGCCGCCGCCATCGCCTTCACCCCGCTGCTGTTCGCCCTGACCGCCGGGGAGCCGGTGATGAGGTTCCTCGCGCGCGGCGCCCGCGCGCTGCCACGCCGGGGCGTCCCGCTGGTTGCCGAGCTCGTCCTCGACTGGATCGCCCAGGACCCGGGTCCGAGCGGTGCCGTCCTCCAGGGCATCCTGTTCGGCCGCACCGCGCCCGACCGGGCCGTGCGCCGGACCTTCGACGCGCCGGCGCTGGTCATCGGGCACCCGCGCGACCCTCTGCACCCCTTCTCCGACGCCGACATGCTCGCCGCCGAGCTGCCCAACGCCCGGCTGATCGACGCCAACTCGATCATCGAGCTCCGGGTCAGCCCCGAGCGCCTGACCGGCAAGATCGCCGCGTTCGTCGAGGAGTGCTGGGGCGCGTCCGGGACAGGCGCCGGCGCACGGAGACCCCAGCCGCCCCGCGCGGCCCGCGCCTGACCGCGCGCCGTGGGCGTCCAGGTCGCCCGCACCACCGACCTCGACCCGGGCGTGCTCATAGCCGCGCGGGCGCGGCGAGAAGCTGACCTGCGACTGGCGCGAGGACGATGTGTGGTGAGGGGCACCGGATCGCGAGTAATGCGCCACTCGACCGGCGCGGGTCGCCGAGTGGCGCTTTAGTCGCGGTCGTGCCCGCTCCGGGACGGCTAGCGCGGGGGCGGCGGTCCGGCCGGCGAAATGATGTCGCGGCCGGTGGGCTGCAAAGCCTCGTCGAGCTCGAGCTGCCAGTAGTAGCGCGTGAAGGTCAGGCCGGCGCGGAACTCGCCGACGTGTGGCTCCACCTGCTCGCCGCGGGCCATGCGAACGATCAGCTCGGGGTAGGTCCGGCCCGGCAGGGCGGCGTACATCGGGGCGGGAAAGGCGCCGCCGAAGCGGGTGTTGACGTCGGTGATGCCGAGGCCGATCTCGTGGTCGCGGAAGACCTGGATCGTGCCGGGGCCGCGGAAGTGCAGGGTCTCGGCGACCTGGCGGCCGAGGTCGATGAGCTCGCGGTCGTCGATCACCTTGCCCTTGATCGACTCGCCGCCGCGGGACTCGATCATCGTCCGGGGGATCGCGTTCAGGCAACGCCCGCGCAGATCGCACAGGACATCGATCGAGAACTCCGGACCGTCCATGAAGCGCTGGACCATGGTCGGCTCCCGGATGTAGTCGACGAAGAACTCGGCGGCGCGGGCGTCGTCGGCGCGGTGGATCGAGCGCGCCCCCGATCCCCAGCGCGGCTTGACCATGACCGGGAAGGCGTCGACCGGGTCGCCCGGCAGGACGGTCGGTGGGGACGGCAACCCCAATCGCGAGAGCAGCAGATGGGTCTCGTACTTGTCGAACGTGCCCCGGGCGATCTCGGGGTCGGGGACGAACGCCGGCAGGAGCCCGTCGACCCGGGCCTGGCCGAGCACTTCCAGATCGAGATCGGTCAGCGGCACCACCGCGCCCACGCCGAACTCCTCGCACAACCCCTGCAGCGTGGGCACGTACGCCGGGTCCTCGATCCGCGGGACGGCTCGCCGAAAATGCGCCGCGTACTGAGCCGGAGCCAGCGGGTTGGGGTCGGCAGCCACCACCGTGGCGTGCTGGGCGAACGCCGACACGATGTCGTAGCGCTTGCCCACGCCGGTGAGCAGAACCGCTATGGAGTCGGAGGAACCCAACCGCCCCTCTCTCCCTTGTAGATCCCCTCGCCGGCGAACACCATGCGCACCGTGCGCGCGAGGATCCGCAGGTCGAGTCGCAGCGAGCGGTGCTCGACGTACCAGAGGTCGAGCTCGATCCGCTCGGGCCAGGGGAGCGAGGCCCGACCGTTGACCTGGGCCCAGCCGGTGATTCCCGGCTTGACCGCGAGGCGCCCCCGCTGGCGCTCGGTGTACTGCTCGACCTGCGCGGCCAGCGTGGGCCGGGGGCCGACGATCGACATCTCGCCGCGGAGCACGTTCCACAGGTTGGGCAGCTCGTCGAGCGAGTAGCGACGGAGGAACAGGCCGATCCGGGTGATCCGGTCGTCGCCCTCCTGGATGGCCAGGCCGGCGCCGGTGAACTCGGCGCCGCGGACCATCGTGCGCAGCTTGTAGATCGAGAACAGCTCGCCGCCCCGGCCCACGCGGGTCTGGGTGTAGAGCGGGTGGCCGGGAGACTCCAGGCGGATGAGCACGGCCAGGACGGCCACCACCGGCGCGGTCAGAACCGCCAGCGGCCCCGCGATGGCCAGGTCGAGTGCGCGCTGCGCGCTCAACGCGTCCCCTCCGCCGGCTCCCACCCCGCCGAGGTGCCGTGCACCAGCCAGTCCCACAGCCCGGCGGCCAGTGACGCCGTGGTCAGCACGTAGTAGCGGGCGAGCAGCGTCGCGCGGGACGGCGCAACGCCGGCCACGGCGGCGGCCAACAGAACCAAGATCTGCAGGACCACCGCGGCCACGTACACCCATCCCCGATCGAGCAGGGCGACGCTGGCGACCAAGGCAATCACGTGCAGGAACGGGGTGAGATAACGCAGGATGCGATGCGAGACGATCATCAGGGCATACAGCGGGTCGTAGCCACGGGGCGAGAGCATGCCGCCCCGCACGACGATCGGCCAGGTGTGGCTCATCATCCGGCGCTTGCGGGCGAACTCGCCCTCGATCGTCGGCACCATCTTCTCGCTGGCCTGGGCCTCGCGGACGGCGAGAGCCAGCCATCCGCGCTTGACCATGTTGAACGGAAACGACAGGTCGTGGCCCATGATCGGGTCGACCACGAGATACGCCTCGCGGCGGGTGGCATAGATCGCGCCGTTGCCGCCGGTGACCGAGCGCACGCGTGACTCGAGTGCCCGCAGGGCCAGCTCGTAGCGCCAGTAGAGGCCCTCCTGGTTGGACCCCGTCGCGGCGTCGATCAGCTGCACCTCCCCGCACACGTAGCCCACGCGCGTATCGGCAAACGGCGCCACCAGGCGCCTGAGGGCATCGGGCTGCCAGGTCACGTTGGCGTCCGAGAAGGCCACGATGTCGCCCCGGGCGCGCTCGACTGCCGCGTCCTGGGCGCGGATCTTGCCGCCCCGGGGCAGCTCCAGCACCACGTCGGCGCCGGCTGAACGGGCGCGCCCGGCGGTCTCGTCCGGAGAGCCGTCACAGGCCACAATCAGCTCGAGCAGCTGGTCGGGGTAGTCGAGCGCGCGGATGTTCGCCACGCGGTCGGAGATCACGTCCTGCTCGGCGTAGGCGGCCACGATCACCGACACGCTCGGGAGCTCGTCGTCCTGAGCCAGGCGCGGGCGCGAGCGGGCGCGAGCGCCGGGTGCCCGCTCCCGCAGCCAGGCGAGAAGCCCGAGCAGCACCGGGTAGCCGAGGTGGGCGTAGACGATCAGGGCGACCGCGACCCAGAACACGATGGCGTAGAACGTCACGGCGGGCTATGGAACCAGGTCCCGGTAGAGGGTCAGGGTCTCGTGGGCGGCGGCCTCCCACGAGTACGTGCTCTTGGCCACGGTGAGCGCCCCCCAGGCGAGGCCCTCTCGCGCCTGCTGGTCGGTCAGGAGCCCTTCGATCGCGTCGCGCAGCGCCGCGGGATCATCGGGCGCGACGAGCCGCGCGGCCCCGGCCGCGGCGACCTCGCCGAACCCGCCGACATCGCTCAGGACGAGCGGCCGGCCGAAGGCCAGCGCGGTGGCCAGCACGCCTGACCAGTCCAGGCGCTCGGTCCGCGAGTAGGGGAGCGCGACGATGTCGGCGCGCCGGAAGAACGCGGGCAGCTCGGCGTCCGAGACGAAGCGCGGGATGAAACGGACCCCCGCGGGGGCACTCCGGCGCAGCGAGTCGAGCGGCATGCGCGACCGGCCCACCACCCACAGCTCGGCACCGTGGACGCCCTGCCACGCCTCGAGCAGCGTCTCGAGCCCCTTGTAGGGGCGCACCAGCCCGAAGAACAGAACCACCGGCGAATCCACCGCCCGCAGTTCCTCGGGGAGCGGAACCTCGTCGGCCTGCGCGGTGAGGTGCTTGAACGCGCCGTGGTGGATGACCCTGACCTTGGCCGGAGGGATTCCCAGGCGCTCGACGAGCAGATCGCGGCCGTAGCCGGAATGCACGACGATCGCATCGACCGCGTCGTAGCACCGGCGCTGGGCGGCCACCTGGCCGGGGCGGGCCTCACGGGGCAGCAGGTCGTGCGCGGTGAGCACGGTGGGCCGGTCGGGCAGCAGGTAGCGATCGACGGCCTGGACGGGCAGCCACTGAAAGTGGACCACGTCGGCGGCGCGGGCCACCCCACGGTAACGGAGCATGTCGGGCACGTGCTCGAGCAGCTTGGCCGCCGTCCGCGCCCGGGATCCCGGCCCGGCCCACCGACCGAGGGCGTGGCGGTAGAACAGCTCGCGGACCGCGTAGCCGTCCGGGTCGGGCACGGCGCCGTAGCCGAAGCGGCTGGTGATCAGCTCGACCTGGACGCCGGCCTTGGCCAGCGCGCTGGCCAAGGCGTGGTCGTAGGGCGGCGTGAACGCCGAGGGGTCGACGATGTGAGCTCGCATCAGCGCCGGCGCGGGCTCTCCTGAAGCGGCCGCCCGGCCAGCCGCGCGAGCCGCCGGGCGGTGGCGCGGACCTCGTCGCCGCCCAGGGCGTGCACCCGCGCGCGCCGATCGCGATCGAGCCGGAGCACGGCAGGTGCGAGCGCCGACAGCCGTGGCTCGCCGGGCCGGTGCGCGAACACGTCCCCGGCCGCGCGCAGCGGGTGGCGCAGGATCACCGCCAGCATCGCACCGGCGCGGGCGGCGATCCCGTCGTCCTCGCGGTAGTCGATCCGGAGCTGCAGGCCCGCGTCGGGCGAGTCCGGACGCGCTGAGGCCTCGACCCGGACGCCCTCGAGAGCGCGGACGAACTCGACCAGCGGGTCGCCTCGCACCGGGAACCGGTCGGCCACCATCACCACGTCGGCGGCCACGCGCGGACGACCCGCCGGCCGGTTCGACATCGCCAGCCCGGCGAGCTCCTCGGCCGACAGGAGGGCGTCCAGAGCCAGGTAGCGACCGCGCTCGAGCCGGCTCGCCTCGACCGCCGGGGCACCGCGTCCGGCGCCGCGGCCGGCGCCGCCTGCCCCGGGGCTCGCCGGGCCCGGGCCGATCACTGTGCGGGTTCGGTGGCGCAGGCGTCCCGCGGCCCGGACCACCGCGGGCTCGGGGACGAAGCCCTCGTAGCGGCGGGCCAGCCAGGCCCGACCGGCGGCATAGCCGCGCCACTGACGGCGCAGCTCGCCCACCGTGCCGCGGTAGCGGTGCTCGACTCGGGCGCGCCGTCGAAGCTCGAGCCGCCATCCGGCTGCCTGCAGGCGCCAGCTGAAGTCGGTGTCCTCGGCCGCTCGCACCCCCTCATAGAAGCCGCCGATCTGCTCGAACGCGGACCGCCGGACGAGCAGGTTGGCCGCGACCGCGCGCGGCCGGTAGGGATGGTTGAGGTGGGCCTGCTGGGAGAGGAAGCTGCGCGCCGAGCCGTAGCGCGAGGCCAGCGTGTCGCCACCGGGCAGCGGAATGACCTCGCCGGCCAGCGCCCCGACGTCGTCGGCCACCGGCGCGGCGAAGAACGCGTCGAGCAGGTCGCCGGGAGCGCGGCAGTCGGCGTCGAGAAACAGGATCCACTCGCCGTGGGCCTGCGCGGCACCCACGTTCCGGGCGTGGGCGGGTGAGCGCTCGCCGGTCGCCTTGATCACCGCGACCCCACCTCGCGCCGCCGCGGTGCCCGAGTTGTCGGACAGGATCAGCTCGTCGCCGACCCGCAGCTCGAGCGCGAGCAGGGCGTCCACGGCCGCCTGGGCGGCGCGCTCGTCGCCGGCGAATGGCATCACGACGCTAACCGGGGGCCGGCTCACGCGCCCTCCTCGGCCGGCTCACGTGCCGCGCGGCGCTTCGCGGCCCGAGCCAGCAGGCCCCTCGCCTGCTCGATCTCTTGCCGGTGGGCGAATCCGGTGCCGAGCAGGACCAGCGGCATCGCCGCCAGCACCGCGGCGCGGGTCACGAAGCCAACTACACCCCGGGTGGGAAGGAGCAGATCGCCGGCCGCCGCCATCCCACCCAGCACCACGGTGAGCTGGGCCAGGCGGCGCCATTCGAACGCCGCCGCGAAGGCGCGGCGGGTCAGTAGGTGCATGACCGCAATCATCACCACGTAGGCCCCGCACAGCGCCACCCCCGCCCCCGCGATGCCGAGCCCCGGCACCAGCACGAGGATCAGGATCACATTCGCCACCAGTCCGGCCAGCGCGGCCGGGAAGTTGCGCGTCGTGACATTGGCCCGACCGGCGATGACCAGAAACACCACCAACAGCCCGTACAGGGCCCACCCGAGCGCCACCCACGGCAGCGCCCGGTAGGCCCCGAAGTACGGGGCGGCGGCGAGCAGGCGCAGGACCCAGCGGCCGAGCAGGGCCAGGCCGGCCACGACCAGGCCGCTCACCAACAGGTAGTAGGTGGTCACCAGTCCATACAGTCGGGCGGCCTCGGCATCATCGCGAACCGAGTAGGCCAGCGGCGGCCAGGCGTACTGGAAGGCGCGCACGATGAACGCCACCGCGCCGGCCAGCTTGACCGCGAGCGAGTAAAGGCCGGCCAGCGCGGGCGTGCGGTGGTGGTAGATGTAGTAGCGGTCGATGATGCTGAGCGCGTACACCGAGGCCTCGGCCGGAACGGTGGGCAGCCCGAAGCGCAGCAGGACTCCGTGCCTCTCGGCGCCCGGGTGACGGGTCAGCAGGCGGCGGCGCATCGTCCACCAGAGCCCGAACAGCACCAGCGTCGAGGCGCCGTAGTTGCCGAGCAGGAGCCCGCGCGCGCCATCCCCGAAGACCACGACGAGCACGACCGAGGACGCGATCGTGATCGCCACGTTGATCAGGGACGCGGTGGCGTACGCGCGCAGCCGCTCCTCCACCCGCAGCAGGGCATAGGCGAGCTCGAGGTTCGTGAACGCCCACAGACCGAGGACCGCGACGCGGAAGGTCGTGGCATCGTCGTGGCCGAGCACCACCTTCGACAGCGGCGCGGCCGCAGCAGCCAGCGCCAGCGAGGCGAGTGTCGTGGTGAGGAGGAGGAAGCCGATGGCCCGCCGGGCCAGCGCGTCGCGCCGGCGCTGATCCTCGTCTGAGAAGTAGAAGCGCAGGAACGACTCGATCATTCCCAGGCGCACGAGGATGCTGATCAGGATGACCCCGTTGCCGAGCAGCTCGACCACGCCGTAGCCCGCCGGCGCGATGTAGCGCGTGTACACCGGCAGCAGCAGCACCGCGATGAACTTGGACACCGCGTCAGCGACCTGGTAGGCCGCCAGCGAGCTCACCAGGCGCTTGAGATAACCCGTCACAGGGGTGATTTCAGCGCACGATCACGACATCGGTGGCCGCCGACCCGGGCGCCGACGGGATCTGCGCCGGATAGCGTCCGATGTTGCACGCCGCGTCGCTCACCTGCAACGCCAACAGGTAGGTGCCGGCGGGGGCCGGCTGCTGCTGGGCGACCGTGCCGTCCCATACCGCGTGCTGGCCCTTCCAGGGGGTGGGAAAGACCTTGACGAGCCTCGGGGCCCCGGTCGCGGCCAAGCGGTACAGGAGGATCGTGCCGCCGCGGTTCTCGTTGCCGACGTACCGGATCGTCACATGCGTCCCGGGCGATATCACCGATGGCTGGACGCCGGTGATCACCGGACGGGGCGGCACCGTCTTCACGCGCACGGGCACGCTGGTCAGGTCGATCGTCGCGCCCTGCTGGCGGAGCGCCACGCGGAAGTAGTAGGTGCCGTCGGGAGCCACGCGCCCGTCGGCCAGCCGTCCGTCCCAGTGGAACACGCCGTCGGGAGTACGGACCCCTACGCGCATGTGACGAGCGCTCGCGACCGTGCGGACGATCGCACCGGAAGCGTCATCGACCACGTACACGTCGACGTCGTCGCTGCGGTGCTGCAGCCAGAACGAGATCGTCGCGAAGCCGCTGTTGTACTTACCGCACCGAACGCCGTGCAGGGGATCGATGACCGCCGGAACCGGCCTCGGCGCCCCGTTGATCAGGGGCGTGGTGACCTTGAGGTGCTGGGTGACGAAGAACGCCCCGATGCTCGCCACCACGAGCGCCCCGAACGCGGCGACCGAGAGCCTAGGCGTTGCCATCGCGGGCATCGAACTCCGTCACAGCGGCACGACGGCGACGTTCGGGACCTCGAAGGAGTGGAAAGCGTCGAGGCCGCGCGGATCGCGGCTGCACAGCACTACGCGGATCGACCCGCCGTGGCACACCGCGAGCGCCGGCAGGTCCCCGGCGGCGGCGATATCAAAGAGCGCGGCCAGCACCCGGTCCTGCTGCTCCTGCAGCGACTCGCCGCCCGGGAAGCGCCAGTCGGCCCCGGCGTGCATCCACGCCTCGAACTCCTCTGGCTCTGACTGCTTGATCTCGTCGAACGTGTAGCCCTCCCAGCGCCCCCGGTTGGCCTCGCGCAACCTCGGGTCGAGCCGGGGCGCCAGGCCGATGCGCGCGCCGACGATCTCGGCCGTCTCGTGTGCGCGGCTCAGGTCCGAGGCCCACAGCGCCCTGATCGGCGTCGCCCGCGCCGCGATCCGGTCCGCCAGCTCACCCGCCTGGCCTCGGCCGGTGTCGTTCAACGGCGTGTCGCGGAAGCCCTGGAAGCGGAGCGGCTCACGGTTGTCGTCGGTCTCGCCGTGACGGGCCAGCAGCACCCCAGCGAGATCGTCGGCGGGCGAGCCGCTCACCGCCCACCGATGCCCAGCGTGTCCGAACGCAGCCCGAGCCGCAGGGTCTCCAGAGCCAGCACCTCGCCCACCGGAATGTTGCTCAGGTTGACCTCGGGACCGAACCGGCGCACGAACCACACCTGCTGATCCTTTCGCGGTGCATCGAACAGGATGCGGTCGGGGGGGATCTCGTGCACGATCTCGCCGATCAGGCCCTCGCGGACCTCGCCGCTCGGCCGGAAGATCCCCGCGGTGCCGGCCTCGCGTCCCTCGGCGATCACCTTCCAGGCGCCGGCGGCCAGCTCGGCTCGCATCTGCTCGACCCACACGTAGGGGGGCGTGATCGCGCCGGTGTCGTCCTTGGAGCCCACCTCGGAGAGCACGGTGAACTCCTGGGCCATACGCTCGATCAGCTCGAGCTTGCGCTGATGCTCGAGGGCGATCGTCCCATCGGAGATCTCGAAGTAGGACAGGCCGAGCTCGTGCGCCCAGGCGGTCAGCTCATCCAGACGACCCCGGCTGATCGCCAGCTCGGTCAGCGTGCCGCCCAGCACCACCGGGATCTCATACGACCGGTAGCACTCGAGCTTGCGCTCGAGGTTGCGAGTGGCCAGCGCGGTGCCCCAACCAAGCTTGACGATGTCGACGAACTCGCCGGCCACCTCGACCATCCCGTCGATCTCGGCGATCGACAGGCCGCGGTCGATGACGTGGGTGACGCCGCGATCCCGCGGCTTGCCGCTCCGCTCCGGGAGGTTCAGGAGGTCTCGCACGGGCGAAGCGCTACTGGTGGGCCTGGTCTGTGCCGACGGTCACCACGACCGTGGAGGCGCAGGGCTGGCCGGGCGGGCACACCGTCGCCTTGGTGGTCGGGTCGATCGGCTGCACCGCGCTGGGACCAAGCTTCAGGGATTTCGCGACGGCGAGTGCGCCGGGACGATCGGCCGCTGCCATGTAGGCCACGATCGTCGACGTGTGCGTCTGATCCGCGGCATTCGTGGGCTTCGATCCCTTCTGGTAGCCGTCCGCCGCAAGCTGATTGGCGACATTCCCGGCGAGGCCCTGCAGGTCGGTGCCGTTGAGCACGGACACGGTGACCGAGGCGGGGAGCACGGCGCTCTGCGCGGCGCGGGCGCGGCGGCTGGCGGCCAGCGTCCCGCTGCTGGTCGAGCGACTGGCGCTCGAGGCGCCCTTGCCGCCGCCGGTGAGGACGATCACACCCACGACCACGGCGGCCAGGGCCACGGCAGCGATCAGCGCGCCGAGCGCGATCCGGCCGGGAGAGCGGCGCGGAGGCGGGCGCAGCGGCGCACCGGACGGACGTCCCGAAGCGGGGCGCGACTGGCTCTGGCCCGGCGGACGGCCCTGGCCTGCCCCGACCGGGCGAACCGGAGCGCCTCCGGGGCCGCGGCCCGGACGCGCGCCACCACCGCCACCGACCCGGGGCGGCGCCCCGACCGGACGCGGCGGACCCCCAGGCCGACCCCCAGGCGGACCCGCGGGAGGGGCCTGGACGGGGCGCTGAATGGTCGCCGCGGAGGCGGCCACAACGGGACGCGCGGAGGAGCCGTTGCCGTTTCCGGCGCTGGTGGCGGGCTGGAACTCGGGGAGGGGACGGACCGGGTCGGGAATCAGGCGAGTGGCCGCAGCGAGCGCCGGAGCTCCGACACCCGCGGGAGCAGCGGGCGGCAGGGCCATCGCCTGACCGGCGCCGGCGGGCGCTCCGGGCGCGAGCGCGCCGTACGCGGCCGCCGCACGCGGGCTGGCCGCCCGGACCGAGATCTCGGCCGGCATCGCCGCCACCTGCTCGCTGAGGTCGGCCAGCTCGGCCTCGAGCTCCTGGATCCTCAGCCCGGCCTCCTCGGCGCGGCTGCGCAGTGTCGCCGTCTCCCGAGCCTGCGAGAAGAACAGAAGGACCAGGAGAGCCAGGCCGATCAGCGATGCGAAGCCGACGTCGGCTCCGACCGTGGAGATGATGTGATGGACCGAGATGGAGGCGAACGGGACCTGAGCCATGCGCGGGGCCAGTCTACGTGGGAAGGCGGGGGAGGTCGGGGTTTGCTTCGCGTGCCGCGGGACGCCGGTCGGCCTCCCGTGAGCTGGCCAGCTTGCCCACATGCTGGGCCAGCGCGGCCGCGTCGCCCTCGAGCACGAGCAGGTTGATCTCGCCGAAGATCCGCTCCACCGATTGGGGGTCGAGCGGCTCGCGGGCCGCCCGCAGGATCTTCTGGGCCGGGGTGGGCTGCAGGCGCTCGTAGGGGTTGTACAGATCCTCGTAGAGCTTCTCCCCGGGGCGGGCGCCCACGATCTCGATCGCGATGTCCCGGTCGGGATCGAGCCCCGACAGCCGGATCATCGTCTGGGCCAGCTCGATGATCGACACCGGCTCGCCCATCTCGAGGACGAACACCTCGCCGCTACGCTCGCTCAGCGACCCGGCCCGGATGATCAGCTGCACGGCCTCCGGGATGGTCATGAAGTAGCGCTTCATCCGGGGGTCGGTGACCGTCACCGGGCCGCCGGAGGCGATCTGGCGGCGGAAGATCGGCACGACCGAGCCGGAGGAGCCGAGCACGTTGCCGAACCGCACGGTGGCGTAGCGGGTGCCCGGATAGCGCAGGGCGGCCGCCTCGACCGCCCACTCGGCGAGCGCCTTGGAGGCGCCCATCACCGTGGCCGGCTTGACCGCCTTGTCGGTCGAGACCAGCACGAAGGTCCCCACCTGGGTCTCAGCGGCGATCCGGGCCATCACGCGCGTGGCCAGCGCGTTGTTGCGAATCGCCTCGACGGGATTGACTTCCATCATCGTCACGTGCTTGTAGGCGGCCGCGTGAAAGACGATATCCGGCCGGCGCTCCGTCAGGACTTCGCGCATCCGCTCCTCTTCCCTGCAATCGGCCAGCACCGGAACCGCCATCCGGAAGTGCCGATCCTCCTCGAGCTCGCGGAGGATCTCGAACAGGTTGTCCTCCGCGTGGTCGACCAGCACGAGGGCTCGGGGGGCCACGCGGGCGATCTGCCGGCACAGCTCGGAGCCGATCGAGCCGCCGGCGCCCGTGACCATGACGACCTTTCCCGACAGGTACGCGCCCACCCGCTCGATCTCCATCCGCACCGGCTCGCGGCCCAGGATGTCCTCGACGCGGACCTCGCGCAACTGGCGGGTCACGTTGAGCTGGCCGGTGCTGTCCCGGAGCAGCTCGAACACGGTCGGGGTGGTCCGGACCTGGATGCCGCGCTCGCGGCTGGCGGCAACCACCCGGGCGCGCAGCGTGCCCGGCGCGGAGGGAATCGCGATCACCACCTCGTCGGGCTCGACCTCGTCGAGGACGCGAGCAAGGTCGTCGGACTCGGTCGTGCCGAGCACCTTCAGCCCGTGCTCGTCCTTCATGCCCACCTTGCGCGGATCGTCGTCCACGAACCCGACCGGGCGCAGGCGCAGCTGGGGATTGCGGATCAGCTCGCGGACGACCAGCCGGCCGCCATCGCCCCCGCCGACGATCAGCACATCGCGCGCCCCCTTGGCCGACCGGACGGTGCGTACACGCCCCTCCACCACCAGGTGGACCAGGAAGCGGGCGCCGTTCAGCAGGGCCATCGCGAGCAGCAGGAACGGCACGATCACGCTCCCCGGCAGGTTGACCGGGCTCGACTGCAGCGCGACCGTGAAGTGCTTGTAGGAGACCGTCGGGGTGGTCGTCACCGGGTGCAGGAAGTCGATCGCCCCCACGATGAGGAGCGTCGTGAGGATCAACGCCTTGACGACGGCCTCGTAGTCACGCTGGCCGACGAACGTCCAAAGCCGTTGGTATTGGCCGAATGCGGCCAGGGTGACCAGCGTCACGGGCACGACCCACGGCAGCGTGTGGGTGAGCAGATCGCCGTAGCGGTCGTTGGCGCCGCCCAGCCCTTCCTCGAACCTCAGCCGAAAGGCAAGGTAGTAAGCAAGCGCGACCAGGATCCCGTCCACGAGAAGCTGGGGCACCGAGTGGCGATGAACGGGAAAGGCCGCGGATCTGATCCGCCGCCGCATGCGGCCGGAATTGTAGTGGGACCCCCGCTAAGAACGGGTTAGCCGCCGACCGCGATGACGCCGGACCGGTCCAGCGGCCGGCCCTTGGCGCCGAGCGCCACGACCTGTACGTAGGCGGTGGCCCGAGCGTGGAGGATGGTCTCGAAGCCTCGCTTCGCGGTGGTGGCCACCGGACGCAGGGCGCTCGGGCTGGGACCGCCCAGGACCCGCCAGTAATGGACGCCGGTGGCGCCGTTCCAGCTCGCCCATACGGTCATCTTGCGGCCGTGGGCGGATGCCGCCAGGGCCGGGGGCGTGGTCGGCGTGCCGTTCCACACGAAGCGATACGCGCGGTAGCTGATGTTGGCGTCGACGAAGCGCGCGTCGAAAACCAGTTGGCCCGCCGCGTTGTACTGGCTGAAGTACGGCTCCTGGCCCCAGCCCACGAACTCGTCGGCGTCGGGGAGCTCCTGATCATCGCCCTCGTAGCTCGAGAGCAGCGGGGGAGTGTGCACGCGCTGAGCGACGATCGTGGCCATCCTCTGCTTGAGGTCCAGCCGCAGCTCGAGCGCCCGCGACTGTGAATGCACATAAGGCGGCCCGGCCCCGTCGTCGAACATCGTGAGGAGCTGATCCCCGGCTCCGCGAACCCGGACGTCGTGCTGGAAGGCGAACGATGCGCCAGGCCCGAGCTTGAAGCTCGAGGCCTTGCCGCCCAGCGTCCACATCACCGCGCCGCTGGAATGGTTGACCTTGTAGACGGCCCAGGTGTTGCGGGCCGAGATCACGAGGTTGCCGTCGCGGTCGAGACCCACGGAATTGACGTGGAAGTAGTCGTAGGGATCCCAGGAGCTGTTGGGCACAACTGGCTTTCCCTTCTTCTTGGGCAGGTTCAGCGGCGCCGTGTAGCTTGCGGTGAGTGGGACGTGGTCGAGGCTGTCCCATTGGAACAGGACCAGCCCGGTGGGAATGTCGATCTCCTGCGTCACCGAGTCGAGGACGACCTCGGTGCTCGACGCCCCGACCGAGGTGGCGTCCACGTACACCGGGTCCTCGGCGGTGATCAGCGCGGTGCCGTTCGGCGTGAGGTCGAACTCGTGGAGGTCGGCGGACAGCCCGTTGCCGGCTGAGATGGTCCTGATCACCTGGTAGGCGCGGTTCATGATGATGTCCTGGCCGATGCCGACGCCGGCCGTCTCGTCGCCCTGCCACCAGGTCAGCACCGGGCGGCCCTGATAGGTCTGGACCCGGAAGTCGGTGGCGGCGTCGTCTTTCGGCAACGGGTCGAACCAGATCAGCCCGCCGCCCGGACCGACGATCTCCGGGCCCTGCTGGAACGGCCCGATCTGGGGCGCCACGAAGATGTCGCCGACCGCATTCGGATCGGGCCTGGTGACGGTCACCGCGGCGGGATCGAGGTCCGGCCGGGAACGGAAGAACCACACGTCGCCCTTGACCCGCGGCGCGGCCGGGCGGTGCTCGAATGGCACGGGCGCCGCCGGGGTGGCGACCTGGAACTGATAGACGCCGTTACGCGAGCCCTTAAGGTTGAGCGACGTGCTCACGGTGACCGTCTCGCCCGGGGAGAACGGGGTCGATGGCAGGAAGCTCCCGCCGTCGCCGTCGGAGTCGCCCTGCACCGTGCCGGGATGCACCCCGCTGGCCGAGCCGGTCACCGTGATCGCGCCGAGCCCTCCGACGGGCAGGCCGCGGAAGGTGATCTGCGTGGCTGGGGAGGCGAAGTGGCTGCCCGGGGCCGGGAATACGTAGACGGGCGGGGGGCCGGCTGGCTGCTTGGGCGGGTGCGGGTGCTTGGCCTTCGTCTTGGCTGCGGCCCCGGCGACGGCGACGGATAGGCAGACGATCACCGCGAGCGCGCTGGCCGCAGACGCGCTGCGCTTCACCGCGCCCCCTGAAGTGGTCTAGTAACCCTGGGGCAAGCCCGAGTTCGACGAGGTCTTGGTTGGGAACGACGCGGAGGTCCCGAGCACGTGGTGGTGCGCGTCGAGGGCCTGCACCTCGTAGACCTTGAAGGAGCTCGTAAGCGGAATCGTCGTCTCAAAGCCGGTCTTCGTCTTGCTTGCGACCGCCTTCAGGCTCTTGGCAGTCGAACCGGCCAGGACCCTCCAGCTCACGACCTGGGTATCGCCGTCCCAGCTCGCGTACACGGTGCCTTTACCCTGATTGTCGCGAACCGCTCCACTCGGCGAGTAGAACGGAATTCCGGTCCACTTCTGGACGTAGGTGCGGTAGTTGAGGTCGGGCACGGGCCACGCCCCGTCGAGGAGGACCTTGCCCTTCTGGTTGACCTCGGTGAAGAACGGCGTCGAGCCCCAGGTCAGCATCACGTTGCCCCCGGGCAGGAGCTGCGTGTTGCCCAGGAAGGCCACGTTGAAGTTCTTGCCCCGGACGTACTGGCTGACGAAGCTGCCAGTGTGGTTGGTCAGGTCGAGCTTGATGACCAGCCCGCGCGACGGCCCGCTCGGCGTCCCGAACTTGGTGTGGCCGCCCGATGCACCGAGGATCGCGCAGCAGGCATCGTCGAACACGCTGAGCACGTTGCCGTTGTGCAGCTCGACATCGTGCTGCCACTGGAACTGGGCCTTGGCCGGCAGGGTGAACGTGCTGTTTTTCGGGTTCCCGCTCACGGTCCACTCGATCGCGTTCGTGAGGCGGTTGACCAGATACGCGGTCCACGTGTTGCGCATCGAGACCAGGAAGGTCTCGTGGCCGGCCAGCTGGACCGAGTTGATGTGATAGGCGTCCCAGGGGACCCCGGCAGCCGATGGCGCCTTCTGCTCGGACTGTGAGAGCGGGATGTTCGGGGTCCCGCCAGGATTCAGCGCGTCCCACGTGTAGAGCAGCTGGCCCGTTTTCAGGTCGTACTCCTGCACCGCCGAGTCGAGCACGGACCCATTGGCCACGCCGCCATACGCGCGCAGGTCCGCCGGGACGGTCTTGTAGGCCGTGACCCATGCGTTGGAGCCGCTGATGATCATTTCGTGCTCGGAGATGATCCATCCGTCGGCGCCCTGAATGCTCGCGACCTGGCGGTAGTGCTGGTCGACGACGACGTCCCTGCCGCTGGTGGTCACGCCGGTGTCGCTGACCGTTCCCTGCCACCAGCTGAGCACCGGCTTGCCGCCCAAGGTCTGCACCCTGAGGTTCGCCGCCAGCACGTTCGGGCCGACGTTGCGGAACCAGACCGGCTGGAGGTTGTGATCGAGGATCAGCGGCCCGCTCTGGCCGATCATCGGCTTGGTCTGCGTGAGGTTCTTGAACACGGCGGTCATGAAGTAGCCAGCGGCGAGCCCGCGCTGCGTCTTGACGTCGGTCGTCAGCTTCGGCGGGTGCAGATCAGGGCGCGAGACGAAGCGCCAGGTCCCCTTCGTGGTGAACGCGCCGATCGGCGCGGCCTGGGCGGCGGGTGCCAGCACCATCGTCACGGCGACGAGCAGCGCGGCGATCACGGACAGGCGGAGCTTGGGCATGGATCCAGACACGGGCGACCTCCTCAGGGCGGTTCAGGACGGTAACACGCCCCGGCAGCTCAAGGTTGCGCCCGGGCGCCCGCTCCGAGCAGGAGATCCGCGAGCACTCCCGGATCGCGACGGACCCTCGCCGGGCCGTCGCGCGGGGCCGGGCGTTTGCCGATCTGGAGCTCGTCGGGGTCGGTCAGGCGCCGCAGCCGGTCCTCCGCGATGAGCCGCTCGTCGACCGCCCCGAGGCGTCCCTCGAACACCGTGTAGACCGGCGTCCCGAGCGCCACCGCCTCGCGATTCATGGTCCCGCCGGCCGACACCACCGTGTCGGCAAAGGCGATCAGCGACTGCGCGTCGATCGCCTGGCGGGGGACGATGAAGCCGCCCCGCTGCTCGAGTTCGGCGCGCTGCTCGGCGGTGCGGGGAAGCACCACGGTCTGCACGTCGCTCAGCCGGTCGAGCACGCCGGCGAACAGGTCGTTCTCGAAGCGGTGATAGAGCGAGACGGCAGGCGGGGTCCGGACCACGGCAATCGGTTCGGCCGGGTCGAGATTCAGCTCGGCGAGGACCTTCGGGTCGGGGTCGAAGTCGGCCAGGTAGTACTCCTCCTTGAGGCCGGGATAGGCGCTGAGCTTGCCGCGCGCCCCATAGCGGTACAGGCGCTCGGGCGGGATCACGTCCGGGACCACGACCGTGGCGGCCAGCCGACAGTTGACGTTGTGCTGGACCGTGGCCCACTCGTAGTCGAACGTGGTGGCCGAGGGGATGCGCAGCACCGCCGCCGCGATCGTGATGTCGTTGGAGCCGTGGCCGAGCGCGCGGTCGAAGCGCCGGCCGCGGGCCCACCTCGCCAGCGCGTAGGAGCGCTCGGCCAGCCCGCGGGCCTTGGCCCCGATCCGGCCGCCGCGGTGGCGCCCGATCGCGGTGTGGGCGATCCCCAGCCGCTCGCACAGTCCCAGGGTCTGGGCGAAGTCGCGTGCGGTCACCTCGACCTCGTGCCCGCGCTCGCGCAGCTTGTCGATGACCGGCCGCATCACGAGGACGTGAGGCGAGTTGGTCAGGTCGATCCAGATCCGCATTGGTGAGTAAACCCTAATTCCGTGCCCCGGTCGCCGACCCGGCACCGGTCGCTACCCTTGCCGCGTGCTGCTATTGCTCGCGCCGGCCTCGGTCACCGACTCGCTGGTCACCCTGGCCACGCACATCATCCGCGACCTCGGCCTGGCCGGCGTCTCGGTCATGACCATCACCTCGGGCGTGATCGGCGTACCGGGATCGGAACCCACCATGCTGTTCGCCGGCTTCAACGTGTTCCAGCGCCATCTGACCCTGTTCGGGATCATCGTGTTCGGCGTGCTCGGCGACATGATCGGTGCCTCCATCGCCTACGGGATCGGGTACTACGGGCGCCGCGAGCTGGTCGAGCGGCATGGCAACAAGCTCCACATCTCGACGCAGCGCCTGGATCGCGCTCACCGGTGGTTCGAGCGCTACGGTGCCCCGATGATCGTGGTCTCGCGCTGCATCCCGTTCGCCCGCGCTGCCTTCCCCTACGCCGCCGGGGTGGCCAGGATGGGGTTCCTCCGGTTCCTGGCCTTCGCCACGATCGGCTCGATCGTCTGGATCAGCGCCCTAGGCGTGCTCGGCAAGGCGGTCGGGAGCAACTGGCAGAACTGGCGCCACAACCTCGAGTACGTCGACTACGTGGCAGCCGCGCTGCTCGTGGCCGCCATCGCCTACGTGGTCATCCGCATCGCGCGCAGCCGGCGCAGCGACCCGACCGCGGTCGCCTAGCGCGGTGCTGCGGGCGGCGGGCACGGTCGAGGAACCGCCCGCGCACCCGCCTTCGCGCTCCGCCGAGTCGGCTCGGTTTCCGGTCTGGCAGGCGGTCGCGCTGGGGGCGCTGCACGGACCCGCTGAGCTGCTCCCGATCTCCTCCTCGGGTCACATCGCGGTGGTACCGTGGCTGGCCGGCTGGGACTACCGTCGCCTCGACGACGAGCTGCGCAAGTCCTTCGAGGTGGCGCTCCACACCGGGACCGCGGCCGCCCTGCTGATCAGCCTGCGACGCGAGGTCGACGAGGCGGTACGCGGGCTGAGCCTGCGCCGGATCTGGCAGATCGCGCTCTCGTTCGCGCCGCCCGCGGTCATCGGCTACCGCTACGAGCGGGCGATCGAGCGCCGATTCGGAAAGCCTCCGACCGTCGCCGCGGGCCTGTTCGCGGGCGCGTTGGCGATGGCGCTCGCCGATCGGGCTCCCCAGCTGCGCGGGGCCGAGGAGGCCGGCGCGGGCGACGCGCTGTGGCTCGGGGTCGCTCAGGCCTGCTCGCTCGTGCCTGGGGTGTCCCGGAACGGCGCCACGCTGGCCGCGGCGCGGTGGCGGCGGTTCACCCGGGTCGACGCCAACCGCCTGTCCCGGCACGCCGCGCTGCCGATCATCGCCGGCGCCACGCTGTTGAAGGGCGTAAGGCTCCGCGCACGGGGGCTGCCGGCCGGGTCGGCCGCGCCGTTCGCGGCCGGCGCGGTGGCCGCGTTCGTGTCCACGCTCGGCTCGACCCGGCTGATCCGGGCCCTGGAACGAGACAGCTCATTGCTGCCCTACGCGGTCTACCGGATCGCTCTGGCGGCGATGATCGCCCGCCGCCTGGCCGGTGAGCGACGTGGCTGACGTGTAACTCGGCACCTCGTGAGCGCCGAGATCCGCGTTGACCACGCTATGCGTTGCCGAACGGGAATTCGCCCCGGGCGCGAGGGCGAGTGCGCGGTTAGTACGGTGCTCACCTCAGGCGAGCGACCACAGATACCCGGTGCCCACGCGCTCGGTGCGCACGCGCCACTCCAGCGCCAGGCGCCACAGCTCGGCCGGCGCGCGCGGGCCGGGCAGATCGCACACCGCGGCCACCTCGGACGTGGACATCGTCCCGAACCGGCGCAGGGCGTCCTCGACCGAGAGCGGCCCGGCACTCGAGATCTCACTCGCGCCGGCGGCCACGGCCGCGGTTCGCAGCGCCCCATAGTCGGCCGGCCCGTAGACGCCGTGGACGTCCCCATCGGCTCCGCGGAACTCCAGCGAGGGCAGCTTGATCCGGTCGCTCCCCTCGGAGTGATGCTCGGGCGAGACGGCCCCACAGCGGTCGAGATCGGCGGCAAAGGCCTCGAGCACCCCGTGCGAGGCCAGGCCCAGCCGCAGCCGCTCCACGTCGAGGCCGGGCACCTCCCGGGCCTCGGCGATCAGCGCATCGGCGGTGTCGAGCTTGCGCCGCCGGCACAACAGGCCCTCGCGCAGCCGGCGCAGGTATTGACTCAGGACCCCGCCCGCCCCGCCCTGCTCGGCGGCTGCCTTGATGGCCAGGCAGGCCGGGTGAGAGCTCCGGGGCGCCCCGCTCAGCCACAGGCGCACATCGACCGGCATCCCGCTCTGATCCGAGGCCTCGAGCATCTCGCTGATCAGATGCGAGGGGTCGCCGACCTCCCGGGCCATCCCGCACATGACGAACGTCACCGACAGGCTGCCTCCGAATGCGACCTCGAGCTTGCGCAGGCTGGGTTCGAGCGCCCAGGACCAAGGGCAGAGGGGGTCGGTGTAGTAGTAGGTGTGGACCACGACGATCTCGCGCAAAATACGGACTAGAAGATGAGCACGCTGCTCGGCACCACGCTCAACGGCCGATACCGGCTCGTGGCTCGGATCGGCGCGGGCGGGATGGCGACGGTTTACCGGGCCACCGACGAGACGCTCCAGCGCCAGGGGGCGATCAAGCTGATGCATCGCGAGATCGCCACCGACTCCGACCAGCTCGAGCGGTTCCGCCGCGAGGCCCGCGCGGTGGCGCAGCTCTCCCATCCCCACATCGTGGGCGTGATCTACTACGGGGAGGACGACAGCCGGCCGTACATCGTGTTCGAGTACGTGGAGGGTGAGACCCTCAAGGAGCGCATCCGGCGCAATGGGCGGCTGCCGATCACCGAGGCGGTGGCGTACGCGATCGAGATCGCTCGGGCGCTCGGCACCGCGCACGCCCGGCACATCGTCCACCGCGACGTCAAGCCCCAGAACGTGCTGATCGACGAGGAGGGCTCGGCCAAGGTCACCGACTTCGGGATCGCCCGCACCCTCGACGAGGAGGGCCTGACCGCCGACGGGCGCGTGCTGGGTACGACCGATTACGTCTCGCCCGAGCAGGCCCTCGGCCGCCCGGTGACCGGCCAGTCCGACCTCTATTCGCTGGGGATCGTCCTCTATGAGATGGTCACCGGCGAGGTCCCGTTCAAGGGCGAGAACCAGGTCGCGGTGGCGATGAAGCACGTCCGCGAGCAACTCCCCGACGTGCAGTCCAAGCGCCCGGAGGTCTCGGCGGCCCTGGCCTCGGTGATCGACACGGCGACGGCCAAGCGCGTCGAGGACCGGTACGCCGACGACGCCGAGCTGATCGCCGACCTCGAGGACGTCCTGGCCATCGAGACCGCGCGCGCCGGCAGCGCCACCGGCGAGGTGACGAGCGTTCTGCGGACCTTGCCCTCCCAGACGCGGCGCCGGATCCCGTTCCCGGTCCGCCACCGGGTCCGCGCCGTAATCCTGATGCTCCTTCCGCTCGTGATCGCGGGCGGAGTGGTGGCGTGGATACTGGCCACGCGCACCCATCGCGAAGCGCCGAGGCTCAACCAGCCGGCGCCGTCCCCGAAGGCGACGCAGCTGTTTCCCTGCTCGACCTGCGCGCACGACTACAACCCCGACGCGCTCAGCGGAGCCAAGAACCAGAACCCCAACCTGGTCGGTTTCGCCATCGACGGCAACGTGAACACCGCCTGGCTGACCGACCACTACTACACCGGCTCGTTGCAAAAGCCCGGGGTGGGCCTGTACGTGGACATGAGCCGGTCGGTCGACGCCAAGTCGCTCGTGCTCGACACCTCCACGCCGGGCTACAACGTCCAGATCTACGGCTCGACCTCGGCACCCGACCCCTACGTCTTCAACAAGGGCGCGGGAGGCTGGACGCTGCTCGCGCAGGTCGCCTCGGTCAAGCGCAAGCAGCCGATCACGCTCTCCACCCCGAAGACCGGATACCGCTACTACCTGGTGTGGATCACCTCGCTGCCGCCCGGGCGGCTGCTCGCGGCGATCAACGAGGTCGCGATCTACGGGCTTCGCTAGTGAGGGGCCACTAGGCGCTGTAGTCGTAGAACCCGCGCCCGGACTTCCGTCCGAGCCGGCCGCTCGCCACCATCCGCTTCATCAGCGGCGGCGGCGCGTACTCGTCGCGCTTGAACTCCTCATAGAGCGAATCGCACACCGCGTACAGGACGTCCAGGCCGATGAAGTCGCACAGGGTGAGGGGGCCCATGGGGTGGCCGCAGCCGAGCTTCATCCCGATGTCGATGTCCTCGCGCGAGGCGAACCCGTCCTCATACATCCGCACGGCGGCCATCAGGTAGGGGACCAGCAGCATGTTGACGATGAAGCCCGAGCGGTCCTTGGTCTCGATCGGGCGCTTGCCCAGGCGCTCGACGAACCGCCGGGCGCGGGCGATCGTCTCCTCGTCGGTGTCGAGCGCGACCACGACCTCGACCAGGTTCATCACTGGGACCGGGGAGAAGAAGTGCAGCCCGAGCACCCGCTCGGGGCGGCTCACCGCCTGAGCCAGCTCGGCGATCGGGATCGAGGACGTGTTGGAGGCCACGACCGAGCCATCGGCGACCAACTCGTCGATCGCCTCCATGACCGAGAGCTTGAGCCGCTCGTCCTCGGGAACCGCCTCGATGACCAGGTCGGCCTGGGCGATCGTCGCCAGGTCGGTGGTCAGCTCGATGCGCTCGCGCGCCGCCCGGGCGGCGTCGTCTGAGAGCTTCCCGCCGCGGACCGCGCGGGACAGCGACACGTCGATCCGCTCGCCGGCGCGGCCCACCGACGCTTCGTCGACGTCGCGCACGATCACCGGCATCCCGGCCACCGCCACGGCCTCGGCAATGCCGGTGCCCATGAACCCACCGCCGACCACGGCCACCGATTCGATATCGGTCGTCATGACGGCCAGCTTAATGGCGGTGGCGCCGGCCCGCCTCGTGGCGCTCAAAGGCCAGCTGGACGAGGCGGTCGAGCAGCTCGGCGTAGGGTACGCCGCTGGCCTCGAACAGCGACGCGTAGACGCTGGTCGCGGTGAAGCCGGGCATCGTGTTGAGCTCGTTGAGCAGCACACGCTCCCCCTCGATGAAGAAGTCGACCCGGGCCAGGCCGCTGCATCCGGCGTGCCGGAAGGCCTGGATGGCCATCTCCTGGATGTTCTCCCGAACCCAGGGCGGGACGCGTGCCGGCACGACCAGCTGCATCCCGCCGGGCGTGTATTTGGCCTCGTAGTCGTACCAGCCCGTCTCGCCGGCGGCCAGCACGATCTCTCCCGGCTCGGAGGCGACCGGATCGCCGTTGCCGAGCACCGAGCATTCGACCTCGAGCCCGCGGGCGGCCGCCTCGACGATGGCCAGCTCATCGTGCTCGAACGCGGTCTGGAGAGCGCCGGCCAGATCGGCCGCCTCGCTCACCCGGACGATGCCCACCGATGACCCCAACCGCGCGGGCTTGACGAACACCGGCAACCCGAGGGCTTCCATGCGGGCCAGCACGCCGGAGCGATCGGATGCCAGTTCGCCCGCCCGAACCGCGCGGTAGTCGACCTGCGGCAGCTCTGCGTGCTTCATGACCTCCTTGAACATCACCTTGTCCATGCACAGCGCCGAGGCGAGCACGCCGGCGCCGACGTAGGGGACGTCGAGGCACTCGAGCAGTCCCTGCACGGTCCCGTCCTCGCCAAACGGTCCGTGGAGCACCGGGAACACCACGTCCACGCCGTCCAGGCCGAGGCCCGGCGACACCGCCACTTCCGAGCCGTCGCGCCGCCACACGCCGTCGCGGTCGATCTCTATCGCGATCGGCTCATGTCCGGCCTCGCGCAGGCCCTCCCGGACCGACGCCGAGGAGGCCAGCGACACCTCGTGCTCAGACGAGCGGCCCCCGCCGAGCACCGCGACACGAGCGGGCCTCACTTCTTCTTCTTCGGCGCCGAGGTCGTCCCGGTCGGCGTCGTCGTCGATGTCGTCGTGGTCGGCGTCGCGACGTAGTGGCCGACCACGATGGTCACGAGCGTGTTCTTCTTCTCCTGGTTCGAGGCGGCCGGCGTCTGGCTGAGCACGATCCCCTTCTGGGTCGGGTCGGTCACCGTCTGCTCCTGAACCGTGGCCGGGAAGCCGGCGGCCCCGAGCGTCGCCTCGGCCGCCCCCCGCGTCTGGCCGACCACGTTGGGCACGGCGATCGTGGGCGGAGCCTTGGCCACCACGAGCGTGATCGTCGAGCCGCTGG
Organism: Solirubrobacterales bacterium; assembly: GCA_019241635.1. GTDB lineage: Bacteria > Actinomycetota > Thermoleophilia > Solirubrobacterales > Solirubrobacteraceae > Palsa-465. The sequence continues at coordinate 26,591 of JAFAWR010000257.1, forward strand.
CCACCGACATGCCGCCGGTCGGGCTCTGGGTGAGCACGGTTCCCGGGGTGGCCGTGGTCGAGACCTGGGGCGTCGTGTCGACGTTGAACCCGCGGCTCTGCAGGGTGGACTTGGCCTGGCCGACGTCCTCGCCGGTCGTGTCGGGCACCGACACGTCGGGCGGACCGCTCGAGAGGAAGATCGTCACCGGCGTCCCGACCGGCGGTTGCTGGCCGGCCGCCGGGCTCGTGTCGATCACCCGCCCCTTGGCGTACTGCGTGCTCGTCTGGCGGACGATGTTGCCGGGTTTAAGACCGGCGAGCTGGATCGAGGACTTGGCCTGGGCCAGGGTCTCGCCGACCACAGTGGGCACGGTGGCCGGTCCCGGACCCGAGGAGACCGTGAGCGACACGTTCGAACCCTGCTTGACCTTGTTCCCGGCCAGCGGGTTCTGGGCGATCACCGTCCCCGCGGCTTTCGCGTTGGTCTCCTGCAGCTGGTTCACCGTGAAGCCGTCGCTCTGGAGCTGGGTCTGCGCGGCGGTGAACGGCTCGCCCACCACCGGCGGCACGACCACCTTGGCCGGGCGCAGGGCCAGGTAGGCGGCCACGCCGCCGCCGGCCAGCAGGAGCACCAGCAGCAGGACGATCCAGGGCCACAGCGTGCGCCGATGGGGAGGCTCGTCCTCGGGCGGCACGTAGGCGGTGTCGATCACGTCGAACGCTCCGGTGCCGGGTGGCGGCGGGGCGGCCGGTGGAGCGCTGACTGCCGCGGCGGCGGCGTAGCGTCCCGCGGCCACGCCGGCCAGCGCGGCCATGCTCGCCGTGCGCTGAGAGCGGTCCCCGGACAGGAGCGCGGCGCGGGCCTGCTCGAGCGCGGTGATGAACTGATCGGCGTTGGCCGGGCGATCGACCGGGTTCTTGTTGAGCGCCCACATCACGACCTGCTCGAGCTCGGGCGGCACCTCGGGGTTGATCACGCTCATCGGCGGCGGCGCTTCGGACACGTGCTTCAAGGCGATGGTCACGGCCGACTCGGCGTCGAACGGCACGCGGCCGGTGAGCATCTCGTACAGAACGACCCCGATCGAGTAGAGGTCCGACCCGGCACTCACCGCATGACCCTGGGCCTGCTCGGGCGAGAGGTACTGGGCGGTGCCCATGATCGAGCCGGTCTCGGTCATGTCCGAAGCGCCGGCGCGGGCGATGCCGAAGTCCGTGACCTTGGCGTTGTCGGAGTCGTCGACGATCACGTTGTGCGGCTTCAGGTCGCGGTGGATGACCCCGCGGCGATGAGCGAACCGGGCCGCCTTCAGGATCTGGAGAGTGATGTCGATCGCACGGATCGGGTCAAGTGGCGCCTCGGCGCGGATCAGCTGCTTCAGAGAGCGGCCGGGGAGATACTCCATCGCGATGTAGTACGTCCCGTCGTAGGCACCGCGGTCATACACGCTGACCACGTTGGGGTGCTGGAGCCCGGCGGCCGCCTGGGCCTCGCGGCGGAAGCGCTCGACGAACCCCGGGTCCTCGGCGAAGCGCTGATAGAGCAGCTTCAGGGCCACCTTGCGGCCGAGTTGCTCGTCCTCGGCCAGGAACACGTCGGCCATGCCGCCCGCGCCCAGCCGCGAGAGGATCTTGTAGCGGTCGTCGACGAGCGTGCCGGGACCGAGACCCGCCATCACTTCCCCTCGGCCAGCAGCGTCTGGATGATGTTCTTGGCGATCGGCGCCGCAACCGTGGCCCCGAAGCCACCCTGCGTCTGCGCGATCGTCACGGCAACCGCCACCTTCGGGCTGTTAGCCGGTGCGAACCCGATGAACCAGGGCTCGGTGAGACCCGACCCGGTGGCGCCGATCGACGCGGTTCCGGTCTTGCCGGCCACCGAGATCCCGCCGAGCTGGGCCGGCTGTCCGGTTCCCTCTTCGACCACACGCCGCATCATCTGCGACAGCGCCTGCGCCGTGGAGGGTTTCATCACAGTCTGGTAGACGGTCGGGTTGTTGCTCCGTACGGTACGCCCATCCTGGTCGACCACCTTGCTGACGAAGTACGGCTTCATCAGCACCCCGTTGTTGGCCACGGCAGCGGCCACCATCGCCATCTGCAGCGGCGTCACCAGCAGGCCGCCCTGGCCGATCCCGATGCGCCCGATGTCCTCGTTGGGGCTGCCCGGCGGGAAGGGATGCCCGTGGAAGTCGAACGGACGGCTGGTC
>JAFAWR010000283.1 GCA_019241635.1 Solirubrobacterales bacterium
CGCCCGGTCTGACTCGGCCAGCACCTCGCCGTCCAGCGAGATCCGGATCCGGCGCGAGGTGGGCAGAACGTCGACGCGGTGGTAGGGGTCGCGGGGATGGACGAACACCTCCTCGTCCTCCTCGTACCAGTGGTCCATCCGGTCCCAGTAGAACGCAATCAGGTCCTTGAGCGCCGCCGCGGCCTCGAGCGGCTCGGGGTAGTACCAGGCCGCGCTCTCCAGCACCGTGTCGCCGACCCGGATCGTGTGGTAGGACGCCTCGCCCTTCTTGGGGCACCGAGTGTGCCGGTCCGAGGGCTCGAGCACGTCCGCCCGGACATCCTCGGCCGGGAAGTAGTAAACCGGCTGGTGGCCCGACTCCGAGACCATCAGCGCGTTGCGGCTGTCGGCGATCGTCTCGCCGCCCACCATCACCCGGAGCCACTTCGGGCATGGCTCGATGTACATCGCCTGGCCGGGCGCCGGCGTGTCGAAGTTGAAGCTCCCCGCCGGGTTCTTCGCCAGCGGTCCGGTCCCGGTCATCAACCCCATTCGAGGGCGAGCCTACCAAGGCGCCTGGGCGCCAAGAAGAAACAGTTGGTTAAAAAAAAATCGCCGCCGGCCGCAACCAGACCGATCGCCGGATATCCGCCGGCGAGCTCCGAACGGAGCCGAACCCGCATGTAGTCGGTCAAGGCCCCCTTGCGCCGGCGGCCGATGCGGCATTGTTGCGCAAACCTCATCAAACATCGCCAAAGTGGACGAATGTTTGATAAGCGTCTTCTTAGCTTCCGACCACGACCCCCAGCCACACGATCGCCAGCGACAGCGCGAACACCAGGCCGTCGAGCACGTGCGACTGGGGCCGGCGCGCGTGGGCGCCGATGAGCACGACGACCAGCGCGATCAGCCCCATCTTGACGTGCAGGGTCGAGTCGCTCCATTTGTGCTCGTGGCTGGCCAGCGCCGCGCCGGTCGCGATCAGCACGACGAAGGCGATCCCGCTCCCGATCCCGAACCGCCGCGCGGTCGCCCTGAGCGGCTCGCGGTCCTTGAGGCCGCGCAGAGCCGGGACGACGACGGCGGCCAGCATCAACTGGCCGCCCACGAAGAAGGCCATGCCGAGCAGGTGCAGCCACAGGACTCCGTTCCAGAACGTCACGGCGGTCGATCCTGGCAGACTGGCCGCCTTCATGAACTTCGCCCGCGACGTGGTCGATCACGCCCCGCCGGACCGGCTGGCCCTGGTCGAGTTGGCCCACGACGGCCGGCGTCGCGAGTGGAGCTTCGGCGAGGTCGCCGACCGCAGCGCCCGGCTGGCCGGCGCGCTCACCCAGACCGGGCACGTGGGCCGCGGCGACGTCGTGATGACGCTGATCGGCAACCGGCCCGAGTGGGTGCTGACGATGGTCGCCTGCTTCCGGATCGGCGCCGTCGCCCTGCCCTGCAACGAGCAGTTGCGCGCCCGTGACCTGGCGGTGCGCATCGAGGCCGCCCGGCCCAGCCTGATCGTTGCCGACGAGCGCAACCTGGCCGAGCTCTCGGCGGTGAAGCCGACCTGCCCGGTGATCACGGTCCCGGACGAGACGCTGTCCACCGCGGCCGACCCGGCGCCGGCGGTCGAGCTCGAGCCGGACGATCCGTGCCTGATCACGTTCACCAGCGGCACCACCGGCGAGCCCACCGGCGTCGTTCACGGCCAGCGCTACCTGCCCGGCCAGCGCCTCCAGGCGGAGCACTGGCTGGACGCGCGGCCCGGCGATCTGGTGTGGTGCACGGCCGCGACCGGCTGGTCCAAGTCGGCCCGCAACGCGTTCATAGCGCCGTGGCTGCGCGGGGCGGCGGCGCTGCTGCATGACGCGCGCTTCGACCCGGCCGAGCGCCTCGAGATCCTGCACGCCGAGCGGGTGAACGTGCTGTGCATGGCGCCCACCGAGTACCGGGTGATCGCCAAGCGGGTGGAGATCACACCGGTGCCCGAGCTGCGCTCGCTCGTGGCCGCCGGCGAGGCGCTCAACCCGGAGGTCATCCGCGCCTTCCGCGAGACCACCGGACTGGAGATCCGAGACGGCTACGGACAGACCGAGACCGGCCAGCTGACCGGCAATCCGCTCGGCGAGCCGGTTCGCCCCGGCTCGATGGGCCGCCCCCTGCCCGGCGTCGATCTGACCGTCGAGGATGGCGAGCTCGTGCTGGCTGACCCGAGAACCGATCCGACGTTCTTCGTCGGCTACCTCGACGGCGCGCCGGCGCCGGCCGGCCGCCCGTGGCGCACCGGCGATCGGGTCCGCTCCGACGACGACGGCTACCTGTACTTCGAGGGGCGCACCGACGACGTGATCATCTCGGCCGGCTACCGCATCGGACCGTTTGAGGTGGAGTCGGCGCTGGTCTCCCACGCCGCGGTGGCCGAAGCGGCGGTGATCGCCGCCCCCGACGAGGAACGCGGCGCGGTGGTGCGCGCGGTGGTCGTCCTGCGGGACGGGTTCGACCCCGGCCAGAGCTTGGCCAGCGAGCTCCAGGAGCACGTCAAGACCCAGACCGCGCCGTACAAATATCCGCGGATCGTCGAGTTCGCCGACGAGCTGCCCAAGACCGCTTCGGGGAAGATCCAACGGGCTAGCCTCAGGAGAGAATGGACGAAACGCGACCCGTGATCGGCATCTGCACAGCGCTCGCTCGCGCCCAGTGGGGCGTGTGGAAGGAGCGCGAGGCTGCGCTGCTCGCGGTGAGCTACATCACGGCGATCCAGCGCGCCGGCGGTCTTGCCGTGATGATCCCGCCCGATGGGAGCTTCGAGGACGAGCCGGATCAGATGCTCGACCTGCTCGATGGGCTGATCCTGGCCGGCGGCAACGACATCGACCCGGCCTGCTACGGCGCCGAGACGCACCCCGCGACCCTTCACATCATGCCCGAGCGCGACCGTTCCGAGCTCGCGCTGGCCCGCCGCGCCGTCGAGCGCGACGTCCCGCTGCTCGGCATCTGCCGGGGCATGCAGCTGATCAACGTCGCGTTTGGCGGGACGCTGCGCCAGCACCTCCCCGAGGAGCTCGGGCACGAGGAGCATCGCCGCACCCCGGGCAGCTTCGAGGGCTCTGACCACGACGTCCGCCTGAGCGCCGGCTCGCTCGCCGCCCGCGCCGCGGGCGAGGAGATCCACCTCACCAAGTCGCACCATCATCAGGGGGTGGCCACGGTCGGAGCCGGGCTGGAGGTGACCGGGGTCTCGACGATCGACGACCTCCCCGAGGCAGTCGAGGCGCCCGGACGCCGCTTTGTCCTCGGCGTGCAATGGCACCCGGAGGCCGACGAGCGCAGTCGCGTCGTGGCCGCGCTGGTCGAGCACGCGCGGCTGGCGAAGATGGAGGAGTCGCTCTACCGCAGCGCGCGCGGCTCGGCGTAGCCGGCCCGCCGCACCGACTCGGTCACCCGCCGGGCGTGGGCCTGGCCCCGGGTCTCGAGCACCAGCTGCACCGCGGTCTCGCGCACGTGCAGATCGAATCCCTCGCGGATGTGCTCGACGTCGAGCAGGTTGGCCCGGAGCTCGCCGACCAGCGCGAGCAGCCGGGCCAGCGAGCCCGGCCGGTCGGGCAGCGAGGCGAGCAGGACGAGCCGCCGCCCGGCCTGGCTCTCGTGGCGCCGCGCCACCTCACCGAGCAGCCCGGCGTCGACGTTGCCCCCCGAGAGCACCACCACCGTCGTGCCCGCCTGTGCGGCGGCCGTCCGGCCCGAGAGCAGGGCCGCCACTCCGACCGCACCCGCTCCCTCGACCACGAGCTTGGCCCGCTCGAGCAGGAACATCATTGCCTCCGCGACCTCGTCCTCGTCGACCGCGACCACGTCGTCGACCCAGCGCTCGATCAGCGACAGGGTGAGCTCGCCGGGCCGCTTGACCGCGATCCCGTCCGCGATGGTCAGAGCCGACTCGACCGCCACCGGGCCCCCGGCGGCGAGCGACCCCTTCACCGGCGCGCAACTGGCCGCCTGCACGCCGACCACCTCGATTGCCGACCGCTCGGACTTGACCGCAATCGCCACACCGCTGACCAGCCCGCCGCCTCCGACCGGGACGATCACCTTGGCCAGGTCCGGCACCTCGTCGAGCAGCTCGAGGCCGAGCGTGCCCTGGCCGGCGATCACGTACGGGTCCTCGAACGGGTGGACGAACGCCATCCGCGCCTCGCGCGCGGCGAACTCCCGGGCCGCCTCGAGCGCATCGTCGACCGTCGCGCCGACCATCTGGATGTCCGCCCCGAGCCCGCGGGCGGCCTCGACCTTGGCGATCGACGCCGACTCGGGCATGAACACGTGGCAGGGCACGCCGCGCGCACGCGCGGCGTAGGCCACCGCCTGCGCGTGGTTGCCCGCGCTCCCGGTGACCACCCCGGCGGCGCACTGCACGCCGAGCGCCGCGAGCTTGGACAGCGCGCCGCGGATCTTGAACGAACCGGTGCGCTGCAGGTTCTCCGCCTTGAGCAGGACGGTCTGGCCGGCGCGCTCCGAGAGCGTCCGCGAGCTCAGCACGGGCGTCTCGCGGACGATCCCGGCTCCCGCCTCGGCGGCGCTCCGCAGGTCTATTGATTGTGCGTCAAGCAGGCAGCGCCACCACCGCGTCGATCTCGACCAGCGCGCCTCGCGGCAGTGCGGCCACCGCGATCGCCACGCGGGCCGGAGGATCGGACTCGAAGAACGACTCGTAGACCTCGTTGACGGAGGCGAACGAGCCCATGTCGGTCAGGTACACGGTCAGCTTCACCGCGTCGCCGAGGGTGGCGCCGGCCGCCGCGCATACCGCGGCCAGGTTCTCCAGGCAGCGCCCCGCCTGATCGGCCGCGGTGGCGCCGACGATCTCGCCGCTCTTGGGATCGAGCGGGATCTGCCCTGAGCAGAACAACAGGCCGCCGGCCCGGACGGCATGAACGTAGGGCCCGACGGCCTCCGGGGCGCCGGACGCCGTGACCGACTCGCGGTGTGGTGCCAACTCACTTCCTCCTCGTCGGGGGACGCTCGATACAGCGTATTGCCCGTTTGTAGCTCGGGGTAGCCTGGGGGCGTGCCGAACCGCCTCGGGGGCGAGAGCTCGCCGTACCTGCTGCAGCACAAGGACAACCCCGTGGATTGGTATCCGTGGGGTGAGGAGGCGAGCGCGCGAGCGCGTGCCGAGGACCGCCCGCTGCTCGTCTCGATCGGCTACTCGGCCTGTCACTGGTGCCACGTGATGGCCCACGAGTCCTTCGAGGATCCCGAGATCGCCGCGCTGATGAGCGAGCGGTTCGTCTGCGTGAAGGTCGACCGCGAGGAGCGCCCGGACATCGACGCGATCTGCATGGAGGCCTGCCAGGCGCTGACCGGACACGGCGGCTGGCCGCTCAACGCGTTCCTGACTCCCGACGGGGTTCCGTTCTATGCCGGCACCTATTTCCCGCCCGAGTCGCGTCACGGGCTGCCGAGCTGGCGGATGGTGCTCGACGGCGTGGCCGAGGCCTGGGCAAACCGCCGCGAGGAGATCCTCGCCCAGGGGACGCGGATGGTCCAGGCGCTGGGCGCGACGGGTGAGCTCGAGCCCTCGCTCGACCCGATTCGCGACGACGAGCTACGGGCCGCCCTGGTGTCGCTGTGGAATACCTATGACCGCACGAACGGCGGCTTCGGACGCGCGCCGAAGTTCCCGCCGCACTCGGTGCTCGAGTTGCTGCTCGCCCGCGGCGAGCACGACATGTCGCTCGGCACGCTCGAGGCGATGGCCCGCGGGGGGATCTACGACCAGGTGGGAGGGGGCTTTGCCCGCTACTCCGTCGACGCCACATGGACCGTGCCGCATTTCGAGAAGATGCTCTACGACAACGCCCTGCTCGCCCGGGCCTACCTGCACGGCTGGCAGGTCTCGGGCCGGGAGCGCTTCCGCGCGGTGTGCTGCGAGACCCTCGATTGGGCCCTGCGGGAGATGCGCGGACGCGAGGGCGGCTTCTGCTCGGCCCTTGACGCCGACTCCGAAGGGGTCGAGGGCAAGTTCTACGTGTGGACCGAGTCCGAGCTTCGCGAGGTCCTGGGCCCGGAGCTCGCCCCGGCCGCGCTCGACTATTTCCGCCCCGCCCGGTTCGAGCACGCCCTGATCCTGGAGGCCCGGGGGCCTTCGCCGGCGGACCTCGCGGAGATCCGCCGCCGCCTGCTCGACGCGCGCTCCAAGCGGGTCCGCCCCGGGCTCGACGACAAGCGCCTGACCGCCTGGAACGCGCTGATGATCGCGGCGCTAGCCGAGGCCGGGGCGGTGCTCGGGAGATCCGACTACGTTCAGGCCGCCGTCGACTGCGCGAGCTTCGTGCTCGCCGATCTGCGCGACGGAGACGGGCGCCTGCTCCGCACCTGGAAGGACGGCCGGGGCCGGATCGCCGCCTACCTCGAGGACCACGCGTTCCTGCTCGAGGCGCTGATCGTTTTGTACGAGGCCACCGGCGATCCCCGCTGGTACACCGAAGCGTGCGCGACCGCGGACGTCATGATCGAGCGCTTCTCGGACTCCGAGCGCGGGGGCTTCTACACCACGGCCGATGACCACGAATCGCTCGCGGCGCGGCGCAAGGACCTCGAGGACTCGCCGATCCCGTCGGGCAACTCGGCCGCCGCGCTGGGGCTGCTGCGATTGGCCCTGCTGTCCGGCGAGGGCCGCTACGAGCGCCACGCCCTCGGCGTGCTCCGGCTGCTGTACCCGCTCGCCGCGCGTCATCCCCAGGCCTTCGGGCATCTGCTCCAGGCCGCCGACTTCTACCTCGCACCGGTCAAGGAGGTCGCGATCGTCGGCCCGTCGCCCGGGGCGGAGGAGCTGCTCCGGGTCGTCCGGGGCGACTACCGGCCACACCTGGTGCTGGCCACCGGCGAGGCCGACGGCGTGCCGCTGCTCGAAGGCCGCGAGCCGGTCGACGGGCGCGCCGCGGCCTACGTGTGCGAGCACTTCATCTGCCAGGCGCCGGTGACCGGCGCCGACGAGCTCGCCGCCGCTCTATGACCGTCGCCGTGGGGGCCGAGCGCAGCCGACCGTTTCTCTGGGCGGTGCGCGCCGGGTTCGTCACCCGGTCGGTCACCTACGGGGTCGTGGGGGCGATCGCGCTGGCGCTGGCGCTGGGAGCGGGCTCGGCGCCGGCCGCCCCCGATCAGCAGGGCGCGCTGGCGTTGATCGCGCGCGCACCGCTCGGGCGCGTGGGCGTCGCGGTGGCGGCGGCCGGCCTGCTCGCCTATGCGCTGTGGAAGCTCAGCCAGGCCGTTTTCGGTCGTGGGCCGGAGGGCGGCGGTGGCGATGAGCTCACCGATCGGCTCGGCAACGGCGCCGGCGGGATCGTCTACCTGGGCTTCTTCGCGGTGGCGGTACGGATCCTGTTCGGGAGCTCCGGCAACAGCTCGAACGCTCCATCGCACGCGGCCGCCGGCGTACTCGGGTGGCCCGGCGGGGCGGTCATCGTGGGGGCGACCGGTGCCGTCCTCATCGCGATCAGCCTGTATCAGCTCTACGACGCCTGCCGCGGGGGGTTCGCCGAGGACGCGAAGCTGGGCGAGATGAGCCCGCCGGAGCGCCGCACGTTCATGATCGTCGGACGCGTCGGCTTGGCTGCCCGGGCGCTCGTGTTCGGGCTTGTCGGCTATTTCGTGCTGAAGACCGCGATCGACTTCAACCCGCACGAGGCCGTCGGACTGGACGGCGCCCTGGGCCGCCTGCACCACCAGGCGTTCGGCGCGGTCCTGCTGGGCCTGGCCGCAGCCGGGCTGCTGGTGTTCGCCGCCTACTCGCTGTTCGAGGCGCGCTACCGGCGACTCTAAGCGGGCTAACAAGTAGGCTGCGCGCGCCGTGAGCACGCTGCTCGAACCCGACGACCAGCTCGACCACATCGCCGAGTTCGCCGACTCGGGCGTGCGCATCTTCCAGCGTCAGGGCTCGCTGGTCGGCGTCCCGGGCTCCTACGGCCTCAAGCGGTGGCTCTATCGGCGCTGGCGCAACAACGGCAACGCCGTCTACACGTTCCTGGGCTCGCTGGTGGCCATCGGCCTGAGCGGCACGTGGGCGTACATCGTCAAGCAGCCGCTCGTGTTCCCGAGCCTCGGCGCCACCGCGTTCCTGATCTTCGAGACCCCGATGGCGGAGGTGGGCTCGCCGCGGAACACGATCGTCGGGCATTTCGTGGGCGCGGCGGCGGGGGTGTTCTCGCTGGTCGTGTTCGGGCTCTGGAACGCCGGGAGCGTATACAACAGCG
>JAFAWR010000394.1 GCA_019241635.1 Solirubrobacterales bacterium
ACCTCCTCAAGCTCTACCGAACCCTCCCCACGGCCGCTTGAGCCCGGGCGGCAGGCCCAGCCACCCCCAACACGAACCGCACCGGACCCCCCCATTCAATTCCCGCCGCCAATTGAGCGACAGCCTCCCAGGACGAACTATCCGTCAATAAGCGGGGGGACGCCGCCGTAATGGTGGAAATTTCGTCTCGGGGTAGGCGACGGCGGGGCCGGGCGAGACGGGGGGTGTGCGCCAGATCCGTGGCGGCCGGGTCAGGCCTTGGACGTCGCGGGGCGCTTGCGCGGGGGCATCAGGTCGGTGATCGTGCCCTCGGCCATCTCGGCGGCGAAACCGATCGTCTCGGTCAGGGTGGGGTGGGGGTGGATGCTCAGGCCGATGTCCTCGGCGTCGGAGCCCATCTCGAGCGCGTGAACAGTTTCGGCGATCAGCTCGCCGGCGTTGACGCCGACGATGCCGGCACCGAGCAGGCGACGGGAGCCGGAGCCGCCCGCCTCGAACAGCAGCTTGGTCATGCCCTCGTCGCGGCCCAGGGAGAGCGCGCGGCCGGAGGCGGCCCACGGGAAGACGGCCTTGTCGTACTCGATCCCCTGCTCTCGGGCCGACAGCTCGGTCAGGCCCATCCAGGCGACCTCGGGATCGGTGTAGGCGACCGAGGGGATCGTCCGCGGGTCGAACTCGGCGCCTGGCTCGCCGGCGATGACCTCGGCGGCCACCTTGCCCTCGTGCGAGGCCTTGTGGGCGAGCATCGGACCGCCGACGACGTCGCCGATGGCGTAGATGTGCGGGACGTTGGTGCGCAGATGGCGGTCGACCCGGATGAACCCGGCGTCGTCGACCTCGACCCCGGCCGCGTCGGCGCCCACCGCGCGACCGTTCGGCCGGCGGCCGATGGCGACCAGAAGCCCGTCGAACTTGGGCGAGTCTCCATTGGAGAGCTTGACCGTCAGGGCCTTCTCGGACGCCTCGACAGACTCCACCTTGGTGCCGAGATGGATCGCCTCGTAACGGCTGGAGATCCGCTTCTGGAGCGGTTTGACCAGGTCGGGATCGCAGCCGGGGATGAGCTGGTCGAGGAGCTCGACCATCGTCACCTTCGAGCCCAGCGCGTGATAGACGGTGGCCATCTCGAGGCCGATGATTCCGCAGCCGACCACGAGCAGGCGCTTGGGCACCGAGGGGATCTCGAGCGCGCCCGTGGAGTCGATGATCCGCTCGTCGTCAGGGAGATCCGGGAGGCTCGCCGCCTCCGAGCCCGCGGCGATGATGCAGTTATGGAACGAGACGGTGCGCTCGCCCACTGAGACGGTGTTGGGTCCGGTCAGCGAAGCCGCGCCGTGGATGACCTCGACCTTGCGCTGCTTGGCCAGCCCGGTGAGCCCGCCGGTCAGGCGACCCACGACGGACTCCTTCCACTCCCGCAGCGCATCAAGATCCACCTTGGGTTTGCCGAGCTTGATCCCATGCTCGGCCATCTCCTCGGCCTCGGAGACCACGCGGGCGGCGTGAAGCAGCGCCTTGGAAGGGATGCAGCCCACGTTCAGGCAGACTCCGCCCAGCGTGTCGTAGCGCTCGATCAGCGCGGTCTTGAGGCCGAGATCGGCAGCGCGGAAGGCAGCGGTGTAGCCACCCGGTCCCGACCCGATCACCACGACCTGAAAGTCGTGGTCGCCGCCGGCGCCGTCGGATGAGGGCGGGGGAGGGGCGGGCTCGCGCTCGACGCGCGCCTCGCCGGACGGCTTCTCCTCCGCAGGAGCGCCGCCGTCACTGGGCGCCGCGCCATCAGTGACCCCCTCGAGCATCAGGAGCACGCTGCCCTCGGATACCCGATCGCCGATCTTGACCCGCAGCTGGGCCACCGTCCCCGCCTCGGGGGCCGGCACGTCCATCGTGGCCTTATCCGACTCGAGCGTGACCAGCGGGTCCTCGACGGCCACCTCGTCGCCGGGCGAGACGTGGATCTCGATGATCGGGACGTCCTGGAAGTCCCCGATGTCCGGGACGCGAACCTCGCTCACAGCAGGGCCCGTCTCAGATCGCTCAGGACCTTGACCAGGTGAACCGTGAACCGAGCGGCCGCCGCACCGTCGATCACCCGGTGGTCGTAGGACAGCGACAGCGGCAGCATGAGCCGCGGCACGAACTCGCCTCGAGCGGCCTCCCACACGGGCTTCATGGCCGAGCGGGTAGCCCCGAGAATGGCAACCTCGGGAGCGTTGATGATCGGAGTGAACGAAGTGCCGCCGATCCCGCCGAGCGAGGAGATCGTGAACGATGCGCCCTGCATGTCACCCGGCGCGAGCTTGCCGTCGCGCGCCTTGCCGGACAGCTCGGTGAGCTCGCGGGCGATGTCGAGCAGCCCCTTCTGATCGGCGTTCTTGATCACCGGCACGACAAGCCCGCCCGGGGTGTCCGCGGCGAACCCGATGTTGTAGTAGCGCTTGAGGATCAGGTCCTCCCCGTCCAGGGAGGAGTTGAAGTTCGGGAACGCCTTCAACGTCGCGACCGAGGCGACGATCAGGAACGACACCATCGTGACCTTCACGCCGTCGCGGGAGTGCTCGTCGTTGAGCCGCTTGCGCCAGGCCTCGAGGTCGGTGATGTCGGCCTCGTCGTTGTGGGTGACGTGGGGGATCATCACCCAGTTGCGGGCGAGCACCGGCCCGGAGATCCGCTGGATCCGCGAGCGCTGCACGCGCTCGGTCTCGCCGAACTTGGAGAAGTCGATCGTCGGCCACGCCGGCAGGTTCATCCCAAGACCAAGACCGGGGCCGCCGGATCCAGGGCCGGCGCCGGCGCCCGCCGGCGCGGCCGCGGCAGGGCCACGGTCCGCGAACGACCGGACGTCGTCCTTGGTGATCCGGCCCTTGCGGCCGCTGCCGGTCACCTGGTGCAGGTCGACGCTCAGCTCGCGGGCGATCCGCCGCACGGCCGGGCTGGCATACACCGGACCTCCGCCATTGCCCTCAGGAGCTTGAGGGGCGGGTGCCGCGGCCTCTGCAGCCGGTGGCGGCGAGGATGGCGTTGGCGCCGAGGGTTCCGCCTGCTCCTCGGCCTCGGTCGCGCTTTGCACCGAGTCGGCGGCCTTCTCCCCGGTCGACGGGGCAGCGCCCCCGCCGGCACCGACGCCGTCGGCGCCGCCTTCGCCGTCACCGGAGCGCTCGAGCGTGAGCAGCTTGACGCCCTGGGAGACCCGGTCGCCGACGCCGACCAGCAGCTCGCGGACCGTGCCCGGGAACGGCGCTGGGACGTCCATCGTGGCCTTGTCCGATTCGAGCGTCATTAGCGGGTCGTCGACCGCCACCTCATCGCCCGGCGAGACCAGGACCTCGATGATCGGGACATCCTCGAAGTCGCCGATATCCGGGACTTCGACCGCTACGGCGTCGGAAGTCGTGCTCATACGGTCATACGGTGGTCGGCATCGGGGCGTCGACGTCGATCTCGTAACGCTCGATCGCCTCCTGCACCCTACCCGGCTCCACCTGACCGTCGTCGGCCAGCTCCTTCAGGGCGGCCACCGCGACGTAGTGCCGGTTTACCTCGAAGAACCGGCGCAGCGCCTTACGTGAGTCGCTGCGCCCGAAGCCATCGGTTCCGAGCACCCGGTAGCGGCCGGGCACCCACTGGCGGATCTGGTCGGCGAACGTGCGGATGTAGTCGGTGGAGGCGACCACCGGACCGCGCCCCTTAAGCTGCTCGGTCACATAGGCACGCCGCGGCTCCTCGAGCGGGTGGAGCATGTTGTGCCGCTCGACGCCGATCCCGTCGCGCCGAAGCTCGGTGAACGAGGTCACGCTCCACACATCGGCCGCGACGCCGAAATCGGACTCGAGCAGCTCGGCTGCGGCCAGCACCTCGTTGAGCATGGTGCCCGAACCCAGGAGCTGTACCCGCGGGCCCTTCTCGGAAGCGGTCTCGGAACCCCGCAGCAGGTACATCCCGCGCAGGATCCCCTCGGCGGCCCCCTCGGGCATCGCCGGGTGGTGGTAGTTCTCGTTCATCAAGGTGATGTAGTAGAAGACGTCCTCCTGCTCGGCGACCATCCGCCGCAGGCCGTCCTGGATGATCACCGCCAGCTCGTAGCCGAACGCGGGGTCGTAGGCGCGGCAGTTGGGCACCACCGAGAACAGCACGTGGCTGTGGCCGTCCTCATGCTGGAGGCCCTCGCCGTTCAGCGTGGTGCGTCCGGCCGTGCCGCCGAGCATGAACCCGCGCGTGCGCGAGTCGGCCGCCGCCCAGACCAGGTCGCCGACGCGCTGGTAGCCGAACATCGAGTAGTAGATGTAGAACGGGATCATCGGGACGCCGTGCGCGCTGTACGAGGTGCCGGCGGCGATGAACGAGGAGATCGAGCCCGCCTCGGTGATCCCCTCCTCGAGGATCTGGCCGTGCTTGTCCTCCTTGTAGAACATCAGCTGCTCGGAGTCCTGGGGCTGGTAGAGCTGGCCGACCGGGGAGTAGATACCGACCTGGCGGAACATGCCCTCCATGCCGAACGTGCGTGACTCGTCGGGCACGATCGGGACGATGTTGCGGGCGAGCTTCTTGTCGCGCAGCAGAGCGGCGAGCACGCGGACGAAGGCCATCGTGGTCGAGACCTCGCGATCGCCGGTGCCCTCGAGCTGGCCCTTGAACGTCTCCAGCGGCGGGACCTCGAGCTCGGGCGCCTTGCGCCGTCGCACCGGCAGGCTCCCGCCGAGGGCGGCGCGCGACTCGCGCATGAACTGCATCTCGGGCGAGTCCTCGGGCGGCTTGTAGTACTCGGCGGCGCGGACCTGCTCGTCGGAGAGCGGCAGCTCGAAGCGGTCGCGGAAGGCGAGGAGCGCGTCCTCGGTCATCTTCTTGGCCTGGTGGGTGATCATCTGGCCCTCGCCCGAGACGCCCATCCCGTAGCCCTTGATCGTCTTGGCCAGGATCACGGTCGGCTGACCGGTGTGGCGGACCGCCTCGTGGTAGGCCGCATACACCTTCTGCTGGTCCAGGCCGCCACGGTTCAGAAGCCAGATCTCCTCATCGGACATGTGCGAGACGCGGTCCAGCAGCACGGGGTCGCGACCGAAGAACTGCTCGCGGACGTACGCGCCATCGCGCGACTTGAACGTCTGGTACTCGCCGTCGACGCACTCCTCCATGACCTTGACCAGGCGCCCGTCGTGGTCCTCGGCGAGCAGCGGGTCCCAGCGCGAGCCCCAGATCACCTTGATCACGTTCCAGCCCGCGCCGCGGAAGTCGGCCTCGAGCTCCTGGATGATCTTGCCGTTGCCGCGCACCGGGCCGTCGAGCCGCTGGAGGTTGCAGTTGACCACCCAGATCAGGTTGTCGAGATGCTCGCGGCCGGCCATCCCGATCGAGCCCATGGTCTCGGGCTCGTCAACCTCGCCGTCGCCGATGAACGCCCACACCTTGCGGCCGTCGGTCTCGGACATTCCCCGAGCCGCGAGGTACTTCATGAAGCGCGCTTGATAGATCGAGGTGATCGCCCCGATGCCGAGCGACACGGTGGGGAACTGCCAGAACTCCGGCATCAACCACGGGTGGGGGTAGGAGCTCAGGCCGCCCGGACGGGACACCTCCTGGCGGAAGCCGTCGAGCTGCTCCTCGGTCAGCCGCCCTTCCAGGTAGGCGCGGGCGTAGTTGCCGGGCGAGGAATGACCTTGGAAGTACACGAGGTCGCCCCCGTGCTCGTCGTCGGACGCGCGCCAGAAGTGGTTGTAGCCGACCTCGTACAGCGTGGCGAGAGACTGGAAGCTCGCGATGTGCCCGCCGAGCTCAGAGGAGGTCTTGTTGGCGCGCACGACCATGGCCATCGCGTTCCAGCGGATGATCGAGCGCAGGCGCCGCTCGACCGCGGGATCGCCGGGCAGCTTGGCTTCGCGATCGGCCGGGATCGTGTTCACATACGGCGTGGTGATGCTGGCGATCGGGCCGCTGCCGGCGAGCTGCGCGCGCTGCACCGCACGCGCGAGGATCTGCCGGGCGCGGTCCGGGCCGTCGTGCTCGACGACGGCGTCGACGGCCTCGAGCCACTCGCTGGTCTCGGCGGCATCGATGTCGGCGCCGGCGCCGTTGCTGCCTGAGGTCTGGAGTGAATCGGTCATGCGATGAGCCGGCATCTCCGGAGGCCCGGCCGAGTCCCAATATACCCCGGGGGATCTCGCTCAGATCGCACGCGCGAGGTGATTTCCCCTACGGTTGGGGGGTGTCGCTGAAAGAACTCGACGGCGTGGTCGGCGCTCCCTGGGCGCGACCGCTGGCGGGCGCGCTCGACCAGCTCGTGGTGGAGTCCGACGCGCTCGCCGATAACCCGTTGGGCGACCCGGCTCGCCGGCCTCTGTACGTCTACCGCCCGCCCGGCGTCGAGCTCGATCACCCGCGACCGCTGCCCGCCGTGTACATCATCCAGGGGTTCACCGGGCAGATCGACATGTGGCTAACGCACTCGGCCTTCGAGCCCAACATGATCGAGCGCGTCGACGCGATGTTCGCGGCCCGGGCCTGCCCCGACGCGATCCTCGTGTTCGTCGACGCGTGGACCTCGCGCGGCGGCTCGCAGTTCATCAACTCGGCTTCGACCGGCCGCTACCTCGATTACCTGTGCGACGAGGTCGTCGAGTTCGTCGACGGGCGCTATCCGACGCTGTCCAGTCGCGACCACCGTGGGCTGGCCGGGAAGTCCTCGGGCGGCTACGGCGCGATGGTCGTGCCGATGCTCCGCCCCGACGTGTTCGGGGCGCTCGCGTCGCACGCCGGCGATGCGCTGTTCGAGTGCTGCTACCTCCCCGAGTTCCGCGAGGTCGCGCGCGATCTGCGCGAGCACTTCGACGGCTCCTACGACGTGTTCTTCGAACGCCTGGCCGCCGCCGATCACTTCTCCTACGAGCGCTTCGGGCCCGCGTTCGAGATGTACGGCTACGCCTGCGCCTACTCACCTGACCTGTCGCAGCCGGGCGCCGCGCTGCTGCCCTTCGACCCGTCCACGGGACGGGTCAACGACGAGGTGTGGGCGCTGTGGCTCGAGCACGATCCGGTGCGCATGGCCCCCCACCACGCCGACGCCCTGCGCAGCATGCGCCGCATCTACCTCGACGCCGGTGCGCGCGACGAGTACTTCCTCGACCTCGGCGCGCAGGCCTTCGCGCAGGAGCTCTCCAAGCTCGGCGCCGCTCACACCATCGAGCTGTTCGACGCCAAGCACGGCGGCATCACGTATCGCTACCCCGGCGCCATCCACGAGCTCGTGACCGCTCTTCAGGGATGACCGCCACCGCAGACCACGAGCTTGCCTTCGCCGGCCCAGCTGCGCTGGCCAAGCTGGTGCGCGAGCGACAGGTCAAGCCCCGCGAGCTGGTCGACCTGTGCCTGCGCCGCATCGAGGCGATCGATCCGAAGCTGAACGCGTTTCGCGTCGTCATGGCCGAGGAGGCCCTCGCGGCGGCGGACGCCATCGCCGGCCAGAGCCTGGACGGACCCCTGGTCGGCGTCCCGATCGCGGTCAAGGACGACAGCCCGCTAAGGGGCCAGTCGGTCACCCGCGGCTCGCGCTCCTACGGCCCGCCGGCCAGCGACGACGGCGAGCTGGTCCGGCGGTTGCGCGCCGCCGGCGCCATCCCGATCGGGATCACCAACGTCCCGGAGCTGATGATCTTCCCATGGACGGCCACCGCCGCCAACGGCGTGACGCGCAACCCGTGGAACCCCGATCGCACCCCCGGAGGCTCCTCGGGCGGCTCGGCCGCCGCGGTCGCCGCCGGCATGGTGCCGTGCGCGACCGGCTCGGACGGCGGCGGCTCGATCCGCATCCCCGCCGCCTGCTGCGGCCTGGTCGGGATGAAGCCGACCCGGGGCCGGGTCTCGAGCCAACCGGCTCGGGAGGGCTGGCTAGGGCTCAGCACGTACGGCGCGCTCGCGCGGACGGTCGGCGACAGCGCCTTGCTCCTCGATGCCATCCACGGTTCGGCGCCCGGCGACCTCTACGAGGCGCCGCCGTTCAGCGGCAGCTACGCCCAGGCCGCCGAGACCCCGCCGGGAAGGCTGCGGATCGCCATCTCGCGCAAGGTGCCGCCCGGCTCGATCGCGCGGCTGTCCGGCGATCAACGCTCCGCCCACGAGCGGGCCGCGGCGCTACTTGGCGAGCTCGGTCACGAGGTGGTCGAACGCGATCCGGCATACGGGTTGGCCGGCATTGAGTTCACCCAGATGTGGCTGCGCGGCATCTACGAGGAATCCGCCCATGTGCCAGATCACTCCAAGCTCGAGCGCTCGACGCGCCAGCTGATCGCCACCGGCAAGCGCGTCGTGCCCGATCGCCGGCGGGAGAAGCTGCTGGCCGGGCGGACCAGGCGGACCGCGCGGGTGCTCGAGCTCTGGCAGGAGGTCGACGTGCTGCTCATGCCCGTCCTCGCCAGCACTCCGATCGCCGCCGAGGGCGGGTACGGCAGATCCGCGCTCGCGGCGTTCGACCGGTCGTCTCGCTTCATGCCGTTCAACCCGCTGTTCAACCTGACCGGGCAGCCGTCGATCGCGCTTCCCGCGGGCTTTGGCGCAGACGGCCTGCCGGTCAGCGTGCAGCTGGTCGGCCGGCCCGGAGCGGAGGATCTGCTCTATTCGCTGGCCGGGCAGATCGAAGCCGCCCGGCCCTGGGCGCAGCACCGCCCGGCGGCCGTCTGATCAAGCCGCCTCGGGCGCGCCGAACAGCTCCTGGGAAAGCTCGAGGAACTCCGCGGCGGCCGGGGCGAGCCGGCGTCCTTCGCGGCAGGCCAGCGTGATGTCGCGCCGCAGCGAAGGCTCGATCAGCGTGGCCACCGCGACATCGGTGCCGGGGCGCTCGGCGTCCGAGCGGGGGAGGATCGCCACGCCCATGTGCCGCGCCACCAGGCGCTTGATCCGTTCGCTTTCGTTTGACTCGAGCTTGACCTGCGGCTCGAACCCGGCATGGCGCCCCGCGAACGTCAGCAGCTCCCGCAACCGGGCGCCCTCGCGGTAGCTGATGAACTGCTCGCCGGCGAGCTCGGCCATGCGCAGGATGCCGCGCCCGGCCAGGCGGTGGTCGGCGGGGAGGACGACCACGAGCTCCTCGGACACGAGCTGACGCAACCCCAGCCCGTGGCTCTCCATCCGCTCGGTGACCGACAGGAAGGCGAGATCGAGCACATCGTCGCGGAGCATCTCGGCCAGCTCCTCGCTGGACTGCTCGCGAACCGTGAGCTCCACGCCCGGGTGGCGCTGGTGGAACACCGCGAGGGCGAGTGAGACGTCCACCGGCCCCATTGTGTGCATGGTTCCCAGCATCACGTGACCGGTGCGGACGCCGGCCAGGGCCTGCATCTCGGCGTTGGCGGCGTCGATCTCGGAGAGGATCCGCCGGGCCCGCGCGACCAGCGTGTGCCCGGCCTCGGTGACGGTCACCCGCCGGGTGGTCCGCTCGACCAGCGCCAGGCCGATCTCCTGCTCGAGCCGGCGAATCTGCTGCGAGAGCGCGGGCTGGGCGATGTGCTCGCGCGCGGCCGCGCGGGTGAAGTGCTGCTCGTCGGCGAGCGCGACCAGGTAGCGCAGCTGGCGAAGTTCCATAAGCGAAGCCTATAGATATCTTCGAAAGTTCGTCTTTGACATATCAAAGCGGCGCCGCCATCATGACGGCACACCCTCTCCTCCCTCAGAGCGCGTCCCGTAGGTCTCGGCCAGAAGTTTCCGCCAGACCTGGGGCGCGTCTCTTTTTAAGCGGTCAGCCGATCAGAGCGGCCAGCTCGCCCAGACGCGCCACCTGATCGACCTCGGGGTCGACGAACTGGTTGCACATGACCCGGCTCACCCCGGCCTCGCGAACCGGGGCCAGCTGCTCGGCCGCCTGCTCGAGCGTCCCGACGATCCAGCCCCCGGGCGGGTCGCGGAGCAGGGCGCCTGCGTCCTGGCCGGTCGCCTGAGCCACGCGCTCGGCGCGCCGCTCGACCTCGGCGCGGTCGGCGCCGAGCACCGCTCCGGCCATGATCGAGAACGGGATCGGCTCCCGGCCGGCGCGCGCGCACGCCTCATCGATGTTGGCCTTACGGCGCCGGATCTGCTCGAGCGATGGGAACGGCGTGTTGTATTCGTCGGCGTAGCGCGCGGCCAAGCTGGCGCTGCGGGGCCCGGCGTTGCCGCCCATCAGGAGCGGAGGGTGGGGCCGCTGGACCGGCTTGGGCTGCGCATTCAGGCCGGCGAGCGTGTAGTGCTTGCCGTCGAACGAGAACTTGTCGTCGCTCCACGTACCCATCAGGATCTCGAGCTGCTCTTCGAGAACGTCGACCCGTTCGGTGGTGGCCAGGAACGGGAACCCGTGCGCCGCGTGCTCGCCTTCGTGCCAGCCGGCGCCGAGGCCCAGATCGATCCGGCCGCCCGAGACGTGGTCGGCGGTGACCACCAGCTTGGCCAGGATCGAGGGATGGCGGAAGCTGGCCGGAGAGACCAGCGTCCCGAGCCGTAACGTGGTGGTCAGCGCGGAGAGCGCGTTGATGGTTCCCCAGGCATCGAGCGCGCCCCGCTCCGGGTGGCGCCCGTCGAGGTTCTGGTAGTGGTCGGAGCGAAACAGGGACGGGATCCCATGTTGCTCGCAGGCCTCGGCCAGGGCGCGCCACTGGGGCCACGTGACGCCTTCCTGGCCTTCGATCATCAGGCACAGGTCCAAGCTCATCGCTCCTCGATAGAAAGGGGAGGCGATCGTATTGGTTCCGAGGCGCGGGGACCGGGGGCGCGGTGGCGCGAGTCCGCTGTCGGGGCGAGGTCGGCCAGAGTTCACGCCGTAGCGTTCCTCCACGCGCTCCCGCGTGGGTTTGCCTTCCTGTCTCGGAATCGCCCCGACCGGCGGCCCCGCAGCCGGTCGTCGACTGCTTCTGCCGCAGAGAACGGTTGGTCGCAGGCGTTTCTCGCGCGATCAGACGCTGCCCAGTGCCACCAGCCGCTCGGGTCGCAACCGGATCACCGTGCGGGGATACGCCGTTCGGGCGGAGGCATGCGCCGCCCCGGATGGGCCACGCACGTACTTCTCGTCGATCCGGCGCGTCCAGACGCCTCCCTCGTCGGGAAACAGCTCGGCCTGTCCGATCGCCCGCACCTGGAGGTTCGGTCGCTCGCCGTCCTCGCGGGCCGGCCGCTCCACGTCGACGCACAGCCCGGTGCGCGGATTCCGAGTCAGCCGGCGCAGGTGCGGCCTGTCGTGATAGCTGGTCAGGTGAAACGCGCCGTCGTCCCAGACGAACCACAGCGGGGTGACGTGAGGAAAGCCGGCGTCGTCGAGGGTGGCCAGACGAGCCGGGACGTCGAGCGCGAGCAGCGTCGCGATCTCATCGTCGGAAAGCGGTCGTGGCGGCCTGATCACCTGGACAAGGCTACGCCGCCGAGCCCTGACTGGCGGTTTAACAAAAATCCAGTGTGTCCGCCGGATCGCCCCGTGCCTAAATCTTTTCGGCACGACGCCCGATGCACGCGTCCGGGATGCGGAGGAACAACCCGAATCAGATCACCGGCGGCGATGGCGGCTCGATGCTCGACGTGTCGGTGCTGCGTGCGGTCATCGACATGCAGCATGAGCTTGCCGCGGTAGGCCTCGATCTCAAGGCCGTCATGCAGCGAATCGCGGATCGCACCCGTGAGCTCACCGGTGGCACCTCCGCCGCGGTGCGCGTGCTCGATGGGGACGCCCTGGTGTGCGGCGCGATCAGCGGCGCGCCCGAGATCGCTCAGCCGCACCGGCTGCCGTTCGCCAACAACCTCTCCGGGCACGCGATGCGCAGCGGTCGCTCGCTGCTCTGCCGCGACACCGAGACCGACCCGCGGGCCGATGCGGCGCTCTCGCGCCGGCGCGGCGTTCGCTCGATCATCGCCGTTCCGATGCTGCACGCCGGTGTCGCCGTCGGTCTGCTGCTGCTCTACGGCGAGAAGGCGAACGCGTTCGGCGAACGAGAGCTCACGACCATGGAGCTGCTGTCGGTGATCCTGTCCGCGGCGATGGCGCACGCGGCGGAGTTCGAGGCCAAGCGCGACCAGGTGCAGGCGCTGGCGCGCTTCGAGGCGACGTTCGCGAACGCCCTGACCGGAATGGTGCTGCTCGACCTGGACGGCCGGGTCCTCGACACCAACCCGGCGATGCAGCGCCTGCTCGGCTATACGCACGAGGAGATCGCGGATAACCGGCTATCGAAATTCGTGCACCAGGCCGACCGCCGCAAGACACGCTCCGCCTACCTGCGGATGGTCGCCTCGGGTGGCAGCTCGCTGCGGATGCAACATCGCTTCGTGGGCCGGGAGGGCCAGGTCGTGTGGGTCGACTCCGCGGCTTCGCTCGTCCACGACAGCGCCGGGACGCCGAGCTTCGCGATCACGATGATCCAGGACATCACCCACGCCAAGGAGGCCGAGGCGGCGCTGCTCTCCCAGGCGGCGCTCAACGAGCATCAGGCGCAACACGACGCCCTCACCGGGCTGGCCAACCGCACGTTGTTCAACGACCGGATCGGAAGCGTCGTCAATCCGCGCCGCCGGACCGACGGTCGGGCCGCCGTGGTCGTGGTCGATCTCGACGGCTTCAAGGAGATCAACGACTCGCTCGGGCACGCCGCCGGCGACGAGCTCCTGGTCGTCTTGAGCGGCCGACTCGAATCGGCGCTGCGCACCTCGGACACCGTGGCTCGCTTGGGAGGCGACGAGTTCGGGATCCTGCTCCCCGAGATCCGCAGTCACGATGACGTGCTTCACGCCGTCGAGCGCTTGAGGGCGTCGATCGAGGAGCCGGTCGCGCTCCAGGGGCTCTCGCTCTCGCTCGAAGCCTCGATCGGCATCGCGCTCTACCCCGAGGATGGCGACGACGTCGAGGCGCTGCTGCGCTGCGCCGACGCGGCCATGTATCACGCCAAGGACGAGAAGTCCGGTTGGGCCTTCTATGACCCCAGCCGCATCCGCCACGGCACCCCCCGAGTCACGCTGATGGGTGAGCTGCGGCGCGCGCTCGACCAGCGCGAGTTGGTTCTCTACTACCAGCCCAAGGCGGTGCTGGCCGACGGCGAGGTCCACGCCGTGGAGGCGCTGCTTCGCTGGCGCCACCCCGAGCGCGGGCTGGTTCCGCCTGACGAGTTCATCCCAATGGCCCAGCAGACCGGTCTGATCAAGCCGCTCACGCTCTACGTGATCGACGAGGCGCTTCGCCAGTGCCGCGCCTGGCTCGAGGACGGGCTGCGCCTGGCCATCGCGGTCAACCTGTCGGCGCGTAACCTGGTGGACGGGGACTTCCCCTACCAGGTCGAGGGCCTGCTGGCGCGCTGGGATATCGACCCCGGGCTGCTCGAGTTCGAGATCACCGAGTCCGCCATGCTCACCGACCCCGGTCGCACCAAGCTGATCCTCGAGCAGCTCTCGGACATGGGCATCCGCCTGTCGGTCGACGACTTCGGCACCGGCTACTCGTCGCTGGCCTACCTCAAGCGACTGCCGGTGAGCGAGATCAAGGTCGACCGGTCGTTCGTGATGAACATGGACGAGGACGAGGACGACGCCACGATCGTGCGCTCGACGATCGACCTCGGGCGAAACCTCGGCCTCGACGTGGTCGCCGAGGGGGTCGAGAACGAGCAGGTGTGGGACCGCCTGCGAACCCTGGGGTGCACCGCGGCGCAGGG
>JAFAWR010000041.1 GCA_019241635.1 Solirubrobacterales bacterium
TCGCTATCCGCTGCTCACGCGCGCGCAGGAGGTGGAGCTGGCCAAGCGGATCGAGCGGGGCGATCTGGAGGCCAAGGGCCGGTTGGTGAACTCCAACCTGCGGCTGGTGATCTCCAACGCCCGCAAGTACCAGGGTCACGAGCTGCCCCTGCTCGATCTGATCCAGGAAGGGATCCTCGGGCTGATCCGCGCGAGCGAGAAGTTCGACTGGCGCAAGGGCTACAAGTTCTCCACCTACGCGACCTTCTGGATCCGCCAGGCCATCCAGCGGGCGCTCGACAACCGCTCCCGTACGATCCGGATTCCGGTGCATCTCGGGCAGCGCGAGCGCAAGATCGCCCGCGCCCACCGGGAGCTCGCCGCCAAGCTCGGACGCGAGCCGACCGACGAGGAGCTCGCCGAGCGTGCCGAGCTGACGCTGGAGGACCTCGAGGAGGCGCGCGCGGCATCACGGGTGGTCACCAGCCTCGACCGGCCGGTCGGCGAAGGCGAGGAGACGCCGTTCGGCGCGCTCCTGGCCAGCGGCGAGCGCGGGCCCGACGAGGAGGTCGACATCGTGCTGCGCGAGGACGCCCTGCGGCGCGCGCTCGAGCAGCTGCCCGAGCGCGAGCGTGAGGTGGTCATGCTGCGCTACGGCATGGGCGGCGACGATCCGACACCGTTGTCGGAAACCGGACGGCGCCTCGGGATCTCGCAGGACACCGTGCGACGCCTCGAGCGCAAGGCCCTGGCCGAGCTGGCTGAGAGCCGCGAGCTCGAAGCCCTACGCTCCGCCGCCTAAGCTCAGAGGCGAGCCTGGATGTGCTTCCGGCGTCGCTTTGGTGGTATTGCGCGATGCCGGAAGCACATCGGGCGAAGCCGACCCCATCGCGATCAATTCGTCGATCAGCGCCATCGCCGCGGCATGCGTCTCGTCGGTGACCTTGCCGATGGCGTGGACGGCATAGGTGCCGGCCGGCTCAGGATCGCTGGAGCGCTCGTGGCCGGCGCGACGCTGCCGCATGCGCTCGAGCAGCGAGCCCGTCGAGCGCCGGCGCCAGACCTCGTCGCCCCATGAGAGCAGCCGGGCCACCCGGGCCGCCTCGATCTCGGCCGAGGCGGCGCTCCCGACGGTGTGGGCCGCGTAGCGGTAGAGATCGCACCGCCGGCGATCGTCGAGGAGATCGTTGTAGCCGCGCAGGAACGAGGCGATCGGTCGCGACACCGAACGCGGATGGTCGCTGAAGCTTTCTCCGGCCAGCATCGAGGCCAGCTCCATCACGCAGGCGCCGTGTTCCGGCGAGGAATGCCTGCCTCTCGTGAGCTTGATCGTCTGGTGGCTGATCGGCGGCATCTGGGACCTCCTCCTGGCGGGTATGACGGCTGACTCGGCGCACCCCGAGCGCTACACGCATCATCGCGGTCCGGGCCGCGGCAATCAACCGTCTGGAGCTAGATCGTGTGAGAGAGGGAGGCGGGCCGCCGAACTAACGGGCGGCCAGCTCGCGCTGCTTGTAGCGGGGCGGCGGTGCGGCGCCGGGCCGCGATTCGCTCTCGCGGAAGCGCTCGGCGGTCTCGCGGGCAGTTTTCTCCGCCCAGCGGGTCGTGGTCAACACGCCCAGGGTCAGCGAGAGCAGGCCGAGGCCGGCGCAGATCCACCAGGCCGGGTGCGTCGCCGCGGCGAAGCTCGGGCCGATCGTGCCCGAGATCATCCCGCCCGAGATCGCACCGAGCACGGCCACGCCGAGCGTCATGCCGACCTGTCGGCTGGTCGAGGCGATGGCCGCCGCCACCCCGGCCTGGGAGGGCGGCATGCCCGATACCGCCGTGTTGGTGATCGGCGGGTTGATCAGGCCCGAGCCGAGGCCGAACAGGAAGTAGGCGATGAGCAGGTAGCCAATCGAGGTGGTCGGAGTCAGGCGGGTCAGCATCAGCGACGCAATCAGCAGTACGGCTCCCGCGCTGACCAGCGAGGGTCGCGCGCCGTGGCGGCTCACCAGCCGCCCCGAGATCGGCGCGAACACCAGCACCATCCCGGCCATCGGAAGCATGAACAGGCCGGCGTGGAGGGGCGAGAAGTGGCGCACGCCCTGGAGGTACAGCGTGTTCAGGAACAGGAAGCCGCCCTGGGAGGCGAAGGTAAACAGCGCGATCGTGCTGGCGCCGGCGAACGGCACACTGCGGAAGAAGCGCATTTCCAGCAGCGGCTCGCGACGCCGCAGCTCGTAGCCGACAAGCCCCACGAAGCAGGCCAGCGAGAAGGCGAACAGCCCCAGCGTGCCGGGCGAGGTCCAGCCGCTGCGCGGCGCCTCGATGATCGAGTAGGTCAGCGACGCCAGGGCCAGGATCACCAGCACCTGACCCACCGGGTCGAGCCGGCGAGCTCGAGCGGCACGCGACCGCGGCACGTACAGGGTGGTCAGCACGAACGCGATCACCCCGATCGGGACGTTGACGAAGAACACCGCGCGCCAGCCGACCGTGTCGACCAGCGCTCCGCCGACCACGGGGCCAAGCGCCATGCTCAGCCCGAACACCGCTCCCCAGGCTCCGATCGCCTGAGCCCGCTCGCGCGGGTCGTCGAACACGTTGCGGATGATCGACATCGCCACCGGGTTGAGCATCGACCCGCCGATCGCCTGGAGGACCCGGGCGGCGATCAGTAGCTCGAGGCTGGGGGCGAGCCCGCAGAGCAGCGAGCCGAGCGAGAACACGACGAGTCCCGCGCGGAAGATCCGCCGGCGCCCGATCCGGTCGGCCGTGGATCCCGCCAGCATGAGCAGGCTGGCCAGGACCAGCGTGTAGGCGTCGATCGTCCACTGCAGCTCGGATACCGAGGCGTGCAGCGAGCTGCGGATAGCCGGCAGCGCGACGTTGACGATCGTCGTATCGAGGCCGACGATGAGCAGGCTCAGGCAGCAGATCCCGAGCACCAGCATCCGCCGGCCCCGACTCAATCCTGAGGCGGAACCGTCGTTCTGGGGTTCGTCCATGTAATTCGATCCTACCCACGCCTTCCGGGCTGTCACAGTTAGCGCCGTGAGCGCGGACACCGAGCAGCAGCCGGGGGTCAGGGTCCGCGGCCGGTGGAGCCATCGGCGCGTCTACCGCCGCGTCCAGCGCGACCAGCCGCCTCGAGCGGGCAAGCACGCCGAGACCGGCCACGAGCTGGGCACGCTGGGGGGACTCGCCGCGCTCAGCCTGGACGCGCTCTCGAGCGTCGCCTACGGACCCGAGGCGATGATGGTGGTGCTGGTCACCGCCGGCGTCGGGGCGCTCACCGACACGCTGCCGCTGACGCTCGTGATCACGGCCATGCTGGTACTGCTGGTCGTCTCCTACACGCAGGTGATCTCGGCGCACCCGGAGGGCGGAGGAGCCTACTCGGTGGCCAAGGCCGAGCTCGGGTACTGGCCGAGCCTGCTGGCGGCCGCGTCGGTGGTCGTGGATTACGTCCTGACCGTCGCGGTCAGCCTCGCCGCCGGCGCGGCCAGCCTGGGCAGCGTGTTCCCCTCGCTGGCACACCACCTCCTGCTGATCAGCCTGGCGGGCCTGGTGATCCTCACCGTGGTGAACATGTTCGGGATCGCCGAGTCCGCCCGGCTGCTGATGATCCCGACCGCGGTGTTCGTGCTCAGCATCATCGCGACGATCGTGTTCGCGGCGCTGCGCTCGCACCCAGTCGCCCACATCGGCACCGCGCACGCCGCCCCCGCGGCCAAGGCGGTGGGGATCCTGCTGATCCTCAAGGCGTTCGCCTCGGGGTGCTCGGCGGTGACCGGTGTGGAGGCGATCTCCAACGGCGTCCCGGCGTTTCGCCAGCCACGGGTGCGCACCGCCCAGCGCACCGAGATCTCGCTCGGCGTGCTCCTCGGGGTGATGCTCGTCGGGCTGGCCGTGGTCATCCGCATGCACCACGTCGTGCCGCGCGGCGGGGTCACCGTGCTGGCCCAGGTCACCGCCGGGGCGTTCGGCACCGGCTGGCCGTTCTACGTCTCGAACATCGCGGTGGCCCTCGTCCTCGGGCTGGCCGCGAACACGAGCTTCGGCGGCCTACCCGTGCTGATGAGCCTGCTGGCCAAGGACCACCGGCTGCCGCACGCGTTCTACCTGCGCTCCGAGCGGCCGGTGTACCGCATCGGCATCGTCGTGCTGGCGATCGGGGCCGGGCTGCTCCTGTTCGCGGTCAACGCGCAGACCAACAGCCTGATCCCGCTGTTCACGATCGGGGTGTTCGTGGGCTTCACGCTCAGCCAGATCGGCCTCGTGCACCATTGGTTCGGCGAGCGGGCCCCGCGCTGGCAGTTGCGGGCCGCCTTGAACGGCACCGGGGCGGCGATGACCACGGTCGCGGTGTGCGTCTTCCTGGGCACCAAGTTCCTGGCCGGCGCGTGGGTCGTGGTGGTGGCGATTCCGGCCCTGATGCTGCTGTTCACGAGGACCGAGCGCTACTACACGGGTGTGGCGCGCGAGCTCAAGCTCGGCAAGACGCCGCCGCCGCCACACAAGCGCCACAGCGTGGTGATCGTCCCCGCATCGACCGTGAACCTGCTCACCCAGAAGGCGGTCAGCGCCGCGCTTTCGCTGGGGGAGACGGTGGTCGCGGTCGCGGTGGCGGGTGAGGAGGAGGAGTGCGAGCGGGTCAAGCGCGAGTGGGACGAATGGGCGTGCGGGGTGCCGATCGAGGTTCTGCTCGACCGTCAGCGCTCACTGGTCCGCACGGTGCTCAAGTACGTCAAGTCAGTGGAGGACGAGGACGCCACGATCACCGTGCTGATCCCCGAGATCGTGCCGCGCAAGCGCAGGCACGAGATCCTTCACAACCAGCGAGCCCGCTTGCTGGCGGCGGTGCTCAAGGCTCGCACCAACGTGGTCATCGCGATCCTGCCATTTCATTTGCACGACTAGGGCGTGCATGCCACTCGGACCGCACTTGAGCTCCGCTCGAGTGCGGTCCGACCGGCACCGCACGCCCCATACGGAGCCTCATCGCCGCGGGTGTGGCGGGGCGCAGGACGACGATCTCGCCCTCGGCGTTGCCGAGCAGCCAGGCCACGTCGTCGGCGTCGAAGCCGTGGCTTCCCTTCGAGGCGGCTGCGATTACGATCCGGTCGAAGCGCTCGGTGGCGATCGCCTGGCGCAGGGCATGGCGCCGGTTGCGCCCGCGCTCGATCCGCGAGTCGACCGGGACGCAGGCCTCGGTGGCTCGCTGCTCGATCGCCTCGAGCAGCGGCACGGCCATCGAGCACTGGCGGGGCAGGGGCGTGTCGAGCGGGACGTCGAGCGAGACCCGGGCCAGGAACACCGGGACCAGAGTGGCCTGCTCAGCCACGGCCAGGCGCAGGGCCGCGTCCAGCGCGCGCTGCGAGAGGTCTTCGGCGACGAACGGGAAAAGGATGCGGCCGGCGCTGCGGACGGGAGCCGCCGCCGGTCCGCGCCTGCGTCGCGCAAACCGGGCCGGACCCACCCCCGCCACGAGCGCGGCCAGCGCGGCAGCCAGGATCACGATGACCACGATCAAGATGACGGTCATGGAGATTCTCCCTTCGTTCTCTGAGTCCGGTCCGCCACGATGCGCAGGTCGACGCCGGGCAGCAGTTCGAGCAGCCGGAAAGGCAGGGCGGACTGGGTGAGGCGCCGAAACGCCCCGCGGGGCTTCGGCGTTCCCATCAGCACATAGGTGGTTCCGCGATCCTGGGCCACGCGCTGAGCGATCGCCGCGACGTCCTCGCCATGCTCGATCAGCAGGTGCGCGCCGAGCACGCTGGCCAGCCGACGCAGCGCGTCGAGCTGCTCGCGCTCGGCCTCGGCGGGCTCGTGATCGGCCACCCATAGGACGTCGAGCTCGGCGCCGAGGCGCTGGGCCGAGCGCCAGGCGCGCCTGACCACCCGCTGGGACTTGGCCTGCGGGGTGACCAGCGCGAGCAGGCGCTCGCCGACCGCGG
Organism: Solirubrobacterales bacterium; assembly: GCA_019241635.1. Taxonomy (GTDB): domain Bacteria; phylum Actinomycetota; class Thermoleophilia; order Solirubrobacterales; family Solirubrobacteraceae; genus Palsa-465. Next base: position 5,925 of record JAFAWR010000041.1, read on the forward strand.
CCGGGGCGGCATGGTCGATCAGCCGTTCATCGCCAGGCCGGCTCGCGACGTCGGCGGGCATCCGCTTGGCCTCGACCTCCTCGGCCACCTGGCGCAGTGCGACCTCGCGCAGCGCGGCCAGGTTCTCGACCTTGAAGAAGTTGTTCAGCGCGGCGGGCACGCGCTCGCGCGGGTAGACCTTGCCGGCGATCAGCCGGTCGATCAGCGACTGGGGGGTTATGTCGATCAGGACGATCTCGTCGGCCGCACCGAGGACGGCGTCGGGAACGGTCTCGCGGACCCGGATGCCGGTGAGCTCGGCCACCTGGTCGTTGAGGCTCTCGAGATGCTGGACGTTGACGGTCGAGAACACATCGATGCCCGCGGCCAGCACGTCGTCGACGTCCTCGTAGCGCTTCTGGTGCTCGACGCCGGGGGCGTTGGTGTGGGCGAGCTCGTCGATCAGGGCGAGCTCCGGCTGGCGGCGCAGGAGCCCGGGCAGGTCCATCTCCTCGAGCACCGAATCGCGGTAGGCGACGCGGCGCCGGGGCGCCGTCTCGAGGCCCTCCGCCTGGGCGATGGTGTCGACCCGGCCGTGCGGCTCGAGGTAGCCGATCACCACGTCGCGCCCGTTCTCGGCCTCGACCTGACCCTCGCGCAGCATCTGGTAGGTCTTGCCGACGCCGGCGGCCATGCCCAGAAAGACCTTGTGGTGCCCGCGACCGATGGCCTGCACGTCCTCAATGGTGACGCCCGGGCTCTCGGCGGAGCTGCCGACCATCACGCTCCGAGCAGGTTGTGCACGATCAGGTCGATCAGCTTGATCCCGATGAACGGGGCGATGATGCCGCCCAGCCCGTAGATCAGCAGGTTGCGCCGGAGCAGTGCGCTGGCGCCGATCGGCCGGTAACGCACGCCCCGCAGCGAGATCGGGATCAGCAACGGGATCACCAGCGCGTTGAACACGATCGCCGAGATGACCGCCGAGCGCGGGGTGCCGAGGCTCATGATGTTGAGCACGTGGAGGGGTCCCTGGCCGCCTTTGGTCGCCGCGTAGGTGGCGGCGAAGATGGCCGGCAGGATCGCGAAGTACTTGGCCACGTCGTTGGCGATCGAGAAGGTGGTCAGCGCGCCGCGGGTGATCAGCAGCTGCTTGCCGACCTCGACGATCTCGATGAGCTTCGTCGGGTTGGAATCGAGGTCGACCATGTTGCCCGCCTCGCGCGCCGCCTGGGTGCCCGTGTTCATGGCCACGCCGACGTCGGCCTGGGCGAGTGCGGGTGCGTCGTTGGTCCCGTCTCCGGTCATCGCCACCATCCGTCCCTGCGCCTGCTGCTCCTTGATCAGGGCCAGCTTGGCCTCGGGGGTGGCCTCGGCGAGGAAGTCGTCCACGCCCGACTCCTCGGCGATCTTGGCGGCGGTCAGGCGGTTGTCGCCGGTGATCATCACGGTGCGGATTCCCATGGCGCGGAGGTGATCGAAGCGCTCGCGCATCCCCTCCTTGATTGTGTCCTTGAGGTAGATCACGCCCATCACCTGGGAGTCACGGGCGACCGCGAGCGGCGTGCCGCCTTCGCGACCGATGCGGTCGAGGACGGGCTGGAGCTCGGAGGGCGGACGGCCGCCCTCGTGGCTGACGAAGTTGATGACCGCATCGCCGGCGCCCTTGCGCAGGTGCCGGCCGTCGAGGTTGACCCCGCTCATCCGGGTCTGGGCGGTGAACGGCACGAACTCCGCCTGCAGCTGGGCCATGTCGTGCTCGCGGATCCCGTACTGCTTGGCCAGGACGACGATCGAGCGTCCCTCGGGCGTCTCGTCGGCCAGCGAGGCCATCTGGGCCACCTCGGCCAGCTCCGCCTCCGAGACGCCCGGCATCGGGATGAACTCGCTCGCCAGCCGGTTGCCGATCGTGATCGTGCCGGTCTTGTCCAGCAGAAGCACGTCCACGTCGCCCGATGCTTCGACTGCGCGTCCCGACAGGGCCAGCACATTGCGCCGCACAAGTCGGTCCATGCCCGCGATGCCAATCGCCGACAGGAGTGCCCCGATCGTGGTCGGTATCAGCGCGACGAGCAGAGAGATAAGCGTGGTTTCCGAGATCGAGGTGTCGGCGAACAGCCCGAACGGGCGGAGCGTCGCCACCACGATCATGAAGATCAGAGTCAGGCCGGCCAGGAGGATGTTCAACGCGATTTCGTTCGGTGTCTTGCGTCGCGCGGCGCCCTCGACCAGCGCGATCATCCGGTCCAGGAACGACTGCCCTGGCTCCTGGGTGATCTCGACCAGGATCCGGTCTGAGAGCACGCGGGTGCCGCCGGTGACCGCGCTGCGGTCACCGCCCGACTCGCGGATCACCGGAGCCGACTCGCCGGTGATCGCGGACTCGTCGACCGAGGCGATTCCCTCGATCACCGTTCCGTCTCCCGGGATCAGCTCACCGGCGACGACGACCACGACGTCGCCCTTGGTCAGCTCCGAGGCCTTCTTCTCGGTGCCGTCCTCGAGGCGGGCCACGGTCTCCTGGCGCATCGTGCGTAGCGTGTCGGCCTGCGCGCGCCCGCGCCCCTCGGCGAACGCCTCGGCCATGTTCGCGAACACGACGGTCAGCCACAGCCATACCGAGATCACGAACGTGTACCAGCCCGGGTCGTGGCCGCCCAGCGCCTGGCCGCCGAACACCTGGATCAACCAGGTCACGGTGGTGATCACGGCGCCGATCTCGACCACGAACATGACCGGGTTGCGGATCTGCACGCGTGGGTCGAGCTTGATCAAGCTGTCGATCAGCGCCCGCTTGACGATGTCTCGCTGGAACAGGGAGATGGCCCGCCGCTCGGCGCGCCGCGGCTCCGGGCGCTGCTCGCGAGGCGGCTCCTCGCGCGGGGCGGTGGCGGTCATGCGTGCGCTCCGGTGAGGCGGTCGAGAGCCAGGTTGAGCTCGAGGACATTGACGCCGGGCTCACCCGAGAACCCGAGGCCGCGGCCGCTGGTGTATTGCGAGATGAGCCGCTTGACGGTCGACAGGGGCAGGTGGCGTACCGCCGCGATCCGGTTGGCCTGGATCCGCGCGTTGGCGACCGAGATATCGGGATCGATGCCCGAAGCCGAGGTGTTGGCCGCGTCGACGGGCACGTTGGCCGCGGTCAGGCCGGGGTTGTGCGGACCCTCGAGCTGCAGGTAGGCCTTGATGTTGGCGGCGATCGCCTGCTCGGTGGCCACGTTGTTGGGCCCAAGGTTGGAGAACGCGGTGCTGGCCGCGTTGGCCGGGGGGACGGTGGCCGAGGGCCGGATCTGGAAATAGCGCGGGTCCGGGATGGTGACCGGGTTGCCGTTCTTGTCGAGGACGGCCTTCCCGTTCTTGATGACCTGCAGAGTGAAGTTCTGACCGATGATCTTCGAGCCGACCAGCTTGCCGCCCACGTACACGAGCTGGCCGTCGGCGTTCCCCGGGAAGGCGACCTGGCTGATGCCGGTGATCACGAGTGGATACAGGATCCCGCAGATCAGCGTCAGCACGATGATGCCGATTGCGGAGGTGACGATGTCGCGTTTGAGTGCCATCAGTGTCAATAGAGGTGAGTGGTCAGGCCCTGCACGATCGGTCCGAGCAACAGGGCGGGGAAGAAGGTGAGCGCGCCGACGAGGACGATCACGCCGATCAGGAGGATCACGAAGGTCGGGTTGTCGGTCCGCATCGTCCCCAGCCCCGCGGGACTGACCCGTTTGCCGGCCAATGCTCCGGCGACGGCCAGCGCGAACAGGATCGGGGCGTAGCGCGCGAACATCATCGTGAATCCGCCGAGCAGGTCGGCGAACTTGATGCCGTGGGCACCGAGGTTGCCGGCGCCCGGCTGGATGTAGCCGGTGTAGGCGCCGAACGCCGACCCGTTGTTGTTGGCCTGGCTGAGGTAGGCGTAGAAGGTCTCAGAGAATCCCTGCGGCCCGGTGGCGGCCGCCGAGATCGACGCTCTACCGGCATGGCTGGCCGTGGCCAGCGCGGTCGAGAACAACGCGGCCAGCGGCGTGATGAGCAGGCCGATCGCGACCAGCTTGATCTCGCGGGCCTCGATCTTCTTACCCAGGTACTCCGGGGTTCGGCCCACCATCAGGCCGCCGATGAACACCGCCAGCAGCACGTAGAGGAGAATCGAGTAGAGCCCGGTGCCCACGCCGCCGAAGATCACCTCGCTGGCCGACAGGTTGGCGAACGGGACGGCGCCGCCAATGCCGGTGAACGACTCGAGCGCGCTGTTCACCGCGCCACACGAGGTGACAGTGGTGACCACGTTGAACAGCGCCGAGCCGGCGATTCCGAAG
>JAFAWR010000391.1 GCA_019241635.1 Solirubrobacterales bacterium
GGGGTAGTAGGCAAACACCGAGGAGCCGGCGACCAGGATCACGTCGTGCCCGGTGAGCGTGTCGGCCAGCGGGCCAATGGAGGGCGGCAGGATGCCCCTGAAGTTCGGGTGGCGCTCGGGGAAGCCGATCCGGCTCGAGGCGGTCGGCGGCGGCGCCCACACGGGGAGGCGCTGCTTCTCGGCCAGCGCGACCGCCGCGTTCCAGCCGCCGGAGGCGTCGATGTCCGGGCCGGCCACGAGCACGGGATTGCGCGCGCTCTGAAGCAGGCTGGCCAGCTGCGTGAGCTCCACCGGGTCGGGCACGGCGCGAGACCCGACCACGCGCCGGCGCGCGTTCACCGCGCGATCCTCGTCGGCCTCGGCGTCCCAGTCGTCCATCGGGATCGACACGAAGGCCGGACCGCAGGGCGCCAGCGTGGCGTGATGGATGGCCCGACCGATCGCCCCCGGCACGTCCTGCGGGCGCGGCGGCTCGTGGCTCCACTTCACGTAGGGCTGGGGAACCAGAATCGCGTCGCGGTTGGTCAGCAGCGCCTCGTGGGTGACCTGGGCGCGGACCTGCTGGCCGGCCGTGATGAGGAGCGGCGCCTTGTTCGCCCGAGCCGTGCAGATCGCTCCCACCGCGTTGCCCACGCCGGGCGCCGTGTGCAGGTTCACATGGGTCGCCCGACCGGTCGCCTGCGCATAGCCGTCGGCCATCCCCACCACCGCCTGCTCCTGCAGGCCGAGCACGTAGGTGAAGTCCTCGGGCAGCTCCCGCAGCATCGGCAGCTCGGTCGACCCGGGGTTGCCGAAGATCGTCGTCATCCCGTGGGCCCTGAACAGCTCTAGGGTCGCTTCTCGGACGGTGGCCATGGGTCGGGGTGGACCCTACTGTTTGGGTTGGGGGGTGGGCGGCGCCCCCGTCCTGGGGCGCGGTTTCAGTGGGTGATGGGAATGGGTTTGCGGTCGTTTCGGATCGTTCCGCGTCGGGCCTGGCTGCTGCGCTCAAGCGCCCCTGGACGGGGGCATCCGCCCACCCCCACCTCGGATCGGGGATGCCGGCGTGGCCACCGTCCGCTGCGCTCTCAGCCGCCGGGCCCCCGGCCCGCCAACCTCGGCTCACCGGCTCCCACCTCGCGCAACCAGCCGGTTGGCCTCTTGCTTTTTTTAAAGCTCCGCGGGACCGGCGCCGAACAGCGCGGCTCGTTCGGCCTGCGCGCTCACCGACAGAAGCGGCGGTGCGCGATCCGGCCCCGGGCGCCCTCGCGCCCGATTCAAAATGACGCTTGCGCAGGCGTCGAACGGCGCACGGGCGCCCGGGACCGGGCGCGCCCCGCCCTAAAGCACAGACAGCACCTCAGCCGCCGCACGCTCACCCGAACGCACCGCCCCGTCCATGTACCCGTTCCAGTATGTCGACGTCTCGGTACCGGCCCAGTGGATGCGTCCCGCGGGTTCGCGGATGAGTGGGCCGTAGGCGAGCAGGGTGCCGAGCGAGGGGATCCCGACCGGACAGCCGCGGGTCCAAACCTCATCGGACCAGTTCGTGTCGAAGTAGGCGATCGGGTTGGCCGCGGCGGAGCCGAGCCAGCTCACGTACTGATCGATCACCGCGGATTGGCGCGCCGAGGGCGACAGCGCGTTGTAGGCGCGGGCGTTGTCTCCGCCGACGAATCCGAACAGCACTCCGGGCGAGCCGCTCGGAGGCGTGTCGTCGAAGGACGCGTTGACCGGGCCGCCGGTGTCGAGCACGGTCCCGGTTAGGCCGCTGCTGCGCCAGAACGGGGTCGGGTAGACGGCGGCGACCTTGGTCAGCGTGCCCTGCGGGTAGCGCTGGATCAGCTGGTCGCGGGAGTACGGGAGCGCCGGCTCGTAGACGATCCGGCCGGCCAGCGTGGGCGGAGTGGCCACGATCACCCGCTTGGCGGTGACCGTGAGGCGATCGGAGTGGACCGTGACGCCGGACTTAGCGTGGCTGATCCGGCGGACCGGCGAGCTCAGCACGACACGGTGGCCGAGGTGAGCCGCGACCCGGTTGGCGATCTCCTGCGTGCCACCCACGAAGCGCCACTGCTGCGCGCCGTTGCGGGTGTCGAAGTTGCGCTCGAAGGTCCCCGGGTTCTGCTCGTTGCCCGACGCGGCGATGTAGAACAGCACGAACAGGAGCGAGAGCTCGCCCGGCTCGGCACCGAAGATCGGCCGGGTGGCGGCGGGCACGAGCGCCTTGAACCGCGGGGTCACGCTGTTGGCGTCAAGCCAGCTCTGGAGCGTCTGAGAATCCCAGCTTCCGGCGCTCGACGCGCTCCACGGCGAGTCGACGGGAACCTGGGTGGACATCTGGTCCAGCTGCTGGACGACCTCGGTCAGCTCGGCGACGATGGTCGGATCGGGGGGCGCGGTTCCGGTCAGGCCACCGAGGGGACCGCTGTCCGAGTAGCGCTGCGGGCCGATCAGGCCGAGCGGGTTGTCGACGTTGTTGATGTAGATGTCGTCCCCGGTGTCGTAGGTCGGGAACGTCCCCACGCCGACCGCCTGGGCCAGGGCGAGGATGTGATCCTGGGTCGGGCCGACGAACGTCGCGCCCCGCTCGGACACCTGACCGCCGCCGAGGTCGTGGTTCCAGGCCCGGCCACCCACCCGGTCGCGCGCCTCGAGCACGGTCACCGAGTGTCCTGCCGCGGCGACGAGCCGCGCGGCGGTCAGGCCCGCGAAGCCAGCGCCGACCACGACCACGTCCGCGTGGTGGCCCTTCTTCTTGTGGGGCCTCGGCTTGGCCTTGTGCTTGTGGTGCCCCCGCTTGGCCGCCTCGGCCGCCGCCGGCCAGCCCGCCGCCGCGCCGGTGACCAGGGTTCCGGCCAGGAAGCCCCGGCGCGTGATCGGTTGCTGCTCGTCGTTCATCCCGAGACCGCCTTGTTTGCGTGGTTGATCAGTGCGTCGGCCGTGGCCAGATCGAAGTTCCCGTGGTCGGAGCCCAGGCCCTGGGCGACCAACCCGGCCGCCGCACAACCCAGGGCGGCGGCGTCGGCACGCGATCGCGATAGGGAGATCCCGCGCAGGAAGCCGGCCGAGAACGCGTCACCGCAGCCGGTCGTATCGACCACCTCGACCGCGAACGCGGGGACCCGGACCTCGCCCTCACCGTCCACGACCAGCGCGCCCTTGGCGCCGCAGGTGGCGGCCACGCAGCCGACGCCCCGCTTTAGCAGCGCCCGGCAGCCTCCGGCCAGATCGGGGGCGCCGCTCAGGGCCAGGACCTGCTCCTCGTTCGGCAGTAGATAGTCGAGGTGCGCGAAGGCCGGCGCGAACCAGTCGAGGATCGCGGCGGCCTGCTCGCCGGGCGCGAGGAGGTCCGCCGAGGTGACCACGCCGCGGTCGCGCGCGAACGACAGGATCTTGGCCGCCTCCTCGCCGCCCATGAACTCGGGCGCGCCGAGATGCAGGAAATCGGCGGCGGCGATCGCGTCCCACGGCGCATCGGCCGAGGAGTAGGTGGCGTTGGCGCCGATCACGTGGAAGGCCGGGCGCGACCCATCGGGCCGGATCGGGAGCACGCTGGCCGAGGTCTGGACGTCCTCGCGGCGGACGAGCAGCTCCGCGTCCACGCCGAAGCGGCCGAGCAGGTCGACCAGGACATCGCCGAGCGCGTCGGTGCCGATCGCGCCGGCGCTCCGTACGCCGGCTCCGAGCTTGGCCAGCGTCACCGCGGTGCCGCCGGCGGGACCCGCGGGGGTGATCCGGATCTGCTCGACCAGGGCGCCGCCCTGGCCCTCCGGGATCTCCTCCACCGGCCGCACGAGCACGTCGACGACGTGCACCCCGAGGGTCACGACGTTCACGAGTCGCTCCGCCGAGTGATCCCGTAGCCCCGGCGGCTCACCGCCTCGACGAACGCCAGCTGCTCGGATTGGTCGAGCGTGCGCGGCGTACCCAGCGCCGATGCCCGCCAGTACAGCTCGCAGGCCCACTCGAGCAGCCGCGCGTGTTCCATAGCCGCATCGAGGTCGGGTCCGTAGACGATCGCCCCGTGGTTGGCCATCAGCGCCGCGCTCCGTGCCTCGAGCGCTTGCAGGGTCGCCTCGGCGAGCTCCGGCGTGCCGAACGTGTGGTACGGCGCGACGCGCACCGCGCCGCCCAGCGCGAGCATCTGGTAATGCACGACGGGCAGCTCGTCGAGTACGCAGGCGAGGGCGGTGGCGAACCGGGCGTGGCTGTGGACGACGGCGCCCGCCTCGTAGCGCCGGTAGATGCCGAGGTGCAGACCGAGCTCCGAGCTGGGGGCCAGCTCGCCCTCGACCTGCTCGCCGTCGAGGTCGACCACCGCGACCGCATCGGCGGTGAGGTCCTCGAGGCGGGCGCCGGTCGGCGTCACCGCCACCAGATCGCCGGCCCGCGCGGACAGGTTGCCGGCGGTGCCGGTCACCAGTCCGTCCGCGGCCAGGCGGCGCGACGCCGCGGCGACGCGCTCTCGCTCCCGCTCGAGCCTCCCTGACACGATTGAGATGATTACGTGAAGGGAACCTCACTTTCAAGTTCGAACCGTGACGCGTTCCCCCTCCCCCGATCGACTTCGCAACGCCCCCGTGCAGGCGCGCAGCCGCGAGCGCCTGCGCCGCGTGCTGGACGCCGCCGACGACGTGCTCGCCTCCGAGGGACCCGCCGCATTCACGACCACGCGCGTGGCCGACGCGGCCGGCGTGTCGGTCGGCTCGGTGTACCGGTTCTTCCCGGACAAGGAGGCCATCGTCGAGGCGCTGGCCGTGCGCTACTGGAGCGACTTCGAGGACCTGGTGGCCGGCGTCGCCGAGGCCGACCAGACCCAACCCCTCGACGATCCCGTCGGCGCCGTGCTCGATGTGCTCGTGGCCGGCTTCCGGGCGCGCCCGGGCTTCCTCGGCCTGTGGTTCGGCGGCCTGCGCACCGAGCGGGTTCGTGATGCCACCCGTCCCACGCGCACCGCGATCGCGCGGTCGATCGAGCGCATCCTGGCCCGGCACTGGCCCGCTGCACCGCGCCGCACGCGGACGCGAGTGTCCGAGATGGCCGTGCTGGCCGGCGACGGCCTGCTGCGCGAGGCGTTCCGCCGCAACCGCCACGGCGACGCCACCGTGCTGGCCGAGAGCAAGGCGATGCTCAAGGCCTACATCGCGGAGCGCCTGCGTTGAGGCGCGCGCTCCTGAGATCGCTGATCGTGGCAATGGCGCTGCTCGCTGCGGGAGTGAGCAGCGCCGATGCCACCTCGCGCGGCGACGTCGCGCTGCTGGCGCTGATCCCCTCCCCCGGTTACCCGGCGCTCCCCCACGTGGTCGGCAACCTGATCTACGAGGGGACCTACGACAATCCGACCGGCGACAGCGTCCCCTCGCGCGTGCTCCAGTACACGGCGGACGGCGCGCTGCTGCACTCGTGGACGGTGCAGGGGCAGGATCTGTCCAAGCCCCACGGCGTGCAGGTGGCGGCCAACGACGCTCGGGGCCGGCTGCTCCTGCTCGACAAGACGAGCGGCCGGATCATCCGCCTGGACCCCGGCAGCGGCGCGCAGACGCTCTACTCCCAGGTGCCCGATCTCCCCACCTGCAGCACGTCGCCGGCCGGCACGCCGTGCTCGCCGGCGCTGGCCGATCTCGCCCCGATGCCCGACTACGCCGCCTGGGGACCCGACGGGAGCCTGTACGTGACCGACTACCAGCAGGCGGTGATCTGGCGGATCCCGCCCGGCGGCGGCCCCGCCCGGATCTGGCTGGCCGACCGCCGGCTGGACGGCGGCCCGTTCGGGACCGCGTGCATCGTGCTCATGCCCGACCACCACACGCTGCTCTTCGACCAGGCCTCGAACGGCGGCCTGGGCACGCTCAACCCCTCCACCGGAAAGCTCTACACGGTTCCGATCCAGGCCAACGGCGAGCCCGGGCCGCTCACCCAGCTGTGGGAGAGCGGCCCGGCCGACGCCCCGGACGGCTGCGCCGTGGCCGCCTCAGGCGACATCTACCTGGCCCTGGTCGGAGCCTCGAATCAGATCATCGAGCTCGGCCCCGGCGGCCAGGAGATCGCCCGCTTCGGTCAGCAGTACACCGGCGCCAACAACTCCTCGGTGCCGTTCGACTCCCCCTCGGGCACGGCTTTCCTGGGCACCCGGCTGATCATCGCCAACCAGGCTTACGCCTCCGGGAACAAGGCCAACCAGGCGCTACTCTCACTGGAGACCGGCGAGCTCGGCGCACCGGTGTACGTGCCGCCGAACGCCGGGGTGGCGCCGGCGCCGGCCAAGCCCAGGCACCCGCGAAAGCACCACAGGCGCGGGCATCACAAGCGCCGGCACCGGTAGCCGTCGCTTCGCAGCCACTCGGACTGGTTGGCCCCAGGGACGCCGCGCGAAGCGCGGCCCCTTTACTATACTTTATGAAGCGTGCATATCTTTCGACGACTCCTGACCTTCCTCAGCCCGTATAGGGGAGCCGTCATCTGGTCGTTTGTCCTGGCGGCCGGCGCGATGGTCATGACCGTCCTGATCCCGTACCTGACCGGGGACGCGATCAACTCGGTGACCGGCAAGCACCGCCACGCGCTGACCATGTGGGCGATCGCCATCGGAGCCGCCGGCGTGTTGCGGCTCGGGCTGAGCGCGGCGCGGCGGCTGGTCGCCGGGCGGGTGTCGCTGGCCGTCGAGCTTGACCTGCGCAACATGCTCTACGAGCACCTCCAGCGGCTCGAGCTTGGCTTCTTCGACCGCCAGCAGACCGGGCAGCTGATGTCCCGCGCGACCGTGGACCTCCAGTCGGTTCGCTTCTTCCTCGGCTACGGCCTGATCTTCATCGGCCAGTCGATCCTGACCATCGCGCTGGCCGCGGTCGGCATGTTCGCGCTCCAGCCGGGGCTGGCCGCGCTCTCTCTGGCCCCGGTCCCGTTCGTGGTGCTGATCGCCAACCGGTACGGCAAGCACTCACGTCCCGCCCTCCAGGAGGCCCAGCAGCGGATCGCCGAGCTGACCGCTGAGGCCGAGGAGAACGTCTCGGGCGTGCGCGTGGTCAAGGCCTTCGCGCAGGAGGAGCGCCAGCTAGGCCGCTTCCGCCACTCGGTGCAGCGCGTGTTCGACCAGCAGCTCTACGCGACCAAGATCCAGGCGCGGTACACGCCGATGATCAGCTTCCTGCCCAACCTCGGGCTGGCCCTGATCCTGCTCGTGGGCGGACGCGACGTGATCCACGGCTCGCTCTCGATCGGCGCGTTCACCGCCTTCTACGCGTACCTGTTGATGCTGATCTCACCGATGCGGACGCTCGGCTACATGCTGAGCGCCGCGCAACGGGCCACCGCCTCGGGCGCGCGGATCTTCGAGGTGCTCGACCGGGCGCCGCGGATCACCGCGCCGGCCGGGGCGCCGCCGCTGCCCGACGGTTCGGGCCGGGTCACGCTGTCGCGGGTCGGGTTGACGTTCGAGGGGGCGACGCGGCCGGCGCTCCGCGACATCGACCTCGACATCCAGGCCGGTAGCACGGTGGCGCTGGTCGGGGCCATGGGCTCGGGCAAGACCGCGCTGGTTTCCCTGCTGCCGCGCCTGTACGAGGCGACGACCGGCTCGGTGCGGATCGACGGCGCCGACGTGCGCGACGTGGACCTGGTGTCGCTGCACCGCGCGATCGCCGTCGTCACCGACGACCCCTTCCTGTTCTCGGCCACCGTGCACGAGAACATCGCCTACGGCCGTCCGGACGCCACGCGTGAGGAAGTGATCCGTGCCGCCGAGGTTGCCCAGGCTCACCGCTTCATCTCCGACCTACCGAAGGGATACGAGACGCGGGTCGGCGAGCGCGGGCTGACGCTGTCCGGCGGGCAGCGCCAGCGCATCGCGATCGCCCGCGCCGTGCTGGCCGATCCGCGCATCCTCATCCTCGACGATGCGACCTCGTCGGTCGACGCCTCCACCGAGCAGGAGATCAAGACCGCCCTGCGCGAAGTGATGGCGGGCCGGACGACGTTCGTGATCGCGCACCGCCTGTCGACGATCACGCTGGCCAACGAGATCGTCGTGCTCGAGGACGGCCGGATCGCCGCCCACGGCACTCACGAGGATCTGCTCGAGGAGTCCGACCTGTATCGCGAGATCGTCGAGAAGGGCATGCCCGATCAGGTGTTCATGACCCGCAAGGCGGCCGGGGCGGTGGGCCTGTGAGAGCCCGGCTCCGGCAAGGTCGAGGCCGGGCGCGCAAGCTGCGCGGGCTGATCGAGCTGCTCACGCCGTATCGCTGGCGCGTGCTGGCGATGTTCGTCTCGCTCGTCGCCGCGACCGCCGCCGCGCTCGCCCCGGCGCCGCTGGCCAAGCTGGCCATCGACGACGGGATCCTCCGGCATGACGTGGGTGCCCTGGACCTGATCGTGGCCGCGTTCCTGGCCTCGGCGCTGATCTACGCGGTGGCCTCCTACGCGCAGACCTACCTGGTGGGCTGGGTCGGCCAGCGAGCCCTCCAGGACCTCCGCCTGCGGCTGTTCACCCACCTGCAGGGACTCTCGATCGCGTTCTACTCGCGCAATCGCGCCGGCGTGATCATCTCGCGGATCACCAACGACGTCGAGGCGCTCGACCAGCTGGTCGAGGATGGGATGGCCACGCTGTTCCAATCGGGATTGACGCTGATCGGCGTGGTGGTGATCCTGCTGATCATCGACTTCCACCTGGCGCTGCTCACATTCCTCGCGCTCCCGATCCTGTTCGTCGGCGGCGTCGCGTTTCGGATCGCCTCGGCCGACGCCTACCGGCTGACCCGCGAGAAGATCGCGTCGATCACCGGCTATCTCCAGGAGACCCTGTCGGGCATCCGGGTCGTCCGCGTGTTCGGGCAGGAGCCCCGCCACGTCGAGCAGTTCCGCGCCCTGAACGAGGAGAACCGCGAGGCCAACCTGACCACGGTCAAGCTGAACGCGGTGTACTTCCCGGCCGTGGAGTTCCTCTCGGCGCTGGTCACCGTCGAGATCCTCGTGGTCGGCGGGATCGAGGCGATCACCGGCCACGCGACGACCGGTGTGGTGTTCGCGTTCATCGCCGCGCTGAACAACTTCTTCGATCCGATCCAGCAGCTCTCCCAGCTCTACACGACCTATCAGTCGGGGATGGCGGCTCTGGACAAGATCTTCGAGCTGCTCGACGAGCCGCCGGACCTGGTCGATGCCCCCGACGCCGTCTCGCTGCCGGGGATCCGGGGCGAGCTTCGCTTCGACGACGTCTCGTTCCGGTACGGCTCCGGGGATGACGCGGAGTACGCGCTGCGCGACGTCGACCTGGTCATCCCCCCCGGCCAGACCGTCGCCCTGGTCGGCGCGACCGGCGCCGGCAAGTCGACCTTCGCCAAGCTGGTCGCGCGGTTCTATGACCCGAGCGATGGGAGCGTGCTCGTCGACGGCCACGACCTGCGAACGGTGAGCGCTCACTCGCTGCGCTCGCAGATGGGCATCGTCCCGCAGGAGGCGTTCCTGTTCAGCGGTACCGTGCGCGAGAACATCGCGTTCGGGCGGCCTGGCGCTACCGATGCGGAGATCCGCGCCGCGGCCCTCGCGGTGGGCGCCGATGGCTTCATCTCCAAGCTCGATCAGGGCTACGACTCGCAGATCGGAGAGCGGGGCGTGCAGCTGTCGGCCGGGCAGCGCCAGCTCGTGGCGTTCGCGCGGGCGCTGGTCGCCGATCCGCGCATCCTGGTCCTGGACGAGGCGACGTCCAACGTCGACGTGCACACCGAATCGCTGATCGAGCAGGGCATGCGGCGGCTGGTGGCCGGGCGAACCGCGATCGTGATCGCCCACCGGCTCTCGACGATCCGGGGCGCCGGGCGGATCCTCGTCATGGAACACGGCGAGGTGGTCGAGGACGGCACCCACGAGGAGCTCGTCGAGGCTCGAGGCCGGTACTGGCAGCTGTATCGAGACTGGGCCGATCAGGCCTCCGCGGCCTAGGCGGTTATCGATGGCGACGGTCGTCGGGCTCGCGTTCACGCCGGTCAAGGCCACCCGGCTGCACGTGGTCGATCGCATCGAGCTCGGGCCGGAGGGCGTGAGGGAGAACCGGCGGTTCTACGTGATCGATGCCCGTGACCGGATGGTCAACTCCAAGCGCATCGGCGCGCTCCAGACCGTGGTGGCGGCGTATTCGGATGGCGAGCGCACGCTGTCGCTGACCTTCCCCGATGGCCGCGTGGTGGAGGGCACGGTCCAGCTGGGCCAGCCGGTGCGGACTCAGTTCTTCTCCCAGAGCGCCGATGGACGGCTCGTCGAAGGCCCGTGGTCGGAGGCGTTGACCGAGGCGATCGGAGAGCCGCTGCGCCTGGTCGAGGCGGAGCGCCCCGGCGGCGGGGTCGATCGCGGCGCCGACGGCGCGGTGTCGCTCATCTCGCGCGCCTCGCTGGCTCGGCTGGCCGAAGCCGGCGAGGTCGACGCGCTCGACTCACGTCGCTTCCGGATGCTCATCGAGATCGACGGCGTGGACGCGCACGCCGAGGACGCCTGGGTGGACGACGGGTCGGTGCGGATCGGCGGCGCGGTGGTCGCGTTGTCCGGTCACGTCGGGCGCTGCCTGATCACCAGCCGCGACCCCGACACCGGCGTGGTCGACGTGCCCACGCTGGACATCCTGGGCGGATACCGCGGGAAGCTTGGCCTGACCGAGCCGCTGCCGTTCGGTGTGTGGGGCCGGGTGCTCGAGCCTGGGACAGTGCGAATCGGCGACGAGGTCTCGCGCCTCGATGGGTAGTGTTCGGTGCCGATGACCGACGTGGCCACCGCCGAGCGAGTCGCGATCTCGATCACCGATCACGTCGCGGTGGTGACGCTGACCCGACCCGATAAGCACAACGCCCTGGACGTGGCCATGTTCGAGGCGATCGCTGGGGCGGCCGAGCGGCTGGCCGCCGAGCCCGGCGTGCGCGCGGTGGTCCTCCACGGCGACGGGCCGAGCTTCTGCTCCGGGCTCGACGTCGCCGGGGTGATGGCGAACCAGCCCGGCTCCGACGATCTCATGGCCCCGCTCCGCGGGCCGTTTCCGAACTGGTTCCAGCGGCCGGCTCATGGCTGGCTGGAGGTGCCGATGCCGGTGATCGCGGCGATCCATGGCCACTGCCTGGGCGGCGGGCTGCAGATCGCCCTGGGCGCCGATGTGAGGTTTGCCACCCCCGACGCGCGCCTGTCGGTGCTCGAGGTCAAGTGGGGCCTGATCCCCGACATGGCGATCACCCGGACCCTGCCGCGGCTGGTCGGGATCGACGTGGCCAAGGAGCTCGCGTTCACCGGACGGATCGTCAGCGGCGCCGAGGCGGGCGATCTCGGTTTGGTAACGCACGTGGCCGATGATCCGCTGGCGGCTGCTTTGGAGCTCGCGGCGGAGATCGCCGGCCGCTCACCGGACGCCCTGCGCGGCATGAAGCGGCTGTTCAACGAGTCCTGGACCGGCTCGGCCGAGGAGACGCTGAGCCTCGAGGCCGAGATCCAGCTCGGGCTGCTGGGAACTCCCAATCAGCTCGAGGCCGTGCGCGCCGGCATGCTCAAGGAGCCGGCGAAGTTCACGGACCCGAGCTGAGCGCGGGAGTACTCAGGTTAGGGTCAGCGACACGCGGCGCGCGGGTCCGCGCCCGGTGCGGAGCGTCAGCGTGTACATGCCCGAGCGCAGTGCCCGGCGCGCGTTGATCACCAGCTGCCAGCCGCGAGCACCCCGACTGGTCGCCGAGCCGGTGCCGTAGACCACCCGGCCGCGCGAGATCGTGGCGCGTGTCTTGGCCGCACCGGCGGTGAAGGTGACCGAGCCGACGACCCGCTTCGCCGTGCACTGCTGAGTCTTGCCGTTGCGTCGCTGAGCGCTGGTCAGCGGCTTGCAGGTGACCAGCCATACCTGGCCGGGGGACCCGGTGGCGCCGGGCTGGCCGCTCGGGATGAGCGTGACCGCGGTCGTGGTCGGCGTCGTCGTGGTCGGCGTCGTCGTGGTCGTGGTCGTGGTCGGCGGAAGTCCGGCACCGGTCGTGCCGTCAGGGTTGCTGCCGTCTCCGAGGCCGGAGAGCGCGAGCGTCGGGTAGGTGTTACCGACGGTCGCGCCGCTTACCGTGACGGTGGCATCCCGCTCACCGGCCTGGGAGGGCGCGAAGGTGACCCCGAACGTGCATGAGGCGCCGGGGGCCAGGTCGGTTCCGCTGCAGCCGTCGCGCCCGATCACGAAGTCGCCCGGCGCTGCGCCGCCGAGTGACAGCCCGGTGATCGACATCTCCTCCGGGCCGTTGGTCAGCGTGACGGTCTGCGAGGCGCTCGAGGTGTCAAGCGATGTTGCGGTGAACGTGAGTGGCGTCGGCGAGAGCGTGAGCGTCTCGGCGTTGACACCGTCGGCGGCCAGCGAGACATCCGAGGTGGTGATCGGTGTGCACGGCGTCTCACCCGCCGCGCAGAAGGTCATGTTGAGCTGAGCGCTGACCGGACCGAGCGTCGAGGGCGTGTAGGTCACGGTGACCGTGCAGCTCGCGCCGGGCGCGACGCCTGCGGAGGCACCTGCCTCCGGCGTCGGGCAGGTCGTGCCGTTGGAGAAGCTCGGGACGAAGTCGGAGACGGCTCCGGTCAGCTGCATCGAGTTGAGCTGGAGCGTCGAGGAGGTGCCGTTCTGCAGCGTGACCTGCTTGGTGACCGTGTTCGTCGAGCCGAGCACCGCCCGCCCGAAATTCAGCGACGGAGTGAGTACCGTGACGCCGCCGGCCGCGCTGGCGGCACTGGCAGTGATCAACATCGCGGCGAACGTCAAGATCGTCGCCGATGCGAGCTTCCTACTCGCTTGTGCGCGCAGATGGGGGCTTCGCGCCATGATCGAGCTCCTTTCCGTGGACCCGGCTCGGCGCCCGACGCTAGCGCCGCTCCCGCATTCCGGCAAGCAGTCCTCACCGTTTGGCCAGGGGGCCAACCCACCACCTGGGGGAGGATTGACGCTCAAGCCGCGCGAACCCTAGACTCGCGTCCTGTCCTGCTTCGGGGGTCAGCCATGCGCCGCGTGAGCGCCATCCTGGTGGCGCTGGTCTTGTCGGTCTCGCTCTCACCGCCAGCGCGGGGGGCGACGTCGTCTGATCCGTTTGGTGAGCTCGTGGCGGCGCGGGGCACATTGACCGCGCTCGCCGGCCAGGCCCGGCCGGGGGCGGCCAGGCAGGCGGTGCTCGGGGCCGAGGCCCAGCTCCAGCGAGCCACGGCGCCGTTTCTGTGGCCGGATCCCGGGCATCTGGTCGCGCCAAGTCCGGGGCTGTCGGTGTTCAGCCACTGCCGTGGCGCACTGGCTGCCCTCGAGCACGCTCCGAGCGGATCGCTCCCCCCGGCGGCGGTGAGCGGTGTCGAGGCGCAGATCCTGGCCGCCGATCGACGGTTGGCCGTGGGCGAGATCGTCGAGGCCCTCGGCGGCAGCCCGGGCCTGCTGGCACGGGCGCAGGGCATGATCCTCTCGGGCGACCGCTGGGCCCAGACCAGCCGTCTCGATCTCGCCGCCGAGCAGTACGGCGCGGGCTGGCTGGCCGCTTTCCAGGCGCTGGCCGAGCTCGTCCATCTCCGGGTCGCATCCGTGTCGGGCGCCGCGCTCGGCGCCGGGGCGCGGGGCGCGCTGGCCGCCGGCAGCGCGATGCGTCCGGCCGGGGTGCGCGTTGTCCGGGGCCATGCTCAGCTTCTTCGGGCGGGCAGACCGGAAGTGTTGTTCGTGGGCGCGGAGAGCTGCCCGTCCTGCGCGATCGAGCGCTGGGGCGTGGCCGTGGCGCTGTCCAGGTTCGGCATCTTCTCGAGCCTGCCGCTGGGGCAGTCGGCGGTTGGGGAGCGGCCATTTGTGCGCGGGTTCACCTTTCTTGGCTCGCGGTACTTCAGCCCGTATGTGTCGTTCCTGGCGGTCGAGCTCACGAGCGATGCACCCGCCCCGGGAGGCGGCTTTGCGGCGCTCGATCGGCTGACGCCGGGCCAGCGACGGCTGATGCGCTCGCTTGACCCGAAGGGATTCGTGCCGTTCATCGACGTCGCGAACCGGTTCGCCGACGTCGGCGCCACCGTCTCGCCGGCGCCGGCTCAGGGCCTGTCCTGGCCAGCACTCGCGGCGTCGCTGAGCCGGCCGGGCACGCCGTCGGGCCAGGCCATCGCGGCGAGCGCCGAGGTGCTGACCGCCGAGATCTGCCGGGCCACCGGTGGCATGCCGGCCTCGGTGTGTGGCGGCGCGGTGGTGCAGGAGTACGCGAGCCGGCTGGCCGGGTCCGGCGGGGCCGCGTCCGGGTGTGCGGTCGGGGCGGCGCGGCGTCCGGGTGTGCGGTCGGGGCGGCGCGGCGCGGTCTCGGCCACCGCGCCGTGACGGGCTCAACCGCCGCCGTCGAGCCCCTCATCACGGGTGAAACTGGGGAACAGGGACTCGAACCCCAACTTCGACGTCCAGAGCGTCGCGTGCTGCCATTACACCATTCCCCAGTGCTATGGATGGCTATTGAGCCTGGTCGTCGAGTATAGGTCAGGAGCCGCGGCATGCCGACCACTTGCAGGGAGGTTTGCCGTCCGGCGTCTATGCGAACATGTGTTCGTGCGAGCAGACCGGAACACGATAGCCCGACTCACGCGGGAAGGCCTGAGTCAGAGGGCGATCGCCAGAGAGCTGGGAGTCGCACCGGCTACGGTCGCCTACCACGTGAGACGGTCGGCCGAGGACCACGCGGAGCCCGCGGCGCTGCCCGCCGGCAACCCCGCCGAGCCGGCGACCCCGCCCTCCCCGCCGCCTGGCGCATCGCGCCGCTCGGATACACGAGAGCGAGTTGCCGATCTGCTGGACCGAGGAATGGCGCATGCCGAGATCGCGCGGCATCTAGGGCTCTCCAAGGCGACGATCAGCTACCACGTCGCCCGTCTCGGCCGCCCCATCGATGAGCGCTGCGCGCGGCGATATGACTGGGACGCCGTGCAGAGCTACTACGACGATGGCCACAGCGTGCGACAGTGCATCGCGGTCTTCGGCTTCTCCTCGGCGAGCTGGTTCGATGCGGTGAAACGCGGCGCGGTCGTCGCCCGGCCGTCTGCGACTCCGATACTCGAGTTGTTGGCGGCAGGCACGTATCGGGGGCGCTACAGCCTCAAGCTCCGTCTGTTGCGGGAGGGGCTCAAGGAGAACCGCTGCGAGCGGTGCGGGCTGTCCGAGTGGCGCGGCGCGCCCCTGACCCTCGCACTGCATCACGTGAACGGGGAACGGGATGACAACCGTTTGGACAACCTGAACCTGCTCTGCCCGAACTGCCACAGCCAGACACACAACTATGCAGGTCGCAACCGTGGGACCGAGAGCGACATCCGGTCGTCGACGACCGGTGGCTGACCAGCTCAGACGCTCTCGAGGTCGCTCGAGACGTCCTGGAGCTCGTTCACGCGATCGGATATGTCCGTCCGGTCGCTCAGCAGGCGCCGGGCGTGCTCGAGGTCGTCGGATCGACCGACGGACAAGGCCCCCGCCACTCGGCCGTGGTGGAGATAGAAGATCGTGAATTCGCCGTCGTCGATCGAGCCGCGGACGATCTCCTGCTCCCACTCCGAGGCCGGGCCGATGTACTCGAGCGAGGCCCAGTCTGAGAGGTCGGAGAAGAAGTAGGGGACGACATCGTGGGGCTGGTCGCGATCGAGCATGTTGAGCGCGGCGGTCTTGTCCTGGTTGAAGGCGACGTCCCAGTGCTCCACGCGGAGGCGCTGGCCACCGTGGACGACGCTCTCGTACTCGGCGATGTCACCGGCCGCGAAGATGCCGGGCACGGGGGTCTGGAGGCGATGGTCGACCAGGACTCCGCCGCGCTCGCCGATCTCGAGGCCGGCGGTGCGGGCGAGGCGCACGTCGGGCACAGCGCCCACGCCGATCACCACCGCGTCGGCGTCGAGCTCTCGGCCGGACTTCGTGACCACGCGGGTGACGCGGCCGCCGGCACCTTCGAAGCGGTCGAGCTCGTCATCGCCGTGGACGTCGATCCCGTGCTCTTCGAGGCGGCCCTGGAAGAAGCGGCCGGCCTGCTCGCCGAAGCTGCGGCTGAGCGCGACCGGCTCGAGCATCACCATCGAGCATGAGCTGCCGCGCTCGGTGAGCGAGGCGGCGACCTCGCTGGCGATGTAGGAGCCACCGATCAGGACGATCCGCTTGCCGGAGGCTTCCTCGCGGATCGTGTCGCTGTTGCCGAGCGTGCGCAGGTAGTGGATGCCCTCGAGCTCGGCGCCCGGGACCGAGAGGCGGCGCACGCCGGCCCCGGTGGCGACCAGGGCCTTGTCGAAGCTGACCGACCGTCCGTCGGTCAGTTCGATGCTGCGCGCGGACAGATCCAGCGCCTTGACCGAGACGCGGGTCAGCGCTTCGACCTCCTGCTCCTCGTACCAATCCGCCGGCCGGAACAGCGTGTCCTCGCGCGACTCAGTCCCCTGGAGGTAGCCCTTCGAGCAGGGCGGGCGGTTGTACGGGAGGTCGGACTCGCGCCCGATCAGCAGGATCTCGCCGTCGGCCCCGGACTCGCGTAGCCAGCGCGCGCAGTTACCGGCGGCAAGGCCACCGCCGATCAGGGCGTAGGCGACGTGGCGATCGGCCATCAGGCCGATGGGCTTGCGCCGTTCGGGGCGAACTGCGGGGTGATCTGCGCCTCGAGTCCCGGGTCGAGGATCAGCAGCACCTGGTCGCCCGGCTGGATCACCGAGTCGGCCTTGGGCACGAACCCGGCGCAGCCGCGCAGCACCGAGATGATCAGCGAGCCATCGGGCAGCTCGACGTCCTGCACGCGCCGGCCGGCCGCGGACGACCCGGGGCTGACCTCGAGCTCGATGATCTCGAGATGCTCGTCTTCGAGCGCGAGCAGCTGAACCAACCCGTACTCCGGCACCTCGTGCTCGATCAGCCGGAGGATCAGATCGGTGGCGGACACTGCGGGCTGGACGTCGAGCAGGCGGAAGTGCTGGAGGTTGCGCGGGTTGTTGACCCGGGCGACGATGCGCTGAACGCCGTATTTCTCCTTGGCCATCTGGCAGATGAGGATGTTGTCCTCGTCGTCGCCGGTGACCGCGATGACGAGGTCGGCCCGCTGGATGCCCGCGCGCTCGAGCACCCACAGCTCGGTGGCGTCCCCGTACTGGACGGCGTGCTCGAGCTCCTCTTCGACCACGCGATAGCGAGCATGGTCAGACTCGACCAGCGTCACCTCGCGCTCCTTGGCGATCAGCTCGCGCGCGAGGTTCCAGCCGACCTTGCCGGCGCCGGCGATGATCACGTACATGCGCGTGTCCTCATGCCAGCACCACCCGTGAAGCCTCGTCGATGGCCACCTGGGTCGGGCAGATCGTCAACAGCCCCTGCTCGGCGTACCAGGAGGCGCGTCCGGGGTCGGCCACGCGAACGACGACGCGCTTGACCTTGAACCGCCGCTGGGCGATCTGAGCGATCACCAGGTTCGTGTTGTCACCCGAGGTCGAGGCCACGAACACGTCGGCCTGTTCGATCCCGGCCTCGATCAATCCATCGATCTCGAGCGCGGTGCTCACCGTGAACCGGCCGCCGGCGTCTTCCCACGTGGTCAGCTGATCCTTGTCGAGCCGCTCGTGCGAGAGCGGGTCGCTGTCCACGACCGACACCTCGTGCCCCGCATCAAGCGCGCGCTTGGCGATCGCTGACCCGACTCGGCCACACCCAACGATCACGATGAACATAGGCTCCACTCTAGTCGGATTCGCACGAGCGCAGGCTATCCCGTGTGACGGCCTGCGGGCGACCAAAATAGACGAATTCGTCTATCGCGCGCCGCCTCTTCACAAGGCTTTAACAAGCTGTTGGAGCACCCGAGCTCGGAGCGGGGCCGCGATGCCCTCCCGGGCACCCTCGCGGAACCCATGCGACGGCTCCGGACCACGAAACCCCAATCGCACGGGTGCACGGGAGGGCGCCGCGGCCACGCCCTACGTAATGATCGGAATGATCAACAGCGCCACGATGTTGGCCACCTTGATCATCGGGTTGATGGCCGGCCCGGCGGTGTCCTTGTAGGGATCCCCAACCGTGTCGCCGGTCACCGCGGCGGCGTGCGCCTCGGAGCCCTTACCGCCGTAGGCGCCGTCCTCGATCAGCTTCTTGGCGTTGTCCCACGCGCCGCCGCCCGAGGTCATCGAGATGGCCACGAACAGCCCGACCACGATCACGCCGATGAGCAGACCGCCCAAGGCCTCCACGCTGATCAGCCCGACGACCAGGGTGATCACGATCGGGATCAGTGCAGGCAGAATCATCTCCCGCTGCGCCGCCCGGGTGACCAGGCCTACCGCCGCGCC
>JAFAWR010000009.1 GCA_019241635.1 Solirubrobacterales bacterium
CAGAGCCGCGCCGGGTCCGGGTCGAGCCCGAGCACGAGCTGCGACTGGCGTGCCGCCACCCGAGCGGCCAACCGGTCGCCAAAGCTCGGGGCCCCCTCGCTTCCAACTTGGTCCTCGATGGACGCCACGGCCACGGCATCCCGCTCGCGACCGCAGCATCCAGCGTTCGGCACGGTCCTACTTCACCGCCTTCTTAAGGCCGGCGCCGGCGGTGAACCGCGGCACCTTGGAGGCCGCGATTTGGATCCGCTCGCCGGTCGCGGGATTGCGTCCCTCACGAGCGCTGCGCTGGGAGACGCTGAACTTGCCAAAGCCAGAGAACGACACCTCACTACCTCGCTTGAGCGCGTCCTCGACCGTCTCCAGGAAAGCGTCGACTGCACCCCCCGCGTCCTTCTTGCTCAGTCCGGCGCGATCGGCAACCTGGTCGACGAATTCTTGCTTGGTCACTTGCTCCCTCCTTCGAGGTGGTAGGAATTCCCGAAGCTAACACGAGCCGCGGACGGCTGGCTGTACCGTAGCCCGAGCCGAGGAATTCTCCCCGGTGGGCCGGACACCCCGCAGGATCGCATAGCTCAGTTTTTCGGAATTTGCGTACTTCACCGGAGATCATCAGGCAGATCGACGCCGCCGGCGCGCGCGAGGCGGAGTCCCCCGCCGTCGCGGACGACGAGGCCGTCGGGGACGGCGAGCAGAATACGGTCGTGAACCTGGGTCGCCTCGCCTGGCTGGGCACGGTCGGCGCATGCCTGATCGCGGTGCTGATCCTCGTGATCGAGGGCTATTACGGCTACGCGGGCGTCACCTTCGCGGTGGCGGTCGCGGCCTTCATCAACCTGCTCTAGCTCGCGGCCTCAGGTGCCGCACGCGTCGGGTCGGGCGCGAGCGCCGCTCGCGGACGTGGTGCAGCAGGTTGCCGACCGCGGACGTGCGCCGACTCCAGCGATGGTGCCGCGTACCGGCTCAGACGACCGCGAGTTTCCCGCCACTCGCGCCCTCCAGAAACGTGAAAGGCAGTTCAGTCGCGCATAGCGCAGCCGATCCGCCACTCGCGGCGCGCCGCTTCGCGAGTGGCAGATTCGTCGCTACTGGAAAGAGGTGCATTGGCCGCCGGCCGACCTACGCCGGGTCGTCCGCCCCCGCGATCGAACACCGCGCACTCACCTACGCCGGGTCGTCCGCCCCCCCAGGACGAAACGCGCCGGCCGCCGCCCGACGGAGCTCCTCCCCCGGCCGGACCCGGTCCTCGGGCTCCAGGTGGATCAGCACGTCCGCGCCCCCGAGCCGGGTGCCGATCACGTCCTGGAGCTCGTGGGCCGTGCGGTGGGCATCCTCCAGCGAGGTACCGCTCCGGAACTGGACGTGCAGGTCGACGTAGCGCCGCGCCCCGGCCTGGCGCGTGCGCAGCTCGTGGTAGCCGACCACCCCGCGACCCGCGAACTCCTCGATCGCGCCCCGGATCAACGCCACCTGGTCGGGCGGGAGGGCCTCGTCGACCAGCACGCGGGATGACCCGAGGAGCAGGCGCACACCGGTGACCACGATCGCGGCGGCGACGACCAGGGCCACCACCGGGTCGAGCCACTGGGCCCCGGTGATCTGGACCAGGGCGAGCCCGATGAGCACCGCCAGCGAGGTGAGGGCGTCGGTGCGCAGATGGGCGGCGTCGCCCTCGAGCGCGGGCGAGGAGGTGGCGCGAGCGGTGCGCGCGATCACCGTGGAGACGATCACGTTGGCGATGAGCGAGAACGCCACGACCGCGATGCCCACCCCGAGCCGCTGCACGCGCCCGCCGCCGGTGAGGTGGCGGACGGCCTGGAAGGCGATGGCGGCGGATCCAACCAGGATCAGGATGCCCTCGATCGCCGCGGCCAGGTTCTCGAGCTTCTCGTGGCCGTAACGGTGGCTCTCGTCGGCCGGCTCGCCGGCCTTCCGCACCGAGAAGAAGGCGACCATCGAGGCGACCAGGTCGATGCTCGAATGCACGGCCTCGGTCAGGATGGCCACCGAGCCCGTGATCGACCCGGCCACGACCTTCAGCAGGATCAGGCAGGAGTTCGAGACGACCGACAGGGCCGCCGTGCGGAGCTTGACCTGAGGGGTGGCGGGGGCCCCGTCGGTGTTCAGAGACGGATCCATCGGAGCAGCGCCCGCACCGCGTGGCCGCGATGGCTGATCGCGTCCTTCTCGGCGTCTGTGAGCTCGGCCATGGTTCGATTCTCCCCGGTGGCGTCGGGTACGAACACCGGGTCGTAGCCGAAGCCGCCCGAGCCCGCCTGCGCATGGGCCATCCGGCCCCGGCAGTCACCGAAGAACACGCGCTCCTCGCCCGTCTCCGGGTTCACATAGGCCAGCGCGCACACGTAGCGCAGGCGGCTGTCCGGCGGCACCTCGTCGACGAACTTGGCCAGGTTCTCCTCGTCGCTCGCGCCGTCGCCCGCGTAGCGCGCCGAGTGCACCCCGGGCGCGCCGCCGAGCGCCGCGGCCTCGATCCCGGAGTCGTCGGCGATCGCCGCCCGGCCCGTGGCCGCGGCGGCGGCCAGGGCCTTGGGAAGCGCGTTGTCGGCAAACGTGACGCCGTCCTCGGGCGGCAGCTCGACGTCGTCGGGTAACGGCTCCACACTGATGCCGGCCGGCTCGAGCAGGCGGCGCATCTCCACCACCTTGTGGGGATTGCGCGTCGCCAGCATCAGCGAGCGCTCGGGCGTTCCGTTCTCGTCGGCCATGCTCAGCCCTCAGCCCGGGGCGGCGCCGGCCACCGCGGCGTCCTGCAGGGCGCGCAGCTCCAAGATTCCGCCGGCGGCGAGCGCGAGAAGATCATCGAGATGGGCGCGGGACAGGGGCGTGCGCTCGGCGGTCGCCTGCACCTCGACCAGCCCTCCGTCTCCGGTCATCACCACGTTGGCGTCGACCTCGGCGGTCGAGTCCTCCTTGTAGTCGAGGTCGAGGAGCGGCACGCCGCCCACGATCCCGCACGACACGGCCGCGACCGTGCTGGTCAGCGGCAACGCACTCAAAGCGCCCTCGGCCATCAACCGCGCGAACGCGAGCTGGAGCGCCACCATGCCCCCGGTGATCGACGCGCAGCGGGTGCCGCCGTCGGCCTGGAGCACATCGCAGTCCACGTACACGGTCCGCTCGCCCAACGACGCGAAATCGACCACACCGCGCAGCGAGCGGCCGATTAGCCGCTGGATCTCGACCGTGCGCCCGTCCGGCCGGCCGCGGCTGACGTCGCGCTGCTTACGCTCACCGGTCGAGGCGGGCAGCATGCCGTACTCGGCGGTGACCCAGCCGCGCCCCGATCCGGACAGCCAGCGGGGCACGCTGTCCTGCACCGAGGCGGTGCAGATCACTCGGGTCTCGCCGATCGAGATCAGCGCCGAGCCGGTGGCCGTGCGCACGAACCCGGCCTCGATCGCCATCGGCCGCAGCTGATCCGGCCCACGGCCGTAGCTGCGAGCGGGCACCGCACCCGGACCCGGACCCGGGCCCGAAGTGCTCATGCCGCCACCCTCGCCGACAGGTCCACGTGCGCCACCTCGCCGAGCGGCATCTGCAAAAAGCGCGTCCCGACCGCGCGGAACGACTCGACATCGGCCGTACACATGAACCGATAGGCCCCCTCGCCGGATTGCGGGTTCAGCAGCCCGCGCGAGGCCAGGGCCCGCTCCACGCTCCGCGCGACGCCCGCGCCCGAGGTCACGAGCGCCACGCCCCGGCCGAGCGAGCGCTGCAGCATCGGCGCGACCAGCGGGTAGTGCGTGCACCCCAGGATGACCGTGTCGACCTCCGCCGAGCGGAGCGGCACGCAATAGGAACGCACGGTCTCCACCACGCGCTCGTCGAACGGGAAGCCGCCCTGGATGATCGGGGCGAGGTCGGGGCACGCCACGCTCTCCAGGTGGACGTGCGGATCGGCGCCGAGGACCGCCCGCTCATAAGCCTGCGAAGCCACCGTAGCCGGCGTGGCCAGCAACCCGATGCGCCCGCTGCGGCTGCCGGCCACGGCAAGCTGGGTGGCCGGACCGACTACGCCGATCACGTCGATCTGGGCTCCCGAGCGCATGGTGCGCCGGATCATCGACTCGACCGCCCCCAGCGCGGCCGAGCTGGCCGCATTGCAGGCGATCACCAGCAGCTTGGCCCCGGCGGAGAGCAGGTAGTCGGCGATCTGTAGGGCGAACGCCTCGAGCTCGGCCTGACTGCGCTCGCCGTAGGGAAAGCGCGCGGTGTCTCCCAGGTACAGGTAATCCTCGCCGGGCAGCGACACGAGCAGCTCGTGCAGGACGGTCAGTCCGCCGACCCCGGAGTCGAACACGCCGACGGGCTGGTTGGCGATGGGCGCCATCGTGCGAGATGGTGCCAGAGGTGGCCGCCGGTACGCTCGCCCCGCATGCGCGCGCTGATCGTCACGAACATGTACCCCACCCCGGAGCGCCCCGCGCTCGGCAGCTTCGTGCGCGATCAGGTCGAGGCCCTGAGACGGATCGACGAGCTGCAAATCGACGTGTTCGCGTTCGCGCCGGGCGGCGGGCGCGCGTACCTCGATGCCGCCCGCGACCTCGGCCGCGACCACCGCGACCAGCGCTACGACGTCGTGCACGCCCACTTCGGGCTCACCGCGTGGCCCGCCCTGGCCGCGCGCGCCGCAGCCCACGCGGTCACGCTGCACGGCACCGACCTTGTCCATCCGCGCTCGCGCGCGATCACCCTGGCCGCGCTGCCCTTCCAGGCTCTCGTCGCGACGGTGTCCGAGCCGCTCGCCGCGCAGCTCCCCCGGCGCGTCGTCCGCGGACAGACCGCGATCCTCCCCACGGGCGTCGACACCCGGCGCTTCAAGCCCACCCCCCGCGCCGAGGCCCGCGCCGCCGTGAACCTCGAGCCGACCGGACGCTACCTCCTGTTCCCCGCCGACCCGAAACGCCCCGAGAAGCGCCACGATCGCGCCCTCGCACTGGCCGCCGACACCCAAGCCGAGCTCCTCACGCTCGGGAGCACTGCGCCCGAGCAGGTCCCCCTGTACGTCAACGCGGCCAACGCGGTGCTCGTCCCGTCCGAGCGCGAGAGCTTCGGCCTGGCCGTGCTCGAGGCGCTGGCCTGCGACGTGCCGGTGCTGGCCACGCCGGTTGGGATCGCGCCGACCGCGCTCGAACACGTTCCCGGCACCCTGTGCGCGCCCTTCGACGCACCCACCTGGCGCGCCGCGCTGAAGCCGCACCTGGGCAGCGCCGACCCACCCCGGATCGACGGCCGCGCCCGCGCCGAGCCCTACAGCACCGACCGCATGGCGGCACGTGTGCTCGCCGCGTGGCGGAGCCTCTAAACGATCAACCGCGTCCGCGTCCGCCACACGGCCAGCCGCCAGGCCAGGACCGCGAACACGATGAGCGCGCCCACGTGCAGCACATCCGCCCCGGGACGCAGACCGAACGCGCAATGACGCACGAGCTCCACGCAGTGATAAAGCGGGTTGAACTGCGCGGCCGTGCGCAGCCATCCGGGAAGCCGGTTCAGGGGAAAGAACGTGCCGGCGACCAGGAACAGTGGCGTGATCACCCCGCTGATCACGTAGCTCAGGTCATCGAACGTGGTGGCCGCCGCGGAGAACAGCATTCCCAGCGAGGCGAAACCGATGCCGGTCAAAACGCCGACCAGGGGCACCAAGACCATCGCCGGCGCCGGCGGCAGCCCGAAGCAGAAGGCGACCAGCAGCGGCGCCACGCCGTAGACGCCGGCGCGCATGCCCAGGAACAGCACCTCGCCGGTGACGATCTCCTCCACGTCGACCGGCGCGGCCAGCATCGCGTCGTACACGCGCTGATAGCGGCGCTTGTACAGCGAGTCGAACATCGCCGAGAACGCCGCGCTGAACAGCACCGCGGTGGCCACCGCGCCCGTGCCGACGAACTGGATGTACGGGATTCCCTCGACGTGCGAGACCAGCTTCCCGAACCCGAAGCCGAACGCGACGAGCATGATCACCGGCTCGACCACCGCGGCGAACGTGCGCGTGCGCCAGTAGTAGACGAACACGATCCATTCGCGGATCCACACCGCGGCCAGCGACACCGGCTCGATCCGCCTCACCGTGGAGCTCACGCCGGTCATTCGACGTAGTCCCCGGTCAGGTTCACGAACACGTCCTCGAGCGTGGCCCTCCGCCGCCGCCCGGCGGGCAGCCGGCCGTCGGCCTCATCCGCGTGCAGGTAGGTCAGAGCGGGGCCCGATTGACGCGTGGCCAGCCCGTCAGCCCGCGCGCGATCAGCCAACGATCGGAGCTCGGCGACCGAGCCGTGGACGTCGAGCACCTCGCGCCCGGCATGAGCGCGGATCAGCTCGTCCGGCGTGCCCTCGGCCACCACCCGGCCGCTCGCCACGATCGCCACGCGGTCGGCCAGCCGCTCGGCCTCCTCGATGTAGTGGGTCGACATGAGCACGGTGGCGCCGTGCTCGCGCAGCGACAGGATCAGCGACCACAGCTCGTGTCGCACCTGGGGATCCAGGCCGACCGTCGGCTCGTCGAGCAGGACCAGGTCGGGGTCGTGAATGAGCGCCCGCGCAATTAGCAGCCGGCGCTGCATCCCGCCGGAAAGCGTGACCGCTCGATCCTGCGCTCGCGCCGACAGCCCGGCCAGCACGAGCGCCCGCTCGACCGCGCCCGCGCGGTCGCCGGCCGGCACCCGGTAAAGGCGCGCGAACACCGACAGCACGTCGCGCACGCGCAGGTCGACATCCAAATTGCTGTCCTGGGGGGAGACGCCCATGCGGGCGCGGGCCAGCTTCGACTCCGCCGGTAATTGGTGACCGAGCACCTCGACACTCCCGGCGTCGGCCACCGCCTGGCCGGTGAGGATCCGCATCGCGGTCGACTTGCCGGCGCCGTTGGGCCCGAGCAGGCCGTAACAGATCCCGCTCGGCACGACCAGGTCGAGCCCGTCGAGCGCGCGCACCGCGCCAAACGCCTTGACCACGCCGCGCATCGAGATCGC
This sequence comes from Solirubrobacterales bacterium, assembly GCA_019241635.1. Taxonomy (GTDB): domain Bacteria; phylum Actinomycetota; class Thermoleophilia; order Solirubrobacterales; family Solirubrobacteraceae; genus Palsa-465. Next base: position 6,993 of record JAFAWR010000009.1, read on the forward strand.
GACACCCGGCAAATCGGGCACCAACGTGGGGCTACGGCTGGTTGAGAGAAACGACAAAGGACCTCCAGGGAACGACGAAGAAGAGCGGCGCCGTCGCAGAGCGACGGGCGAGAGTCAGCGCAGCTTCAAAACCCTGGGATCCATCTCGTCCAACTGTACAGCACTCAGGAAAGCGCCGGCCACCATTCTGAGAGCCGCTCGAGCGCCGCACCGACCTCCGGCGGAGTCGCCCGACCGGCGCCGTGATCCGCGCCATGACCAACCGTCACCGGCTCCTGCAGCGCGGCGAGCGTGGCGGCGACCGAGCGACCCAGTGCGCCGAGCCCATACCCGCCCTCGAGCACGCACCCCACGGGCGCCTCGAGCTCGGACGCCAACCGCCGCATCGAGCGCGTCATCGCGGCGTATCCCTCGTCGCTCACGTCGCACTGCCCGAGCGGGTCCTCGGCGTGGGCGTCGTACCCGGCCGAGATCAGCACGAGCTGCGGCGCGAACGCGTGGGCCAGCGGAACCGCGATCCGATCGACCAGCGCGCAGAACACCTGATCGCCGGAACCGGGCCGGACCGGGAGGTTGACCGTGAATCCGCGGCCGGCTCCCGAGCCGACGTCCGACGCCGGGCCCGTCCCCGGGTACAGCGGCGACTGGTGGATCGACACGAACAGCACCTGGTCGGAGTCGTGGAAGATGTCGTTGGTCCCGTTGCCGTGGTGTACGTCCCAGTCGAGGACGAGCACTCGCGAAAGCCCGCGCCGATCGAGCGCATACCGCGCGGCCACGGCCACGCTGTTGAACAGGCAGAACCCCATGGCGCGGGCGCGCTCGGCATGGTGGCCCGGCGGCCGGTGCGCGCTGAACCCATACGGCGCGGCGCCGTCGAGCAGCAGCTCGACCATGCGCACGGCTCCTCCCGCGCCGTGCACGGCAGCCTCGAACGAGTCCCGACTGATCACCGTGTCCATGTCCAGGAAGCCGCCGCCGTTCGCGCAGGCCTGCTCGATCGACGCCACGTAATCTCGCGGATGAACCGCCTCGAGCACGGCGCGATCGACCTCCGGCGACTCGACCCGTTCGAACCCGCACCAGTCGCGGGCGGATAGCTCGCGCTCGATCGCCTCCATGCGCGCGGCCCGCTCCGGATGGGCGCCGGTGTCGTGGCGCAGCGAGGAGGGATGCTCGAGCCACACGGGCGCGGAAGCCATCGGGGTACGGTATCTGTCCAGGTGCAGCTTCTCAGTGCGGATGTCACGGTCGTGGGCGCCGGCGCGGCCGGGCTGTACACGGCGCTGTGCGCCTCGCGTCTCGGCGCGAGCGTCACGCTGGTGTCGGCCACGGCGCTGGCCGAGTCCTCGAGCTGGTGGGCCCAGGGCGGGCTGGCCGCCGCGGTGTCCGCGCAGGACAGCCCTGAGCGCCATCTGCGCGACACGGTCGCCGCCGGCCGCGACGCCGTGCGCGAGTCAGCGGCCCGGGTCCTGTGCGACGAGGCCCCGGAGGCGGTGAGCGACCTGACCCGGCTCGGCGTCCGGTTCGACGCAGACCGAGAAGGCCGCCTGGCCCTCGGGCTCGAAGGTGGCCACACGGTCAGGCGGATCGTCCACGCCGGCGGCGCGGCCACCGGACGGCGTCTGGTCCGCCAGCTGAGCGCGGTGGCGGCCGAGGATCCGGGAATCGACGTTGTGGAGGGCCGGCGCGTGGTCGAGCTGCTCGTGGCCGACGGGCGCTGCGTTGGCGTTCGCCTCGACGACGAGCGCGTCATCGCCAGCGGCGCGGTCGTGCTGGCCACCGGGGGGGCGGCGGCGCTGTGGTCGCGGACCACCAATCCGGCCGGCGCCCAGGGGGGCGGGCTCCTGCTCGCCTACGGCGCCGGCGCGACGCTGGCCGACCTCGAGCTCGTGCAGTTTCACCCCACCGCGGTGGTCGGGGACGACGGCGGCGACGGGCTGCTGGTCACCGAGGCGGTCCGCGGCGAGGGCGCCCGGCTCTTCGACTCCCGCGGCGAGCGGTTCGTCGACGAGCTCGCACCCCGCGACGAGGTGGCCCGGGCGGTTCAGCAGCGCATGCTCTCCACCGGCACGGCGTCGGTCGGACTGGACATGCGCGAGGTCGACCCGGCGCTCTTCCCGAATGTGGTCAGCGCGCTCCGCGAGGCCGGGATCGAGCCCGAACGCGATCTCGTCCCCGTCGCACCGGCCGCCCACTACGTGATGGGCGGGATCGCCACCGACGTGCACGGCCGCGCTTCGCTGGCCGGGCTCTATGCGGTGGGCGAGTGCTCGTGCACGGGCCTGCACGGAGCCAACCGCCTGGCCTCGAACTCGCTGAGCGAATGCTTCGTGTTCGGAGCTCGGGCGGCCCGCTCGGCCGTCGCGGAGCCGGCGCCGGACCCGGTCGCGGTGAGCGCGCTCGGCGCCGCCGGCGCCGCCCGGGCGGAGTTCCCGCAATCGATCTCACCGGCCAGCCGCGAGTCGCTGTGGCGGCATGCCGGGCTCGAGCGCGACCGCGCCGGCCTCGAGCGCCTGGCCCGCGACGAGCACCCCCTGGTCCGCCTGGTCGCCGCCGGCGCGCTGACCCGCACCGAGAGCCGGGGCGCCCACCAGCGCCGCGACTTCCCGGCGCGCGACCCCGAGTTCGACGGTTGTCACGTGACGATCCGGGCGGGGCGCGAACCGGCGGTTGAGCACTGGATGTGAACGCTCTCAACGCACCGTCTTTCCGATAAACCGACCGGGCCGGGGAATACTCGTCAGTAGCGACTTAACATCAAGTTAATAATTGCTGCGGCTGGAACTTCATACACCCCGGGTAGCCACGCTTCGCGCTAATCGGACGCCCCGCGGCAGGGGCGACGGGAACATAGGAGTGGTGTGTTGCATGTACCGGTTCAGTCGAGCCATCTATCGCGAACTTGCTGACGACATCGTCTCGGATCCCTACGAGGGTCCGCTGATCAATCACGAGCGAGTTCTCCGTGCCTGTGAATCAGCCGTCGAGCGCCTCGCGACCGACCGGCATTACTTCGCGCATCCCGCGCGGACGTTGTTCAAGGACATCCGGATCTACTTCCCGATGACCGCGCAGCTGCGGGTGCTCCGCGTGATCCAGCGCTACCTCGGGCTGGCCGACGAGTTCCTGCGGCGGCTACCGCAGAACGGCTTCGATGCGTACGGCAACCCGTTGCAATGCCGGGCCAGCACCCGCAAGGGCACCCCGTGCCAGCGGATGCCGCTGCCCCACAACGGCTACTGCCCGTCGCATCAGCACCTGGCCGAGACCGAAGAGATCGAGCCGCTCGTCGCGGCCTAGGCTTTCTGCAGTTTCGGGGTCCGCGGCCGCGGGAGGGTCGCGGACCCTTTTCTTTGTGGGGCCGGGCTGCGCCCGGCATCCCTGGGGCCGGTTGCGCCGGGCGTCCTTGCCCGGCCCCGCGTCTGGAGTAGGTTGCCGCCATGCTGATCGGCGTCGACGTGGGCGGCACCTTCACCGACGCCGTCCTCGCGCTCGACGGCCGGTTGATCACCGCCAAGGCGCCGACCACCCCCGAGGACCAGTCCGAGGGCGTGATGGCCGCGATCTCCGCAGCACTGGAGAAGGCCGGCGCATCGGCCGCTGACATCGAGGAGTTCTCCCACGGGATGACCGTGGCGACCAACGCCCTGCTCGAGGGGCGCGGTGCCCGCACGGCCTTCGTGGCCACCGAGGGGTTCACCGACCTCATCGCGCTCGGCCGGCAGGACCGCCCGCAGCTCTACCGCCTGTGCGCGGGCCGGCCGGCGCCGCTCGCGCCTCCCGACCTGCGCTTCGGGGCGCCCGAGCGGATGACCCCCGAGGGACCCCTCACCGAGCTCACCGGCGGGGCGGCGCGCGAGCTGGCCGAGCGCATCGCCGCGGCCGAGCCCGAGTCGGTGGCGGTCACGCTGCTCCATTCCTACCGCCACCCCGAGCACGAGCAGGCCATCGGCCAGGCGCTCAGCGACGCGCTCGGCGACGATGTGCACGTCTCGCTGTCCCACGAGGTCGTGGGCACGTTCCGCGAGTTCGAGCGCGCGGCCACCACCGAGATCGACGCCGCGCTCTCGCCGCTGCTGGCGCGCTACCTGCGCGCGCTGGTCAAGCGCGCGGGCGAGGAGGGCATCCCCGAGCCGGCCATCATGCAATCGAACGGCGGGCTGATCGACGTCACCGCGGCGGCCGGGCACGCCTCGTGGACGGTGCTCTCGGGGCCAGCCGGGGGCGCCGCGGGAGCGGCGTTCGTGGCCCGCCGCGCCGGGGCCGAGAACGCGCTCTGCCTGGACATGGGCGGCACGTCGTGCGACGTGTGCGTGGTCGATGACGGCGCCGTGCAGGAACGCTCGAGCGGCGAGGTGGCCGGTCGCCCGCTGGCGCTGCCGACGCTCGCCGTGCACACCGTCGGCGCGGGCGGCGGTTCGATCGCCTGGCGCGACGGCGGCGGTGCGCTGCGCGTCGGACCGCGCTCGGCGGGCGCCGATCCCGGTCCCGCCTGTTACGGGCGCGGCGGGACCGAGCCGACGGTGACCGACGCCAACCTGCTGCTCGGCTACCTGTCCTCGGACTCACCTCTGGGCGGCGGGGTCGAGCTCGACCGCGACGCCGCCCACGACGCGATCAAGCAACTCGCCGACGCGCTCGGGCTCGAGCTGCCCGCCTGCGCCGAGGGCATCCGACGCGTCGCCGGGGCCGAGATGATCCGCGCGCTGCGCGTGGTTACCGTCCAGCGCGGGATCGATCCTCGGCGCTATGCGCTGATGGCCTTCGGCGGGGCGGGACCGTTGCACGCGGCGCAGATCGCCGACGAGCTCGGGATCGAGACGATCCTCTGCCCCCGTGCCTCCGGCGTGCTCGCCGCCCTCGGGTTGGTCGTCTCCCCCCGCCGGCGCGACGTCCAGCGCAGCGTCCTGTGGAGCGGCGACTCGCTCACCGCCGAGGCGATCACGGAGGCGGTGGACGAGCTGGGCGAGCGCGCGCGCGAGGCGATGCACGACCCCGAGGCCGAGCTGCACGTGGTCTACGAGCTCCGCTACCGGGGGCAGTCGTTCGAGCTGCCGATCCCGGCCGGCCTTCAGGCGACGCCCGAGGAGCTCCGCGAGGGGTTCGAGTCCGAGCACGAGGAGCGCTACGGCTACCGCGACTCCGAGCAGGAGCTCGAGCTCGTCACGATCCGGGTGACCGCGACCGCGCAGGGAACCGACGTCGAGCTGGCCGGCGGCGACGAGGGCCCGGACTCGGGCCTGGAACGTTCCACGCGTGAGGCGACGATCGACGGCGAGCAGGTCGAGCTTCAGGTCCTGCGCGGGATCCCCGGGCCGGGCACGGAGCTCGATGGACCGGGCGTGATTGAGCTGCCCGAGTCCACTATGCTCATCCCACCCGGCTGGTCCGCCGAGGTCGACGAGACGGGGTCGATCAAGATGGCGCGGTCGGGATGAGCATCGACCCGGTCGAGCTCCAGGTCCTGACCGGCGCGCTCCGCGCGGTCTGCGAGGAGATGGGCGCCGTGCTCATCCGCTCGGCGCACTCGGCCAACATCAAGGAGCGCCGCGACGCCTCGACCGCGCTGTTCGACTCGGACGGCGAGATGGTCATGCAGGCCGAGCACATCCCCGTGCACCTCGGCGCGATGCCGGCCGCCGTGGCCGCCGTGCTCGACCGCGACCACGCACCCGACCGCAGCTGGATCCTCAACGATCCCTACGCCGGGGGCACGCACCTGCCCGACATCACGGTGATCACGCCGCTGTTCGCCGGCGACGAGCTGCTCGCCTTCGCGGCCAGTCGAGCTCACCATGCCGACGTCGGCGGACCCACGCCGGGCTCGATGCCGGCCGACAGCCGCACCCTGGACGATGAGGGCGTGGTGATCTCGCCGCGCGTGCTCGACGACGAGGCGATCGCCGAGCTCGCCCAGCAGATGCGCCAACCCGAGCAGCGCCGCGCCGACCTGCGCGCGCAACTGGCCGCCGGGCGGGTGGGCGGGCGCCGGCTGCTCGAGCTGCACGAGCGCTTCGGCGCCGAGAAGCTCAAGCAGGCGTTCGCCGAGGTCCTCGACTACGCCGAGCGCCGCACCCGGGCCTGCATCGAGGAGCTCGACGACGGGATCTACGAGGCCCGCGACGTGCTCGAAGCGCGCGACGGAGACCTGGGGATCGTGCTGAAGGCGACCATCGAGGGCGACCGCATGACGCTCGACTTCTCCGACACCGACCCCCAGCACGAGGGCAACCTCAACTGTCCGCTGGCCGTCACCCGCTCGGCCTGCTACTTCGCGATTCGCGTGCTCACCGATCCAGATATCCCGCCCAGTGCCGGCGCCTATCGGCCGATCGAGGTGATCGCGCCCGAGGGTTGCCTGCTCAACGCGCGCTCGCCGGCGGCGGTGGTGGGCGGCAACGTCGAGACCTCTTCCCGAGTGGCCGACGTGGTGCTCCGCGCTTTCGGCCGGGCCCTCGGCCAGGGAACCATGAACAACGTGACGCTCGGCTCAGACGACGTCGTGTACTACGAGACCATCGGCGGCGGCCAGGGCGCGTGCCCCGACGCCGACGGGCCGAGCGGCGTGCACGTGGCGATGAGCAACACGCTCAACACCCCGATCGAGGCGCTCGAGCTCGAGTTCCCGATGCGCATGGTCCGCTACGCGCTGCGCCGCGACTCCGGCGGCGCCGGCCAGCATCATGGCGGCGACGGCGTGATCCGTGAGCTCGAGGCGCTCGCCCCCCTGCGCTACTCGCTGATCACCGAGCGCCGGCGCCACGCCCCCTCCGGCGCCGACGGCGGAGAGGACGGCGCGCCCGGGCGCAACCTGCTCGACGGCGACGAGCTCCCCCCCAAGGCCATCGGCAAGCTAGAGCCCGGCCAGCGCCTCCGCATCGAAACTCCGGGTGGAGGAGGGCACGGAAAGCTCTAGGGGCATCGCCTGGATGTCCTCCTGACGGCGCCTTGCCGTTGAGCGCCGTCAGGAGGACATCAGGCGATCCACCGCTGTACGCATACCGAATAAGAGTTCGGCAGCCGGTTTGAGGCGGTCCTGGACCGGATAGCAGCAGCAAGTTGTCGCCGCCTGCCTGTATGTGTCGATCCGCACGCTCGCGCGTGCTTTCACCGAGGAAATCGTGGCGTTTCGCACAGGTTGGACGTGATTCGCGCAGGCCCAGCATCGCTTCGGGCGGACTCCTCGTGGCAAACCCACCGATTTGCGGTGACATTTGGCGATTTGCGATCTCTCGCGTACAATTGCCCCTTCCCGTGCTGCCGTTGCACTTCGTGCCTCGCACGGGAGTTTGTTTCGTTTCTAACCCCCCTTCCCTCAACTTCTAAATGCCGATTGCTTTCAAAGAATGGGCCGTGACCGTGCGGGCCCTTGCCGAGGGCGAGCAGTTGCTCACGCTCCGCAAGGGCGGCATTCGCGAGCCCGACAAGCACTTCAAGCTCGATTACGAGCGGTTCTTCCTCTACCCCACGTTCGATCATCAGTGCGCCGACCTGGTGCGCGAATCGCATCAACCCGAGCTCTCACGCGCCCTCGAAGAAGGCGTGTGGAGTGACGGCGAGCCTCCCCCCCATGCCCTGCGCCGCGGGACCGAGATCCCCCAGCCGGATCGCGTTCGGATCCGGGCCTGGGCTGAGGTGGCCGCCCACTACACGATCACCGACCGGCGTGCGGTCGACGCTCTGTCGCCGTTCTACGTCTGGACCACCGACTACGCGGAGAAGCGACTGGCGTGGAAGCGCCGTCATCCGCTGCACGTGATCCTGCTGCGGACCTACCGGATCCCGCGGCCGGTCACCGTGAAGGTGCGCGACGAGTACGGCGGATGCCGGTCGTGGCTGGAGCTCACCCGCGAACTTCCGTTCGAAGGCACCCCGGTGCTGTCGGACGAGGAGTTCGAGCGGGCCTCCGAGGAGATCGCATCGATCGCCTCGGACCGCGTGCCCGTACTGGTCTGACCCGGCGAGAACGTATACGTCAGTGGCATGGGTCGAGTCGGCTTCGCCGTCGTTCACGGCGCGCCACCACTCGACCCATGCCGATGACGCCGACCGCGTGCTGCACTCCCTGGAGCGCACACGTGAGTACCTGGCCCAGTACTTTCCTCAGACGGTCGAGGGCATCTCGGTGGTGCTCCATCCGAGCGTCGCCTCACTGTCGATCGCGCACCCACGCCTGCCGCTGAGCTGGGCGGCCGCATCGCCGGCCGGCCGCCGCTACATCGCGGGCTGCTGGGCCGGACCGCAGGAAATGCACGTCCTGCTGCCCCACGCGCTCGAGGCACGTGCCTCGACCGTCCCGGGCTCGCGCGAGATGCTCGATCGAGCCGTGCCGGCGCTCTACGCCCGGCGGGTCATCGCCGAGAACAACCACGACCTGCCGAGGCGGCTCAGCCCCCGCCGCCCGGGGATCGCGCTGCGCTGGGCATGGCTGCTCGAGGGAGCGGCCCGCTGGTTCGGCGGCCAGACCGCGCACGCTCGGCCCGCCATCGCCCGGCGGCTGCGCGACGGACGCCGGCCGGCCTTTCCGCCCGGCCTGCGCGACGCGCCGCTGCTGGGCGGCACCGTGATCGATTTGCTGGTGCGCGAGCGCGGGGAGCCGCCGGCCGCCGAGCTGGCCTGCCGCCTGGATCCCCACGGACCGCGCGCCGCCTTGCGCGACGCGTTCGGCGGCCGCGCGCCGGCGCGCACCGAGGAGGCGTGGCGCGAGCATCTTGCGCGCATGGTCTCCGCGGCTTAGACCCTAGACCCGGCTCAGGAGCAGCACGACCACCGCGCCCAGGGCCAGCGCGAGCAGCAGTCCGGCCAGGAGCCGGCCGGGTGCGACGACCATTGCCGGCGGCTCGTCGGAGATCAGCTCGCCCTGGAGGAGCACCTCGCGTGCCGTCGTGAGCGCCGCCTCGGGCACGAGCACATCGCGGGGCCCGGCGGCCAGGAAGTCGGGCACATCGAAGCCGGCGCTCCGCCGCAGCAGGCTCGGGACGCCCTCCTCGAGCAGCAGCCCCTGGATGAACTCCGCCTCGGCCTGGTTGCGCGCGCCGGCGACGCGCACCAGTCGCCCCTCGGTGAACTGCGGCTTTACCTTCCGGGCCCGCTGGTGGCGCTCACCGACTGACTCGATCACGCCCTCGGCGCGAACCAGCGGCAACTTGCAGTCGGGACAGAAGCGCTCCGAGGTGGCGTAGGCCGAGCCGCAGGCGGGGCAGTGGAGCTCACCCTCTGCGGTGGGTGGCTCGGCCATCGCTCATTCCACGACCAACTCGGCGTCCGAGACCTCTCCGTCGTCGATCCGCCAGGTCTGCACGTCGACCTCGTCCCCGCTCAGGCCGACGATGATCCAGAGCACCCCGGGCCACAGCTTGGCGAAGTTGATGTCGGTCTGAGACGGCCGCGGCGCCGTGCGGGTGTGCGAGTGGTAGATCGCGCCGAGGTCGTGACCTGCGTCGTCGATCCGGCTGTGGAGCTGGAGCTGCTCCTCGGGGGCGATCCGGAAGCGCAACGGGCTCGCCTCGGCATTGACCGCGCGAAAGACCGCCACGGCCTGGCCGTCGCTCGAGGCGACCATCCCGCAGCACTCGTTGGGCGCCTCCTCCCGAGCATGCGCCACCATCTCCTCGACCAGCTCCCGCGCGATCCGCATAGCCGCGTCGAGCCTACCAGCCGTTCATTTCGACCCGTACACGTACGGCCACGGGACCGCCTTCACGTACTGACCCGGATTGCGCAGACCGCTCAGCGACGTCCAATGCTGAGCCTCGCAGGCCATGATTTCGACGCTCAGGCGCTGCAGCCCGGGGCTGCGCAGGTCCTTCAGTGCCGTGAAATGGATGCCCTCGGCCACCGACTCGAGGTCGACGAGCAGCTTCAGGCACGCGTCCTGGGTGTGCAGGTCGCTCAGGCTGTCGGAAACGTGGTACTTGGCCATCGTCGCGCTGGCCGTCTCTGGATCGAGCGGCCCGGTGGGGGCCGGGGCGCCCAGCGCCCTGAGTCGGGCCGCCAGCGCCTCAACGTGTGAAATCTCGTGGCCGAGATGGGGCGCGATCACCCGCTGCAGGTCTCCGGCGAGCAGGCCGGTGGCAAATACACGGCGGTAGGCGAGCACCAACACCCGCTCCACCGCAAGCGAGTTTCCCAGCAGTTCGGCGTCGCTGGGTGCCGGTGCGTCGGCCGACGCGGCTCCAGCGTCGAGCCCGGCCCCGGCCACCAAGCCGGCCGCGGCGAGCGCGCCCGCCATCAGCTGTCGTCGGGTCGCTACCGGGTCCATGTCCCCTCACTCCTGGCCGGACACGAACGCCGATGGGATCGCCGGCTGCCCGAGCGCCGCTCGCACCACCGCCACGTGTTGGGCGTCGTTGGCCAGTATCGCGGCCACGGATTGCTTCACCGAGAAGGGCTCGAGACGCGGCACCGCGTCGAGATAGGCGGTGAGCTGCGCGGCTTCAACCCGGTGGAGGAGCTCAAGCACCTCCCGGCTGCCCTGGGGCGGGCGACCGAGGTCGTAGCTCGGCGCCGGCTTGTTCGGTGTGCCGCCGGCCGCTTTGATCCAGCCGGCCAGCGCACCGGCGTGGGCCAGCTCATCGTTGAGGAACAGCTGCCCGGCCTTGACCATGGCCGATGACAGCAAAGGAGTCCCGGCGGTATAGGCGACGATCGCCATGTGCTCGAGGTCGAGCAGGTGCTGGAGCAGCGCGACGTCAGTGTTGAGGATCGGCTCGGAGTTCTGGACCTGGGCGCGAAGCGAGGTCTTGCCGCAACCGGCCGCCACCACCGCGCCGGCGAGGCCCACGCCCGCCGCGCGGAGCCACCCTCTCCGAGATGAGGCGTCGGGCTCCGAGGAGTCCCCGCTCACCACCAGACGGTGGAGTCCAGGTTCTCGATCTCCTCGAGCGGCCGCGTGTAGATGCCCGACGACAGGTACTTCCAGCCGTCGTCGGCGACCAGGAACACGACGTTGCCCTCGTCGAGCTCGCCGGCGATGCGCACCGCGACCCGGGCGATCGCTCCCGACGAGACGCCCACGAACAGGCCCTCCTCGTCGAGCAGCCGCCGGGTGAACACGATCGCGTCGCTGTTGGTCACGAAGATCTTGCGGTCGAGCAGCGAGAGGTCGATGATCGGCGGGATGAAGCCGTCCTCGAGCGAGCGCAGCCCCTGCACGGGCTCGCCCTGCATCGGCTCGGCGGCGACGATCTTGACCTGATCGCCGAGCTCCTCCTTGAGCCGGCGTCCGTTGCCCATCAGCGTCCCGCCCGTGCCCAGTCCGGCGACGAAGGCGGAGACCTCGTCGAGCTCCTCGAGGATCTCGAGCGCGGTCCCGTTGTAGTGGGCCAGCGGGTTGGCCTGGTTGCCGTACTGATACGGCATGTAGTACGAGGCGTCCTTCTCGGCCATGTCCAGGGCCAGCTCGACCGCGCCGTTCGAGCCCTTGCTCCCCTCGGAGTAGACGATCTCGGCGCCATACATGCGGAGCAGCTCGGTGCGCTCGCGGGTCACGTTCTCGGGCATGACCACCTTGAGGGGATAGCCCTTGCGGCTGCAGATCATGGCCAGCGAGATGCCGGTGTTCCCCGACGTCGGCTCGAGGATGGTCTGGCCGGGACGGATCAGGCCCTTCTCCTCGGCGTCCTCGATCATCGCGCGCGCCACCCGGTCCTTCACCGAGCCGGTCGGATTGCGGGACTCGAGCTTGGCCCACAGCCGGACCCCCGGCTTGGGGCTCAGGCGCTTGAGCTCGACCAGCGGGGTGTGGCCGATCGCCTGAACGATGTCGCCGTAGCGACCCCCGCAGGGCTTGTTCTCGAGGCGCTCCGCGGCCATTGCTTCACGAAGTATAGCGAGGCGGGCCGGGTGGGAGTGGCCCCATTCCGGCCCGCCGCGGCGGGTCTACCCCCAGGTCGGGGACGGGCTCGTCGAGGTCGACGTGGTCGGCATCGGGGCCGGCTGGCTCGACTTCGTCGATGCACTCGCGGCCTTCACGATGTGCCAGATCGAGCCAAACGTCTTGAGCTCGTCACCGGTCGCCTCGTGCTTGTTCTTGGCGGTGATGTCGGGCGTGAAGTAGTACAGCGGCTGCCCGTTCAGGGTCAGCTGGGTCACGCCGTGGTTCTTGAACGTCCCGAGCTTTCCGCTGATGCCGGATTGCTTGCTCACCGCACCGCTCCCGGACGGCGACACCGGCGGCCAGAACGCCCAGCAGTTCGTGCTCTGGCTGGTCGTCTTCTTGCAGATGATGTGGTGGGTGGTCTCACCCTGGAAGGTGTAGACCGCGAAGCCGGACGGTCCGACCGCCACCGCCTCGTTCACATTGACCGCCTTCACCCGGAAGGCCTTGGTGGGGGTGTTGGTGACCTGCACGTTCTTGGTCACCCTGAGCGTGAACGACTTGGCGGCCGCCATCCCGGCCACCGCGATCACGATGATGGCCGCGGCGCCCCCGATCGCCGCGGCGGACGACCGGCGCCTGTGGCTGGCGACGGCCTTGACGAGTCGGTTGAGCATCGCTCTGACTCCCTTCGATTGTGGAGAGTGGGTCCCGGCCACTACGCAAAGGGACGCCCGGCGGGGCCTAAGCCTTCCCGCCGGGCGATCAGGGGCCAGCGATGTAGTTGTGGTGGTGGCTCAGGCGTGGCTGATCCGCCGGCGCACGCCGAGGGCACCGAGGCGGCGGCGCTGTGGGCGCGTGCGCCCGCGGGGCCGCTCGTATTCGCTCGCCTCGGCCGCGGCCTGTTTAAGCAGCCGGCGCGTCGCGGCGTAGCGAAGCCATTCGTCGTGGTTCACGCGGAGCATCTGCTGTGAGTACATGAGGGGGGGTTCTCCTGGGGGACTTGGGGATCGGACTGGTGAGGGGGATTGGACCGGTGAGCGCTCGGGCGGTTGCGGTTTCAGGGGTTGAGACCGTCGGTGCCCGCGGATCTCATCGCTCCCCCGGCCAGGTTCAAATAGATGTAGCGTGCAGCTAAATGGTCAGGTTCGAGCTCGGCGTCGAGGACCTTGCCCGCACCCGCTTCGGGATCTCGCCGCTGGCCGAGACGGTGCGCAGCCTGCGAGCCCTCTCAGACCCGAGCCGGCACACGCTGTATCTGCCGTGGCTGCGCTCGATCCGGCGCGACCTCGACGGGCTCGACCTCGACCTGCTGCTCGCGCTCGTCGGTCCTCCGCGCGGCGGCGAGCGCTTCGTGAGCGCGGCCAGCCAGGCGCTTCCGGATTTCCTCACGCCGGTTCCCGACCGGTTCATCGCTCGCTTCGACGAGGAGCTCGAGCGAGCGAGCGCGACGACGACGGAGACCGCGCGCCGACATCTGCTGGCCACCCACGCGCCGGACCCCGTGCCCGGGCCTCTCGTCGCGGTCATGGGTCCCGCTGAGCGCCCCGTGCGCTCGCTGGTGGGGAGCATCTGCGACGCGCTCGAGCGTTACCACGAGCTCGCGCTGGCGCCCACGTGGCCTGACATGCGGCTCGTGCTCGAGGCCGACACCACGTACCGGGCGCGTCAGCTGGCCGTCGGCGGGGCGCGCCAGCTGTTCGCCGACATGCATCCCAACCTGCGCTGGCACGACGGAGCGCTGGACATCGACGAGATGATCAGCGAGCACACGGTCGCCGCGAACGGTCGCGGCCTCCTGCTGATGCCGTCGATCTTCGCGGTCAAGCCGGTGCCCCCGATGCTGGCCGACGAGGCGCCGTCGCTCGCCTATCCCAGCCGCGGGATCGGCACCCTCTGGGCCCCGCCGCCGCCCCGGCCGGCCGCTGCCCTCGCGTCGCTGATCGGCGCCCCGCGGGCCCAGCTGCTCGACATGCTGGCCGAGCCGCTGCCGACGATCGAGATCGCCCGGCGCCTGCGGGTCACGCCAAGCGCGGTCTCACAGCACCTCAAGGTGCTGTACACGGGCGGGCTGGTCACTCGCGCCCGCGACGGGCGACAGGTGCTCTACCGCCGCACCGGGCTCGGCGATCAGCTCGCCGGGTGAGCGCCGCCGGCCATGGCCGGCAGTATTACGAGCGTGTCGCCCTCTCCGACGTTCGTGTCGAGCCCGTCGAGGACCCGCACGTCTTCGTCGTTCAGGTAGACGTTCACGTAGCGGTTCAGACCGCCGTCAGCCGAGAACAGCTGGGACTGGGTGTCGGGATGGGCCTCGGCGACCGAGCGCAGGATCTCGCCGACCGAGGACCCGGAGGCGCTCAGCTCCTTCTCGCCGCCGACCGCGGCTCGCAGCACGGGTGGGATTCGAATCGTCGCCATTCTCGACACGGGGAACCCTAGTGGGCGCCGGCGCAGAACGCCTCGTAGTCGGGGAAGACCCCGAGCTCCTCGTCGGAGATCTCCTCGGGATGGCGCGAGCAGATCGGGCAGTCCGGATCGCGCCGGACCTTGACCTCGGTGGCCGTCGCGGCCAGCGCGTCGTACATGAGCAGGCGGCCGATCAGCGGGTCGCCCTCGCCGAGGATCAGCTTGATCACCTCGGTGGCCTGGAGCAGGCCCATCGTGCCGGGCAGGACGCCGAGCACGCCGTTGGCGCCGCACGAGGGCGCCAGCTCGGCCGGCGGCGGCACCGGGAACAGGCAGCGGTAGCACGGCCCGTCGTAGGGCTTGAACACCGACAGCTGACCCTCGAAGCCGAGAATCGCCGCCGACACGACCGGGATGCCCAGCCGCACCGACGCATCGTTGAGCAGGTAGCGGGTGGGGAAGTTGTCCAGGCCGTCGACGATCACGTCGTAGCCCTTGATGATCTCCACGATGTTCTCGGCGCCGAGCCGGACCGGGTACTTCTCGACCTTGACGTCCGGGTTGAGCGCGGTGATCGTCTGCTCGGCCGAGTCGACCTTGGGCACGCCGATCCGCTCGCTCGAGTGGATCACCTGGCGCTGCAGGTTCGACAGGTCGACCTGGTCGTTGTCGACGATCCCGAGCGTGCCGACGCCGGCGGCGGCCAGGTACAGGGCGGCCGGGGAACCCAGGCCGCCGGCGCCCAGCAGCAGGACCTTCGCGTCGAGCAGCTTCTGCTGTCCGTCGGGGCCGACCTCGGGAAGCAGCAGGTGGCGGGAGTAACGCTCGCGCTGCTCGGCGGTCAGCGTGCGAGGCGTCTCGACCTCGTAACCGCGATCCTTCCAGAGCGTGAAGCCACCGGTCATCGACTCGACGTGCTCATAGCCCAGATCCTCGATCAGCGTCCGGGCCGCCCAGGCCGAGCGATTCCCCGACGCGCAGTACAGGACGACGTGCTTCTCGCGATCGGGGACCGCGCCCTCGATCCGCGACTCGAGATAGCTCTTGGGGACGTGGATCGCACCGGGGATGTGCCCGGCGCCCCACTCTTCGGGCTCGCGAACGTCGACGATGACCGCGCCGTTGCCGACCTGCTCGCGCACGGCGGCCGGATCGACCTCGTCGATCCTGCTCTTGATGTTGCGGAGAACTTCGGCTCCGGACGGGCTCATCAGGAAAAACTCCTCAAATGCGGTAGAGATTCAATACTTCAGAGAGTATAGCGAGCGATCAGCGATGAGTGAGGCTCTTTTTCCACCCCTTGAGACCCCCGACGATCGCGAGGCGATCCGGATCGGCGACGGGGCGCTGAGCTACCGGGAGCTGGCCGGCGCGGCCAGCGCGGTGGCGTCCCGTCTGGAGGGCGCCAGCCGGGTCGCCGTGTGGGCCGAACCGACGGTCGAGCTGTGCGTCGCGGTGCTCGGCGCGCTTGAAGCCAGGGCTTCGATCGTCCCGCTCAACCCGGGGCTGGGCACCCGGGAGCTCGGGCACATCGTCGAGGACAGCGCGCCGGAGAAGCTGCTGGCCTGGCCCGGGGTCGAGGCGCCGCCTGAGCTGGCCGGCCTCGACCGGATCGACGTCGACCGAGACGGCCGTTCCGAGGCAGCGGTCGGCGGCCCGGCGGACGACGAGGACGTCGCGTTCGTCATGTACACGTCGGGCACGACCGGACCCCCCAAGGGAGTCCAGATCCCCCGCCGGGCGATCGCCTCGAACCTCGACGCGCTGGCCGAGATCTGGCGGTGGACGGCCGAGGACCGCGTGACCCACGCCCTGCCGGTGTTCCACGTCCACGGCCTGATCCTCGGCCTACTCGGCCCGCTGCGCCGCGGCGGCTCGGTCGAGCACGTCGGCCGCTTCTCGCCGGAGGCGTTGGCCCGCGCGGTGAGCCGCGGGGCGACGATGGTCTTCGGGGTGCCCACGATGTACACGCGGATCGCCCGCCAGGCGGCCGAGGACCGCGAGATCGCGGAGGCTTTCTCTCACGCGCGCGTCCTGATCTCGGGCTCGGCCGCGCTCCCAGTGAGCGTCCACGAGCAAATTCGCGAGCTCACCGGCCAGTCGATCCTCGAGCGCTACGGGCTGACCGAGACGCTGATGAACGCCGGCGCGCGGCTGGGTGACCAGGTGGCGCCGGGGCGGGTCGGCCCGCCGCTCCCCGGCGTCGAGGTCCAATTGCTCGACGAGGAGGGCGCTGCCATAGACGCCACCGATGACGAGACGATCGGCGAGATCGCCGTGCGCGGCCCCAACCTGTTCACGGGCTACCTGAACCGCCCCGACGCCACCGAGGAGGCGATGCGCGACGGGTGGTTCATGACCGGCGACATGGCCACCCGGGACGCCGCCGGCTCGCTGCGGATCGTCGGCCGCAAGAGCACCGACCTGATCAAGTCCGGCGGCTACCGGATCGGCGCCGGCGAGATCGAGGGAGCCCTGCTGGAGCACCCGGCCGTGGCCGAGGTGGCGGTCACGGCCAAGCCCGACGAGGACCTGGGGGAGCGGATCGTCGCCTGGGTGGTCCTGGAGGACGGCGGCGAGGCCACGCCCGACGAGCTGATCGACCACGTCGCGAGGCTCCTCACCAAGCACAAGCGTCCCCGGGAGGTCCATTTCGTCGACGAGCTCCCCCGTAACGCCATGGGCAAGGTCATGAAGCGAGAGCTTGGGATGTAAGTCGGAATTATTCCGACCTTCTTCCCAAACGCCGGGGGCGGGGCGTTCCGAAACCCCTAACGGAACGCCCCGCACAAGTTCAGACCCAATTCGCAGTCTCAACGCTTGTGGAGAGCTTGCAGTAGCGATTATCGGCCTGGGGCAAACGCGTCGATATCGGGCCAAGACCCCATCTTGGGGGATACGCCTATGAAATCCCGCTCGCTGCTCGTCCAAGTCCTGTCGGTGAACCTGCTCCTGGTGGCGGGCACCACGCTGGTGGCCGGAATCGCGCTGAACCACCACATCGGCGGCGCGCTCGGTGGTCCCCCGATGCTCGTGCTCGGCCTGGCCCTGGTGGCCACGTTGCTTGGCAACTGGCTGCTCCTGCACCGCCGGTTCGTCCCCCTGGACCGCCTGATATCGGGCATGGAGCAGATCGACCTGTCGGCGCCCGACAAGCAGCTGGTGGCCTGCGACCGGATCGACAGCTCCGAGGCCCACCGGCTCGAGGCCGCGATCAACCGCATGCTGGCCCGGCTCGAAGCTTCCCGCCGCGAGGCCGGCCGCGCCGCCGTCCAGGCGCAGGAGCGCGAGCGCCGGCGGATCGCCCAGGACCTCCACGACGAGGTCAACCAGGCGCTCACCGCGGTCTCCCTGCGCCTCCAGGCCTCGATCGAGCACGCCCCCGAAGACCTCCGCCGCGAGCTCACCGAGACCAAGCGCCTGGCCGGCCAGGCCATGGAGGAGCTGCTCGCGCTGGCTCGCCAGCTCCGCCCCGCCGTGCTCGACGATCTCGGTCTCCTCCCCGCGCTCAAGACCCAGGTGCGCGATTTCGCCGACCAGACCGGCATCCAGGCCGCCTTCAACGTGCGCGGCGCGGTGGCCGAGCTGGCGCCCGAGCAGCAGCTGGTCGTCTACCGGGTGACCCAGGAGAGCCTGTCGAACGTCGCCCAGCACTCGGGCGCGGCCAGGGTGGAAGTGGAGCTGTCCTTCGACGGCGCAACGTGCCTGAAGATCGCCGACGACGGGTGCGGGTTTACCGAGCGGCGCGAGGGCGGGCTGGGGCTGTCGGGCATGCGCGAGCGTGCGCTGCTGGCCGGCGGCCATCTATCGATCTTCTCCAGCCGGGACCAGGGAACGCGAGTGGAGCTCACGCTCGCATGAACACGAAAGGACTCTGAATGCGCATATTGGTGGCCGACGATCACGGGATCGTCCGATCGGGGATCAGGCTGCTGCTCGAACGCCAGGCCGGCATGGACGTGGTGGCCGAGGCGTGCGACGGCGTGGACGCGGTGGAGCAGGCGCTGTCCACGCGTCCCGACCTGTGCATCCTCGACGTCGGCATGCCCCGCATGACCGGCCTGCAGGCCGCCCGCGAGATCCGCTCGCACCTCAAGGACGTGCTCGTGCTGATGCTCTCGATGCACGACGACGAGCACTATCTGTTCGAGGCGCTCAAGGCGGGCGCGTCCGGCTACGTGCTCAAGCGCGAGGCCGACCAGGACCTGGTCGGCGCGGTCCAGGCGGTCGGGCGCGGCGAGGCGTTCCTGACCAATGCGGCCGAGCGCGAGATCATCCGCCGCTGGATGGAGGACGGCGACGGCGGCCCCGCGGTGTCGCTCACCCCGCGCGAGGAGGAGGTGGTCAAGCTGATCGCCGAGGCCTACACCAACGCCCAGATCGCCCAGATCCTCCACCTGGCCGAGAAGACCGTCGAGTCGCACCGGGCCAACGTGCTGCGCAAGCTCGGGATGCGCGACCGGGTCGAACTGGTCCGCTACGCGATCCGCCGTGGGCTGGTGGAAGCCTAGGCCGTAGCATCGGGGCGCGGTGCGCGCCCCGGTCGACCACATCGCCGCTCCTCCGTTCGCGAGGGACCTCTCCTGGATCAACGCCAGGCCGCAGCAGCTGAAGCTCGGGCAGCCGATGCTGGTGGAGTTCTGGGACTTCTGCCGCCCTCAGTCGATCCGCACGCTGCCCTACGTCAAGGCCTGGCAGGAGCGCTATCCGGATCTCCGGGTGATCGGCGTGCATGCCGCGGGCTTCCCGCCGTCGGCCGATCCTGACGCCGTGCGTGCCGCCGTGACCCGCCTGGGCATCCCCTACCCGGTGGCCATCGACGCGGAGTACGAGATGTGGAACCTGTACGGCAACCTGGGCTGGCCCGCCCGATACCTGTTCGACCAGCGCGGGATGCTGGTGCACTATCACTACGGCGAAGGCGCCTACGCCGAGACCGAGGAGACGATCCAGGAGCTGCTGGGCATCGAGCAGCCGCTGCTCGAGCCGCTCCGCCCCGAGGAGGCGCCCGACGCGCGCCTCGAGCCTCAGACAGACGACGTCGAGGGTATCTACAGCGGTCCGTACCTGGCCGGCGCGGTGTGGGCGGTGCTCGACGGCTCCGGCACGGTCACCGCCAACGGGCAAGCCGTGGCGGTCGATCATCCGGGTTGCTACGAGCTGATCGTCCACGACCGATCGACGGCGGGCCACCTGGAGCTCGAGACCGGCCCCGGCGTGAGCTGTCACGCCGTGTGCTTCACGCCCGGTCTCAGCCCAGCAGGTTGACCAGCTCGGGCGGGCCGGACTCGCCGAGGACCGCGGCGAAGCCGGCGCGGTAGGGACTGTCGCCGGGGTGGTCTCCGACCCAGGCGGGGTCATGCACCCAGCTGCCGGTATTGGTGAGCCGCCCCCACTCGCCCCGGTCGTCCGAGGGCAGCGGACCGGCGCGATGGGTATGACCGAAGATCACGTGTGCGCCCGCGAGAACCTCGAGTCGATCCAGCACCTCACTCAACGCCCGCAGGCCGGCCCGGCGGAGCGCCACGGCCGAGACATCGGCCTGCAGCGGGCCGAAGCCGGCGCGGTTCAGCCCCGCCACCACGAGCGGGAACGCGACCGCCATCCCCCGCCGGCGCAGCCCGCCGCTCCCGCCGGTCCGCGTCAACGCACGCCACGCCCGCACCTGGAAGCTCCCGTCGCCGCCCGACCCGCGCAGCCCGCCGTACTGGGCGACGGCATCGATCCACGCGTACATCGGCGCGAGCGCCGCCTCATAGTCCTCGGCCCGGCGCGGCCCGCCGGAGGGCTCGCCGGTGACGCGCAGCGTGAGCCCGGCCCCGAGCCGCTCGATGATCGGCACGGTGTGGTGGCGATCGAGGTAGTGGCCGTGCGTCGCGTAGACGTCGTCGCGCAGCCACACGCCCGGATAGGCCATGCGGACCCGCGCCGGAGCCAGCGCATCGGCCACCGCGCCGAGCGCCTCGCGGGCATCCCAGGCGACGGCGCTCTCCAGGCCGAGCGGCGCGGAATCCCGCCGCTCGAACCATCCCCGGAGCAGCCCGTGGTCGTGGTTGCCCGCGACCACCACCACCTCGCGCTCGGGCCCGAGCGCCGCTCCCAGCGAACCGAGCACCGGCCGTGCGACGGCGAGCGCGTCGCGCAGCGGACCGTGACGAAGCTCGAGCACGTCGCCGAGCAGCACGAGGCGGTCGACCCCGGCCAGCGCGTCGATCAGCGTCGCGAGCTCCGGCTCCCGGCGCAGGACATCCTTGCCCCCGCGGGCACCCAGGTGAAGGTCCGAGATGACGAGGGTACGCAGCGGACCGCTACGCCGAGCTGGTCGCCAGGCCCTGGCGGATCACCTTGGGAAGCATGAAGCGGACGTCCTCCTGGACCACCTCGAGCTCCTGCACATCACTGGTGCCGCGGGCGCGGAAGAAGTCGACCAGGCGCTGGACGAGGGACTCGGGCGCGCTGGCCCCCGAGGTGATGCCCACCACGCGCTTGCCCTCGAGCCAGTCCTCGCGCACCTCGCCCTCGGAGTCGATCAGGTGCGAGGCGGCGCCGTGCTCGCGCGCGACCTCGACCAGGCGGTTGGAGTTCGAGGAGTTGCGCGAGCCGATGACCAGCACCAGGTCGCACTGCTCGGCGAGCTGCTTGACCGCGGCCTGGCGGTTCGTGGTGGCGTAGCAGATGTCATCGGTGCGCGGGCCGATGATGGCCGGATAGCGCCGGCGCAGCCGCTCGATGATCGCCCGCGTCTCGTCCACCGACAGCGTGGTCTGCGAGATGTAGGCGACCCGCTCCGGGTCCGGCACCTCGAGCTCCTCGACGTCCTCCTCGGTCTGGACCAGGACGATGTTCTCAGGCGCCTCCCCCATCGTGCCCTCGACCTCCTCGTGGCCGGCGTGGCCGATCAGGACGATGGTGTAGCCGTCGGCGGCGAACTTCTTGGCCTCGACGTGGACCTTGGTG
Source organism: Solirubrobacterales bacterium (assembly GCA_019241635.1). Classification (GTDB taxonomy): domain Bacteria; phylum Actinomycetota; class Thermoleophilia; order Solirubrobacterales; family Solirubrobacteraceae; genus Palsa-465. The sequence goes on from JAFAWR010000009.1 coordinate 28,177, forward strand.
ACCAGCGGGCAGGTCGCGTCGATCGTGGCCAGCGACCGAGCCGCCGCCTTGGCGTGGACGCTGGGGGACACGCCGTGGGCGGAGAACACGACGGTGGCGCCTTCGGGGATGTCGGCGACCGACTCCACGAACACCGCGCCGCGCTCGCGCAACTGCTCGACCACGGTCTTGTTGTGGACGATCTCCTTGCGCACGTAGACCGGTGCGCCGTACAGCTCGAGCGCGCGCTCGACCGTCTGAACCGCCCGGTCGACGCCCGCGCAGTAACCGCGCGGCGCCGCGAGCAGGAGCTTTTCTGGCGTTGACCCCACCGCCCGGAGTGTAGCCTTGGCCTGCACCCGTGCCGCAGCGCCATCTCGACCGCCTCAGCTCGACCGACGCCTCGTTTCTGCACCAGGAGGGGCCGACCTCGCACATGCACATCGGCGGGGTGCTGGTGTTCGACGGGCCGCCACCCGACTTCACCGACTACCTCGATCACGTCCGCGGCCGGCTGCACCTGGTCCCGCGCTACCGCCAGAAGCTGACCACCCCGCCGCTCGAGACCGGCCGCCCGCTGTGGGTCGACGACCCGGACTTCAACCTCGACTACCACGTCCGCCACACCGCCTTGCCGGCGCCGGGCACCGAGCAGCAGCTGTTCCTGCTCGCCGGGCGGATCGCCTCCCAGCCGTTGGACCGCTCCAAGCCACTGTGGGAGAACTGGTTGATCGAGGGCCTCGAGGGCGACCGCTTCGCGCTGATCTCCAAGACCCATCATGCGCTGGTCGACGGGGTCTCCGGCGTCGACCTCGCCTCGGTCCTGCTCGACCTCGAACCTTCTCCCCAGCCGCCGTCCGGGGACCTCGAGCCGTGGCAGCCCAGGCCCGAGCCCTCGCCGGTCGAGCTGGTTACCGCGGGCGTGCGCGGGATGGTCGGCGTGGCCGGCGGGCTCCTCACTCGCGCCGTCGACGCGGCCAGCCGGCCGGCCAGCTCGCTCGGCGCGCTGCGCGACGCGGCCGAGGGCGTCGGCGAGATCGTCTGGGCCGGCCTGAACCCGGCGCCGGAGACCCCGCTCAACGTCGAGATCGGCCCGCACCGCCGCTACGCGGTGGTCCGCCATCAGCTCGAGGACTACAAGACGGTCAAGAACGCCTTCGGGGGAACGGTCAACGACGTCGTGCTCACGGTGGTCTCGGGAGCCCTGGCCCGGTGGCTGCAGTCCCGTGGGGTCCGGACCGAGGGGCTCGAGATGCGCGCACTCGTGCCGGTTTCCGTGCGCACGGCCGACCAGAAGAACACCCTGGGCAACCAGCTCGCCGCGATGCGCGGCCCGCTGCCGGTCTACATCCACGACCCGGTGGCGCGCCTGCGCTTCGTGCGCCGCGCGATGGACGGGCTGAAGGAGTCAAAGCAGGCCGTCGGCGCGGCCACGCTGGCCGCGGTCAACAACCTCGCGCCGCCGACCATCCTCGCCCAGGCCTCGCGCCTGAACTTCTCGACCCGGCTTTTCAACCTGATCGTGACGAACATCCCTGGCCCCCAGTTCCCGCTCTATGTCCTGGGCCGCCGGCTCGAGGATCTCTTCCCGCTCGCCTTCCTGCCTAAGAACCACGCGCTGGCCGTGGCGATCATGTCCTACGACGGCGGAATCGACTACGGGCTGCTCGCCGATTACGACGCGCTGCCCGACATCGACGTGATCGCCGAGGGGATCGAAGCCGCCCTGCACGAGCTACTCGACGCGGTACCCCGCGAGCGGCCGAAGGCACCCGAGCGAAAGGCCGGCCGGCTGGGCGGCGGTGAGCCGAACGGGGGAGCGGTGCCGATCCTGCCGAGCGCGAGCGCGCGGCCGAAACGCGGTCCCGCGGCCGACATGCGGGCCAAGCGGACCGGATCGGGCTCATCGCGCAAGCGGCGCGAGAGCTGACCGCCAGCCGGGCGCTTGCCGTTTGGCCTGCACAGGGCTACCGTTTGAGGTGAAGTGGCCGACCTGATCGCACCCGGCGAGACCGCCTTCCGGCTCGAGCTCACCGCGGCTCAGCTGAAGATCGTGCACACCGCGCTGAAGTCGCTGTTCGACGACCTCGGCCACGAGGAGCGCGACGTCAAGCGGGTCGTGCAGGCGGTGCTGGCCAAGCTTCCCGGCGAGCACGAGATCCGGGCGATCGACCTCGAGCGCGAGCTGCGCCGGACGCCGCCGGCCTGAGCCACCGCTACCGGCTCAGAAGCCGAGCGCGAACTTGGCGTCCTCGCTCATCAGCTCGGGCGTCCACGGCGGCGAGAAGGTCATCACCGGCTGGACGTCCTCGACGCCCTCGAGCTCTGAGACGAACTCCTCGATCTGCTCGGACACCTGGGGCCCGATCGGGCAGCCGGGACTGGTCAGCGTGTAGGTGACCCGCACCGTCGGACCCTCGACCTCGACCTCGTAGATCAGCCCCAGCTCCACGAAGTCCAGCCCCAGCTCGGGGTCGATCACGTCGCGCAGGACATCGGTCACATCTTCGACAGTTGCCATCGTGCGATCAGTTTAGGGAGTCTGCGGTGGTTCCCCCTTGCGCCCAGTACACCATTTTGTGTAGGTTTTGGAGATCGTCGACTTCGATGAACACTCCGCGATCCTGCGTTGCTGCGGAGACGAGGACCGGTCCACGCAGGGGTGCCGGCGACGCGCCATGATTCGCGCCCTGCGCTCGCAGACCAACGTCGTCGTCGATCTCACCGAGCTGGCGTTCGCCGATTCCTCGGTGATGCTCGATCTCGCCGTCCTGGCCCGCCGCCTGCGCGCCCGCGGCCGCGAGATCCTCGTGCGCGGCGCCCAACCTCAGGTGATGGCGCTGATCAAGCAGGTCGGGCTGCATCGCCTCCCGGCGATCCGGCTCGAGCCGGCTGCCGCGCTCGCCTGACCGGTCGCAGCGGCGTCCGACTTAGTGGCCGCCCCTTAGCTGACGACCTCCGCGTTGCCGTTGGACGGGTCCCGGGCCACCGCCTTGTCCTGGAGCAGCCCGGCCGCCACCTTCGCGCCCGGGTCTCGGAGCAGCTCGGCCACCTCGGAGCCCTCCTCGCCGAAGCGGGGGAAGCGCTTGCCCTCGGCCTCGCCGATCGCCACGAGCTGCTCGCCGACCGCGCGCATGTCGTCGATCAGCCGGCGACGCTCGCGCCAGATCGTCTCGGCGCTGCGGGCTAGCTCGCGTGCCCGCGTGTCGGCGGCCTCGATTGTCTCCTGGGCGTCGCGATGGGCCTCGCCCCGGAGCTCGTCGGTCTCGCGCTGGGCCTTCGCCCGCAGTTGCTGGGTCTCGCGTTCGGCCGTCTCGCGCAGCTCGGCGACCTCGCGAGCGTTGATCTCGCGCAAGTCCGCCACTTCCCGAGCGACGTTCTCGCGCAACTCCGCCACTTCCCGAGCGGCGTTCTCGCGCAACTCCGCCACCTCCCGAGCGGCACCCTCGCGCAGCCGGCTCGCTTCCTGGCGGGCCGCATCGCGCGCCTCGGAGGCCTGCTGCTCGGCCGTCTCGCGCAGCTCCTGGCTCTCGCGCTCGGCGGTCTGCAGGCGGTCGTCAGCCTTGGCGCGCGAGCGCGCGGTGATCTCCTCCGCGGTCTGGTGCGCCCGCTGGAGGATGTCGCGGGTCTCGTCGCTGACCTCGTCGAGGGCATGGCGCACGGCCGCCTCGGGCGAGGAGGACATCTCGAGCTCGGTGATCAGGCGGCTCATCTTCTCGACGTAGCGATCGACCTGGTCACGGTCGTAGCCGCGCAGAGCCACCGAGAACTCGACGGTGCGCGCGTCCTCGAGGATCCGGTCGCGATCAGCCGCGGACAGTACCCGGCTGGCCCCGAACCGCCGGCCGGGACGCTCATCCTCGTGGCCTCGTCCCCCGACCAGCTCCGCCGCCTGGCTCTCCACCTCCGGCGAGATCTCGGCGCTCGCGCCGCTCCCGGTCTCGTTCCTGTCCGAACGCCCCATCGGTGAGCTCCCTTCCTCGCTTGTGGCTGGTCGCGCCCGCCCGTGGCAGATGACACGAGCTCCCAGCTTGAAGCTAGCGCCTTGGTCAAGTCGCGCGAAGCTGCATAAATCGCCCGGGAGCTAGGCTTTCTTGCTGTGGCGCTGGTCCTCATTCCGATCGTCTGGCTGCTCGCCGAAGTGTTCGTGGCCATCAAGGTCGCGGAGGCGATCGGGGTGCTCGCGATGCTCCTGGCACTGGTCGTGAGCTGGCCGATCGGAGGGTGGGCTCTGCGCTCGCAGGGACGCGCCGCCTGGCGCCGCCTGAGCGTCGCGGTGTCCGAGGGCCGCTCGCCCGGGCGCGAGGTCCTCGACGGCGTGCTGATCCTCATCGGCGGCGTGCTGCTGATCATTCCGGGCTTCCTCTCGGACGTCGTCGCGGTGTGCGCGCTGCTCCCGCCGACCCGGGCACTCCTGCGCCGCCAGCTGGCCGGTAACCTCCACCGCCGCTTCATCGTGACGTCCACGCGCTTCACGGCCCCGCCCCAGACCTACGACGTCGATTCGACCGCGACCGACGTCGACCAGCCGCATCTGCCGGCATGACCGCGCTGCGAACCCTGAGCTTCGGCAATGGCTCGCTATGGGGCGCGAGCTGGTCGGCGGGCTCGCCCGAGACGTCGCTGTGCGCGCTCGGCGCCGGCGCAGAGACCGTGATCCTGCCCGGCGTCCGCCCCTCCGAGAACGGCACGGGCGACGGCGACTGGCGCCTGGACGGCGACGGCGTCGCGCTGATCGCTTCGCCGGCGGGCCAGCTCGTCGACGTGCCGGCCGTCCAGGACACCGTCTCGGGTTGGGATCAGCTCTGCCGCGTGACCGGCAGTTTCGGCGAGCATGAGGTCGACTGCCTGGGGCTTCGGAGCGCATGGGCGGACGGCGTCGAGCTGAGCCGGTTCGAGTCGATCCGCGCCGTCTCGGTGTGGTTCGATCCCGACGAGGCACTCGCGCTCACCGCGTTCCGTCCGCGCAAGGGAAAGGGCCACGAGGCTGACCTGCTCGCCGCGTCGGTGATCGCCGCCGATCGCTCGGCGGCGGCCGAGGATCCGCGCCTGTCGACGACGTACGGCGCCGACGGCTGGCCGTCGCGCGCTGGTCTCGAGCTGTGGCTGAGCGCGGGCGAGGACGCAGATTCCGAGCGGCAGTTTCCGCGCCGGGCCTCCGGCGAGGCGATCGGCGCCCGCGCCCAGGCCCTAGCCGGCGAGCTCGAGCTTCGGGCCGAGCCGTTCCGCTGGCACAGCCGCTCGCGCGACGGCGCCGGGATGTACATCCTGGCCCGCCGGCAATGAGCGCGGAGGCTCCCGCCCCTTCCCCCAACCCGCGGATCGAGGCCATCATCTCGGACTTCGGCGGCGTGCTCACCTCCGCCCTGGTCGACTCGTTCGTCGGTGTTCTCGACTCCTCGGGGGTCTCGCTCGAGGAGCTCGGCAAGGCAATGGCCGCGCTGGCCGAGCGCGAGGGCTCGAACCCGCTGTTCGAGCTCGAGACCGGCCGCCTGTCGGAGGCCCGGTTCATGGGCTCGCTGGCCGACGAGCTCTCGGCCCGGCGCGGCAGTCGGGTCGAGCTCGACGGGTTCGGCGAGCGCTACTTCCGCCACCTTGAACCCAATCAACGCCTGATCGACTACATGCGCGAGCTCCGCGCGCGCGGCTACAAGCTGGCCATCTGCACCAACAACGTCCGCGAGTGGGAGGCGCGGTGGCGCGCGATGCTCCCGGTCGACGAGATCTTCGACGTGGTCGTGGACTCCGCGTTCGTTGGGAGCCGCAAGCCCGAGCCGCGGATCTACGAGATCACGCTCGAGCGTCTCGGGACGGATGCCGCGGCCACGCTGTTCATCGACGACGTCGACATCAACTGCCAGGCCGCCCGGGAGCTCGGGATGCAGGCCATCCACTTCCGCTCGACCGACCAGGCGATCGAGGCGATCGAGGCGGCGCTCGGCTCGTGAGGCCCGAGTCGATACAGGCGGTCCTCGGGATCGCGCGCAACGGCTTCGTGTCGCTCGACGGGGCGGGCCGGGTGCTCGAATGGAATGCCCGGGCCGAGGAGCTGTTCGGGTTCTCGCGCCAGGAGGCGATCGGCGCGGATCTCGCCGTCCTGATCGTGCCCGAGCGCTACCACGAGCAGCATCGCGCCGGCCTGCGGCGGGCGGCCGAGACGCCGGGCCCGCTCGGGCGGCGCCTCGTCGTCGAAGCCAGGCGACGCGACGGGAGCGAGTTCCCGGTCGAGGTGTCGATCACCTCCCTCACCTCCAGCCCCGAGGACGGGGCGCCCGAGTTCCATGCCTGGATCCAGGATGTGTCCGAGCGCGCTCAGCTGCTCGGGGCGCTCGAGGCGCAGCTACGCGGCCAGGGCCCGGGGTTCGGAGAGATCCTCGACGCGCTGGCCGAGGCCGTGACCATCCGCGACGCCCACGATCACATCCTCTACGCCAACCGGGCCGCGCTCGGGCAGATGGGGTTCTCGTCCCTGGCCGAAATCCAACGCACGCCGCCCCAGCGAATCTTCGAGGACTACCTCGTACAGGACGAGGAGGGCAATGAGGTGACCATGGACCGGATCCCGTCGGTGCGGCTGCACGCCGGCCAGTCGGCCGAACCACTCGTTCTGCGCTCGATCCACCGCGCCACCGGCGCGCTGCGCTGGGAGCTGCTCAAGGCGTCCCCGATCCACGACGCGAACGGCCGCTTGGTCGCCACCGCGATGATCATCGAGGACATCACCCGCGAGCGGGTGGCCGAGCTCCGCGACCGGTTCATGGCCGACGCCTCCGAGACCTTGATGTCCTCGCTCGACTATGAGGAGACGCTGCGCAACGTGGCCTGGCTGGCCGTGCCGCGGATCGCCGACTGGTGCGCGGTCGAGCTGGTCGACGAGCGCGGATCGCGCCAGCGGATCGTCGTCGCTCATCGCGATCCGGCCAAGCTCGAGCTCGCCGAGCGCCTGCGCCAGTATCAGCCCGACGAGCTGCGCTCCGACCGCGGTGTGGGCCGGGTCCTGGCGACCGGCGCCTCGGAGCTCTACCAGGACATCTCCGACGACGTGCTGGCCGCCGCCGCGGTCAACCAGGAGCACCTGACCCTCCTGCGCTCGGTGGGCTTTCGCTCGGTCGTGCTGGCGCCGCTCAAGGTCGGCGGTCGCTCCCTGGGCGTGATGACGCTGGTCAACGCGGAATCGCTTCGCCGCTTCGACGACGACGACCGGGAGTTCGCCGAGCAGGTCGCGGCGCGGGCGGCGATCGCGGTCGAGAACGCCAGGCTGGCCACGGCGCGCCGGCAAACCGCCTCGACCCTGCAGCGCAGCCTGCTCCCCGATGTCGTTCCCGAGATCGAGGGCTGGACGGTCGCCACGCTCTACCGCGCCGCCCGCGGGGCGGCCGAGGTCGAGGTGGGGGGCGACTTCTACGACTTCTACCGCAGCGACGACGCCTGGGTCGTGCTCATGGGCGACGTCACCGGAAAGGGTGTCGAGGCCGCCGCGCTCACCTCGCTGGTACGCCATGGGGGCCGGTTCCTCAGCCGCTACGAGCGCAGTCCGAGCCGGATCCTCGCGGGGCTCAACGAGGCGCTGCGCGAGCAGCCGGGCCTTTGGCTGTGCACCGCCCTGTGCGCGCGGCTGCACCGGGGCGAGGCGGTGATCGCCTCGGCCGGGCACCCGCCCGCGCTGGTCGTCCGCGACGACGGCCGGGTGCGTGAGCTCGGCGCCGTGGGACCGATCCTGGGTGGGTGGGCCGGCCAGCGCTCGGCCGACCGCGCGGTTCCGATCGCCGCCGACGAGACGCTTTTCCTCTACACCGACGGGGTCATCGACGCCCACGGCGAGAGCGGGCGCTTCGGCGCCGCGCGGCTGAAGCGCGTGCTCCGCGACGCCGCCGGCGCATCACCGGAGGCCCTACTGGCCCAGCTCGAGGCGGCGCTCGATCGCTTTCAGGTGGGCCCCCAGGCCGACGACACGGCGGCGCTCGCGCTGCGACCGGTGTCGCCGGCCGAACAACTCAGGCCGGAGCCCGCGCATCCGGGTGAGCGAGGCCGTACCCTTCCGGTGTACTGACAGGAGGCTCACCTGGCCGAGCTGCCCAACTTCCGGATCGACATCGCGTCCACTGGATCCGGCACCACGATGAAGCTGGCGGGGGAACTCGACAGCGCCGTATGCCATGAACTGATCGAGGGCTTCGACGCCGCGGTCGCCCGCGGCCCGGCCGCGGTCATCCTCGACCTCGAACAGGTCACGTTCATGGACTCCGCCGGGCTGCGGGCGATCGTCGTGATCGAGCGCGCCGCCCGCGAGCGCGAGATCGCGCTGAGAATCGAGTCCCCGGCGGGGCCCGTGGCCGACCTGCTCCGGGTCACCGGCATCGACGAGCACGTGCCGCTCACGCCGCGCGTCGACGAGCCGCCGCCGGGACTGCCGTTCACCGAGCGGGTCGAGCTCGAGCTTCTCCGCGAGCCGACCGCCCCGGGCCGGGCTCGACGCGAGCTGCGCGAAGCGGTCGGCGGGCATCTCGCCGAAGCTGATCTGGCCACCCTGACCCTGCTCACCTCCGAGCTCGTGACCAACGCGGTGATCCATCCGGGCGAGGACATCGGCGGGACCGTCGGGCTGCGCATCAGCGCATACCCGGACCGCGTGCGGATCGAGGTGACCGATACCGGCCCCGGGTTCGACATCGAGAACCTGCCACCCCGTCCCCGCGACTTCGGCGGGCATGGCCTGGTCGTGGTCGAAGGCCTCTCGAGCCGGTGGGGAACCACCCGCACGGGGCCTGATCAGGGCTTCCGCGTGTGGTTCGAGCTCGACGTGACAGCGCCCGAAGTCGCCGGGGCGGTCGAGGCACCGGCCGAGAGCGCGGCGACGGCCGAGAGCGCCGCGACGGCCGAGGGCGCGGCGACGGCCGAGGCGGCGGCGGAGAGTTCGGTGGCGACCGAGGGCTGACCCCCGGAACCGGTCAGTTCTCGACGCCCAGCCGATCCCAGCAGTAGAGCTCGAGGCACTCCTTGGCCAGCTCGACGCACCGCGCTTCGGACAGCCACGGCAGGACGGTGTCGAACGCCTGGTCCTCCCCCACGCCGGCCTCGAAGGCCTCCTCGCCGCGGAATCCGGCCGCGATCTTCAGCGCCTCGCGCCGGTTCTCGCCGAGCGATGGGAACACGTTGACCAGGAACTCGCGGTTGGGCAGTGGGTGGCCCACCTCGAGCGATGCGTGCCAGGCCGCCAGCAGCGACAGGTCGTGCTCATCGAGGTCGGCGAGCGCCTTGGCGTAATGCGACTCGAGCTCGGAATCGGGAATCTCGTCCACCCACGCGCGAACCACCTCTCCGAGGATTTGGCGGCGTGCCTCGCGGCCCACCGACTCCGCGATCACGCGGATGGCGTCCTGAGGTTCGATGAAGCAGAGTGACATTGCAGCTCCGGTTCGGGTATGCGAACGCCGCAGAAGGTAGGCGGTCCACCGGACGTAACGGACGTAACGGCCATCACGCTGCCACCACGAGGCCGCTATGAAGCCGCCACGAAGCCGCTGCGAGGCCGTCAACCGGCGGGCCCAGCCTCGCGCAACCGGCTAGGACTTGACGGTTAGCTTGAGCGTGCTCGAGGTCGACCGCTGGTTGCGGCTGTCGCTCTGAAGGACGACTCTGAGCTTGACCGCGCCCGGCGTGGCGAAGCTGTGGGATACCGAGTAGCTCGAGCCGTGAGTGAGCCGCGGACGCGCGATCACCCGCCAGGTGCCGGCCCGGCTGATCTCGATCAGCACCCGCTCTCCGGCGTGGGACGGCGTCACGTGCCCGTGGAGCACGACCGCCCGCCCGACCACGGTCGAGTGGGCTGAGGAGGCCAGGCCGAGGACCGCCTCGACCTCCTGCGCGAGCGTGGCGCTCTGCGCCCCGTTCGAGGTGACGTACCACTGCTGGTCGGTCATCACGGTCCCGCGTTTCAGCGTGAACGTGTACTTGCCCGCGCTGTCGGCGGTCGTCGTGGAGACCTGGCTGAAGCTCGTCTGGCCCGGGAGCTTTCGCCACAGCGCCACCTGGGCGCCCGACGTGCCGGTACCGGAGACCACGACCTTCTGCCCGGCCTTGGACGGCCACGGGGACGAGGTGATGCTGGGCGCGCCGGGGCCACACGCCGTCGGCGTGCAGCAGGTCGGGGACCCGGCCGTCGGGCAGCAGGTGGTCGTGCAGCATGTCGTCGGGGTGGTCGTGCAGCACTGGGCGGTCTGGCAGCAAACCGCCTGCGCGGGGGAAGCGTTGCCATCGCCGGCGGGCGGCAGCGGACAGCACGGCGGCACGACGTGGGAGCGCTCCTGCGGGCAGATGAAATGCGCGATCCGCGGCGCCGCCCCGGCCGGGCCGGGCACGGTCAGGGCCCAGATCGCGGCCACGGAGGCGGCGATGAGCAGGAGGGTGGGAACGATCGAGCGTCGCATCGTGCTTACGAGCGGTGGCGAGACCGGATTAGCGAAGGCTAACGCTTTTTCACAATTCAAGCGCCGCCTGCACCGGCGCGAGCGTCTCGGGGTCGGGCTCGGCGCCAGGACCGAGCCCGAGCGTGGCCCGCTCGGCGCGCTGCCAGTTGTGCAGGCCGAGGTCGAGCGCCTCGAGCGATACGCCGGTCGCCTGCACGAGATCGGACGCGCGTCGCTCGAGCAGCAGCTGGTCGCCGATCCCGAACGCGCGCTTGGCCCCAACGGTCACGTCACCCGTGCCGCCGAGCGCGAGCGAGGCCGCCCGCAGGTCGTACACGCCGAGACGGCCCAGCGTGACCAGCAGATCGAATCGGGCGTCACGGTGCAGCCCCGGCAGCGAGAGCCGCTCGAACGCCCGCGCGAAGCGGCGCTCCGGAGTCCAGGCGGCGTCGCCGGTGAACGCGTCCGCCTGAGAGCCGGCCCGAGCCGCCCACATGCGGTAGGCCTCGAGTGTGCGAGCGCCGCGGCTCGGGTCGTGCGCGGTGCGCGGGCCGGTGCGAACCTCGTCGAGATCCGGGACCTCGCCGGAGGCCCAGGTCGTTCGCACGCGGGCGATCTCCGCAAACGGGTCCTCCTCCTCGAGCGGGCAAAGGTAAGCGATCAGGAAGGCGAGCCAGCTCCGCTCCTGGAGATCGCCGGCGGGATCCGCGACCTCACGGTAGAGCCCGGGCGGATCGCGCTCGAGCACGGCCAGGCGATGCTCGGCGAACGCGATCTCCTCGGCCAGCCGCCCCGCGTCCAGGCTCGACTTCAGGCCGAGCACGAGCGGACTGCGGTACCCGTCATCGCCGCCGCGAGCCACGCGGCGCACGACGACGCCGCCACCGCCGCGCGAGCTCGACGCGGCTGTGCGCGGGCGCCCCGGCCGGGCCGGGGCGGGCTCGCGGGGCTGCGTCGTCCGCGGAGCGCTCGAGGTGACGACCGGGCGCATCTCGACTGCCTGCTCACGCGCGCAGATCGGGCAGTTCTGGACCAGCCGGTTGTGTCTGCAGAAGGTCGGCACGCTGCTTCTCAGACTAGTGGCCTCGGCGCGCAGGCGAGTCGCAGCCACTACCCTCTCGGCGCTTGAGCGTCGAACCGCCCGCCTTCGATCTGCAAAGCCACTCGCTGCACTCCGACGGGTCGCTCGAGCCCCGCGAGGTCGTGGCGGCCGCCGCCGAGGCCGGCGTCGAGCTGCTCGCGCTGAGCGACCACGACAGCGTCGATGGGGTCGAGGCAGCGGCAGAGGCCGCGGTCGCGCTCGGGGTGCGACTGGCGCCGGCGGTCGAGATCTCCTCGGTCGACGGCACCCAACAGGATCTGCATGTGCTCGGCTATATGGTCGATCACCACGATCCGGCGCTGCGGGAGCGGCTGCGCTCCTGGCGCGAGGATCGTGAGCACCGGGCCGAGGCGATGGCCGGCGCGCTGCGCGAGCTGGGCTACGAGCTCGACGACACCGAGCTCGCCCGCCGCCGGGCCAAGGGCCAGTCGATCGGACGCCCGCACCTGGCCGATGCCGTCGTGAACCATCCCGCCAACGCCGAGCGCCTGAGCTCGGAGGGGCTCGCCGAGCGCTCCGCGTTCCTCGAGGCTTACCTGATCGACGGCCGCCCGGCCTTCCGTCCCCGGACCAAGCCGGCCGTGGCCGAGTCGATCGAGACCATCCACGCCGCCGGTGGGGTGGCAGTCTGGGCCCACCCGTTCTGGGACGTCTCCGATCCCGACGCCGTGCTCGCAGCCATCGACCGCTTCCGCGCCTGGGGCCTGGACGGCGTGGAGTGCTTCTACGCCACCCACACCCGCGAGCAGGCCGAGCTGCTGGCCGACCGCTGCGCCGAGCTGGGGCTGCTCAGCACCGGTTCCGCGGACTTCCACGGCCCCGGCCACCGGCTGTTCTCGCGCTTCCGCGCGTTCAGCACGTACGGCCGCACGCCGGATCTCGGGCCGATCGCCGGCTGACCCTCCCGCTACCGCGCGGCCCCCCCACCGCGCGGCCGGCTACCGCGGCGCGCCGAGGATCCCGCGCGCCCGCAGCTCGACCACCAGCACCTCGACCAGCTCGTCGAGCTTCTGCTGGAGCGGGCGGAGCGCCAAGTCAGGCTCGCGCGGCGCCTCGTATGGCGCGTCGACGCCGGTGAAGCCGTGGATCTTGCCGGCGCGGGCCCGGGCATACATTCCCTTGGGGTCGCGCCGCTCACACTCCTTAAGCGGCGTGTCGACGAACACCTCCAGGAACTCGAGCTCGCTGCGCTCGTGCACGCTGCGCGCCAGGGCGCGGTCGACCGCATACGGGCTGATCGTGCTGACGATCGCCACCGTGCCGGAGTCCGCGAACAGGCTGGCCACGTGCGCGACCCGCCGGATGTTCTCCGCCCGGTCGCCCGGGTCGAAGCCGAGGTCGCTGTTCAGCCCGTGGCGCACGTTGTCTCCGTCCAACCGGTACGCGCGGTAGCCGTCGCGGGCCAGGCGCTCCTCGAGCGCCGCCGCGATGGTCGACTTACCGGCGGCCGGCAGGCCGGTCAGCCACAGGGTGGCGCCCCGCTGGCCGAGGAGCGCCCAGCGGGCCACACGGGCCATGCCACCGCGATCCCAGGTCACCTCGGAGGCCTGCGGACCCTCGGGCCGCTCGATGTGCGCCTCGATGATCATGCCGGCGCCCACCGTCCCGCTGGTCGTCTCGTCGATCAGGATGAAGCTGCCCGTGGTCCGGTTGCGCCGGTATTCGTCGAAGATCAGCGGCACCGTCGTGCGCAGGCGGATGCGCCCGATGTCGTTGAGCCCGAGCTGGCGTGCGTTCTCGTCGCGGTGCAGCGAGTTGACGTCGATCCGGTAGCGGATGTCTTCGACGACCGCCCGCGCCGAGCGCGTGGTGTGCTTGAGCGCGTAGACGGCGCCGGCGACCACCGGCGCGTCGGCCATCCAGCAAACCGTGGCCTCGATGTGGCGGTCGACGGTCGGGCGATTGTGGGGCCGGCAGATCATGTCGCCGCGCGAGATGTCGAGATCGTCCTCCAGGCGCAGCGCGATCGACATCGGAGCGCACGCCTCGGTCAGCGGCCCGTCGAAGCTGTCGACCGAGGCGACCCGGGTTTCCTCGCCGGAGGGCAGCACGAGCACGCGATCCCCAGCGCGGAACACCCCGGCGGCGATCTGCCCCGCGTAGGCGCGGTAATCGTGGTCATCGTCGGGTTGCTTGGACCGGGCGCCCAGCCCTGCCCCCGGCCACACCGCGGGGCCGGCCGCCCGGCCCGATCCCGACCCCGGCCTGATCACCCACTGCACGGGGAGCCGGCAGTCGATCAGGTTGCGGTCAGAGGCGATGTGGACGTGCTCGAGGTGGTACAGCAGCGCCGGCCCCTGGTACCAGTCCATGCGCTCGGAGCGCTCGACCACGTTCTCCCCGTGCATCGCCGAGATCGGGACGAAGGTCACGTCGGTCGTCTCGAGTCGGGCGCAGAACTCGCGGAAGTCCTGCTCGACCCGGTCGAACGCGCCCTGCGCGTAGTCGACCAGATCCATCTTGTTGACGCACACCACGAGGTGACGGATCCCGAGCAGCGACGCGATGAACGCGTGCCGGCGGGTCTGCTCGACCACGCCCTGGCGCGCGTCGATCAGGATCACCGCGAGATCGGCCGTCGAGGCACCGGTGACCATGTTGCGCGTGTAGCGCTCGTGGCCCGGGGTGTCGGCGATGATGAACTTGCGGTGAGCGGTCTGGAAGTAGCGATAGGCGACGTCGATCGTGATGCCCTGCTCGCGCTCGGCCCGCAGGCCGTCGGTGAGCAGCGACAGGTCCAGCGCGTGCATGCCGTTGCGCCGCTCGGACGCCGCCTTCAGCGCCTCGAGCTGATCGGTGAGGATCTGCTTGGAGTCATAGAGCAGCCGCCCGATCAGCGTGCTCTTGCCGTCGTCGACCGAGCCGGTGATGACCAGGCGCAGCAGCGCGCTCGCCTGCGTCTGCTCGGCGATCGCCGCGATCGTCTGCCCCGCGCTGGTCGACCTCATGTCGCCGACCGTAGCGTAGGAAACGGATGCGGGACGCGGATCATGCCGGGGCGGCCGGCACGCCCAGGGCCTGCGCCCGGGGGCCCACGGGCAGCCGGAAGCCGGCCTCGCGAGCTCGCCGCGCGCCGGCCTTCAGCTCACGGCGCAGGGCGAACAGGTAGTCGTCGAAATCGACCTCCATCGTGTGTCGCTTGGAGGCCACGTAGCGCCGGCGCATCCGCTCCTGCTCGCGCCGCATGTCGGCCTCCATCACCGCACGCGGGGGCAGGCGATAGTCGCCGCGCAGATACGCCGCCACCCAGCGCCCCTGCGCCTCGGCCAACGGCATGAGCGCGCCCAGCGGTTGCAGCAGGCCGATGAAGAACAGGTTGTCCACGCCCGGCTTAAACACCCGCCGGTAGAGCAAAAGCTCGTTGTCCGGAGCGGAGATGAACTCCGGCGCGAAGAACGGGAAGCTCACCTTGTATCCCGTGGCCCACACGATCACGTCGATCGACTCGATGGTCCCGTCGGTAAAGCGGACACGCTCGCCCTCCAGCGCGGCGATCTCCGGCTTCCAGATCACCTCTCCCTGGGCGACCCGGCCGAGGAAGTCGGCCGACAGCGTCGGGTGCGATTCGAGCAGGCGGTGGTCGGGCCGGGGCAGGCCATAGTCCTCCACCCGCCCCACGACGAGCCGGTACACGGCGCGGAAGAACGCGTGACGAACCGGGAAGGGCACCAGCGGAGTCAGCGGGCTGACCGCGATCCGGTCGACCGGTCGTCCGAGCACGTACTTCGGGACGACGTGCTGGCCACGCCGCCCGGAGACGAACGTGCGGCTGGCCACGAAGCTCGACTCGACCGCGATGTCCGTCGCGCTGTTGCCCATCCCCACCACCAGCACGCTCTTGTCGCGGAAGTCGCTCGCGTCGACGAACCAGTGCGAATGCATCTCGATGCCGTCGAAGGCGCCCGGATACGCCGGCTCGGGCCAGCGCGGATCCCAATGATGGCCGTTGGCCACGAGCAGAGCGTCGTAGCGGCGGGTCTCCCCGCTGTCCAACCGGACCGTCCACACCCCGTCGGCGGGATCCCGCACCGCACGCTCAACGCCGGTCCCGAAGGTGATCCGCTCAAGCAGCCCGAAATGCCGGGCGTACTCGTGGAAGTAGTCGGCGATCTGGGTGTGATGTGGGAAGTCCGGATAGGACGCCGGCATCGGGAAGTCCGAGTACGCCATCCGACGGCGCGAGGTGTTGGTGTGCAGCGAGCGATAGGCCGAGGACATCCCGTTCCGGTTGGCGAACACCCAGTTGCCGCCGACCCGGTCTGAGCATTCGAAGCAGTCGACCGGGATCCCCCGCTCGGCCAGTCCCTTGAGCGCCGCGATGCCCGACGAGCCGGCCCCGATCACGCATGCGCTCGGTAGGGAATTCACCGGGCGACGGTAACAAGCCGCAGTCGGTCCGGTCATGCCCGCGCCACTGCGCCCGCGTCGCGCCGGTCCGCCCGGCCGCGGGCGATCACCTCCCGGAAGCTCCGGAAGCGGAAGATCAGCACCAGGGCGGCGAACCCACACGCCGTGGTGAGCACCGCCGTGGCGATCTGCTGCCCGACCGAGAACGACGCCACGTAGGGGCTGTGGGCGAAGATGGTCAGCAGCAGCGCCTGCTGGACGCCGGCTCCCCCCGGGGTGAACGGGAACACCGAGGCGACCACCTGAACGCCGAGCACAAGCAGCGCACCCTGCACCGAGCCTCCGATGTGAAACGCGTCGAGCAGCGCCCAGTAGGCAGCGAACCGCGCGATCCAGCTGGCCAGCTGCCAGCGAGCCATCTCGCGGCGGTAGCGCGGGAAGTCATGCACGATGGTCAGGCCCTGGCGGACGCGCTCCCAGAACGCCTTCACCCGCGCGGAGAGCAGCGCGAAGGCCACCAGGAAGGTGATCCCGGCCACGGTGAGCGCGAACAGCGTGAAGCGCATGTTCGAGGCGAAGAAGCTGATGTCGAAGGCGGGCAGCTTGGAGAAGTCCGGCGGCTTGGGAAACACCCCCTGGGTGAACGCGAAGCCCATCACCAGAAGGCCCATGAACCAGTCGAAGATCACCCCGGTCGACAGCCCCGCCGCCACCGCCGGATAGCTGGCCGGCGGGATCGCCACCCGGGTCAGGAAGAGCTGCGCGATGTTCCCGCCGCCGAGCGGGAACACGTTGTTGATCGCATAGCCGACCATGTAGGCGCCCCAGACGTCACGCCAGCGGATCCGCTCCGATGGGTACGCCGCGCGCAGCGCGTGGAACAGCGCCCGCGAGCGCAGCAGCAGGTACACCGCATACAGCGCCAGCCCCAGCCCCAGCGAGAACCAGCTCAGGTTGGCCAGCTGCGACAGGAACGTCCCGACCGAGTCGAGCAGGCTGTCGACGGTCGAGCCGATCGACGAGCCGTGATGGCTCGCCGCCGGCACCGTAGCGATCGCGAGCCCTGGCATGCCACCCATCGACACGCATTAAATAGCCCGGGGGGCCCTGATCCATCAGGACCCCCCGGAGAGTCAGGGAAGTGGGGGCGCAGTTCCCTGACCGACAGGGGCGAGTTTCCCCGTCCCAAGCTGACTCTAAACCCAAAAGTTTCTCGCCCGGTCCTCGGCAGGCCGCTCCGCCCCCGAATCCCGGCGCAAGCCTAGCATTCCCACGCCGATCGCGGAGCAAACTTCAGCAGCATTTGCACGACTTCTGTGGGCCAACGGGTGGGCCTACGGAAGTCGCGTTCGCGGCTTCAGAGCACGTTGGTTTTGAACGTGTACCCGGCGCTTGTGAAAGCCCGCGTCAGCGGCCCTGCGCGCCCGGACCCGTGAAGAACTCCTCACCGGCCCGCACCGTCCCGGCCGCCTCGGCCTCGTGGCGAAGCGTGCGATCAGCCTCGCCACTCCAGGCGCCGATGGCCAGCATCTCGCGATCGGCGTCCATCGGGCTGCCCCCCAGGTCCCGGTTGACCACGCGCGCGCACTTGCGGCCCTCGGCGATCGCGGTGACCACCAGCGACTGGCCGATCCGGGCGTCGCCGCAGGCGTACACGCCGGGGGTGGAGCTGCGGTAGGTCTGCTCGGTGCGGATGTTGCCGCGGTGGTCGAGCTCGAGATCGAGCTGCTCGATCGCGCCGGCCCGCTCCGGCCCCTCGAACCCGATCGCGATCAGCACGAGGTCGGCCTCGAGCACGAACTCCGAGCCGGGCACCGGCGTCAGGTCGCGCGAGGAGGTTCCGGTCACCTTCCGCGCGTAGACGTGGCTGACGTGCCCGTCGCGGCCGCCGAAGCCGGTCACCTCGGTGCCCCATCGCCGCCGGCCGCCCTCGTCGAGCGCGTACGTCGACAGGGTGCGCTTGGGCGGGAGCGGCCACGGATGGCGCGCGTCGCGCCCGGTCTCGGGCAGCTCGGCGTACACGTCGAGCATCACGACCTTCTCGGCGCCTTCGCGGTGCGAGTTCGAGATGCAGTCCATGCCCGTGTCGCCGCCCCCGATCACGATCACCTTCTTGCCCGCGGCGATGATCTCGGTTCCGGGCTCCGGGGGCCGCGAAGGGCGCCCTTCCGTGGCGGCCACCCACCGGTTTCTCTGGTACAGGTAGTCCATCGCGTAATGAATTCCGGCCAGACTCCGGCCCGGGGCGTCGAGGTCACGGTGCACGCGCGACCCGGTGGCGACCACGAGCGCGTCGTGCCGGTCCTTGACTTCCTGAACGGTCACCGCGCCGCCCACGTCGGTGTCGTAGACGAACTCGATCCCCTCGGCGGCGAGGATGTCCACCCGCCGGTCGATCACCTGCTTCTCGAGCTTGGCGTCGGGGACGCCGAAGCGCATCATCCCGCCCGGGCCTTCGTCGCGCTCGTACACGGTCACCGTGTGGCCACAGCGGTTGAGCTCGTCGGCGACCGCGAGCCCGGCCGGCCCGGACCCGATCACCGCGACGGTCTTGCCGGTCCGCCGGGGCGGAGGGCTCGGGACGACCCAGCCCTCGTCGAACGCGCGCTCGGCGATCGCCATCTCGATCTGCTCGATGGTCACCGGATCGTCGTTGATGGCCAGTACGCAGGCCGACTCGCACGGCGCCGGGCAGATGCGCCCGGTGAACTCCGGGAAGTTGTTGGTGGCGTGCAGCTGGTCGATCGCCTCGCGCCACTTGCCGCGGTACACCAGGTCGTTCCAGTCCGGGATCAGGTTGCCGAGCGGGCAGCCTTCGTGGCAGAACGGAATGCCGCAGTCCATGCACCGGGCGCCCTGGCGGCGCAGCTCGCTCTCCGGCTGCAGCTCGAAGTAGCGCTCGTGGTCGTGCACGCGCTGCTGCGGATCGCGCTTGTCGAAGCCGACCCGGTGGATCTTCAGGAACGCGCCGAGCTCGCCCATGGGCGGCGGAGCGTAGCAGTGGCGTGAGCGCGGGCTTAAGCTGTCCCGCGATGGCTGCTGTTCGCTGGGTGCGGGGAGGTCGGCGCTTAGGGCGGGCCTGGGCGTGGATGCTCCGGGACAGCGGCCAGGCGACGCTCGAGTACGGCGGATTGCTGGTCCTAATCGTCGCGACGCTCGCCGTGGTGAGCTCAATCGGGATTCCCACGACGATCGCGAATGCCGTGACCTGCGAGGTTCAACGAATCGAACTCGATCCCTGCGCCGGCGGTTCGACCCGAGCGGGTGCGCCTTCCGGCGCGGCCGCCAGCCCGATCGGGACAGCTGGAACTGGCCGAGCCGCCCTAGAGCAAGCGCTCGGTTCAAGGAGCCTGATCGACGCATGCGCCGGTGGCAGTAGCCCGAACGCGTTGGCCGAGCAGCAGGCTCCCGACAGCGCTGCGTGTAAGCAGCAACTCGCGCAGCTGAGCCCGAGATCCCTGGCCACGATGGCATTGCTGGCCGCGGCGCTCCAGGCCCAGCAGCCCGGGAACCGCGGGAACTTCGGGGTGCTACTGCAGAGCTACCTGCAGCATCCGGGCTGGGCCGTGATCGCCCTCTCGCCGATTGCCCAGGCGCAACAGGAGTCAGGCAACACGCTGCTGCAGAAGCTTGCCAGCAGCCCAGGCGACCTGGCCGACGGGCTGCTCGGGTCGCTGTGTGGCGGCTACGGCATCTGCCTGGGGGGAAACGTCGATACCCAGGCCTACCAGCAGGCGTGGCACGAATCGGCCCAGATCAACAAGATCACGACCCCGATCCTGCTGGCCACCGGCCTTGGCGGTGTGCTCAAGGACGCCGCCGCCGGCGGCTTCAAGGCGATCCTCGCGCGTCTCGCCCCCCAGGAGGCGAAGACCGTCGAGCAGTCAGCCGGCGAGCTCGAGACCGGCTCCGGGGAGCTGCCGACGATCGCTGGCGGTTCCAACCCGCTTCCATTCACGATGGATGATGCTCAGTTCGGTGCCAAGGCCGGCAGGCACGCCCGCGAGTTCGGCCTCGACCCGAGCATTCCCGCCGACCGGGCCCAACTCCGCCAGAAGATCATCGACATCGCCGAGCATCCCGATGAGGTGGTCAGCGGGACGTTCCGCGGCCAAGGACCAGGAGGTACCCGCGGCCCGGTCGAGTTCAGGATCAAGGGATCGGACGTCGTGGTGACGACCCCCGACGGCCACTTTGTGACCGTACTGCCGGACGGAATCAACAACCCGTCGGTCCAGGCCGCCCTGGACAACACGCGATGACCCCCCCGGATTCGATCGAGCGCCTGTGCGGCGCGCACATCGACGCGATCAGCGTCGAAGAACATGTGGCCGGTACGCAGCGCTCGCTGCTCTCGATCTACCTGCAGCTGCACAACCGCTCCAGCCTGAGGATCCGAGGCGGCCCGGGCGGTTGGGGGCTGTCGGTGGGCAGCGACCCACCCCGGGCCTATGACATGGAGCAATACGGACGGGTGGAGATCCGGCCGGCCGACCGCATCCTTGCCCGAGCCGTCGGCCAGGCCGCGACGGTGTGGACAGCTCACTCTCCAGAGGATGCGACTCCGGTCGGCTTCCGCTGGCGGAACTCGACGGGCACGGACATCGTTGTGTACTGCTACGACGACACCTTGCTGGTGGCACCGCCGGACGAGCTCGAGCTCGACGACGTGACGTACAGCGAGATCTGCTGAGTAGCTACGCCTACGCCTACGCCTCGACCGTCTCGCCGGCACCGGCGGCCGCGGCGGCCAGCGCATGCTTGTAGTCGCGTGGCATCACCTTGACGAACCGCTCGCGCGCGCCGCGGTCCCAGGAGGCCAGCACGTTGCGCGCGACCAGCGACCCGGTGCGCGCCGCGTGCTCCGAGATCAGGTCGCGGACCTCGGTCTCGTCCTCGTCGGTGAGCTCGTCCAGGTCGACCAGTTCGAGGTTGCAGCGCCCCTCGAAGCGGCGGTCGACGTCGTAGACGTAGGCGATTCCACCGCTCATCCCCGCCGCGAAGTTGCGCCCCGTGCGTCCGAGCACGACGACCCGGCCGCCGGTCATGTATTCGCAGCCGTGGTCGCCGACTCCCTCGACCACCGCGCAGGCGCCGGAGTTGCGCACGGCGAAGCGCTCGCCGGCCAGGCCGCGGAAGAACGCCCGGCCCGCGGTGGCGCCGTAGAGCACGGTGTTGCCGACGATCATGTTCTCCTCGGCTCGGAAGCGATGGCGCTCGGGCGGGCGCACAGACACGACCCCGCCGGACAGGCCCTTGCCGGCGTAGTCGTTGGTCTCGCCGCGCAGCGAGAAGGTCATCCCGGGGGCGAGCCAGGCGGCGAAGCTCTGCCCGGCCGAGCCGGTGAACGAGATCTCGATCGTCCCCTCCGGCAGGCCGCCCGCGCCGTGGCGGCGCGCGATCTCGCCGCTCAGGATGCCGCCGACGGTTCGGTTCACGTTGCGTACCGGGATCGGGCCTAGCTTGACCGCCTCGCGGCGCTCCACCCCGGCCGCGCACCGGCGCAGGAGCTCCCAGTCGAGCGCGTCATCGAGCACTGGCTGCTGGGCGCGGGTCCGCCTCCGCGGCGTGTCCGGCGGCAGGTCGGGCGAGGACAGGACCATCGACAGATCGACCCGGCTGGCCTTCCAGTGATCGATCGCCTCGTCCATGTCGAGCAGCTCGGTGCGGCCGATCATCTCGGCGAAATGGCGGATGCCGAGCGAGGCCATGATCCGCCGGACGTCCTCGGCCACCAGCATCAGGTAGTTGACCACCTGCTCGGGGGTGCCGCGGAAACGCCGGCGCAGCTCGGGATCCTGGGTGGCGATCCCCACCGGGCAGGTGTTCAGGTGGCAGACGCGCATCATGATGCAGCCCATCGCGATCAACGGCGCGGTCGAGAACCCGAACTCGTCGGCGCCGAGCAGCGCCGCGACCACGACGTCGCGCCCGGTCCGCATCCCGCCGTCCACCTCGACCACGATCCGCGAGCGCAGGTCGTTGAGCAGGAGCGTCTGCTGGGTCTCGGCCAGGCCGATTTCCCAGGGAATCCCGGCCCCCTGGACGGAGGACTGCGGCGAGGCGCCGGTCCCGCCGTCGTGGCCGGCGATCGTGACGTGGTCGGCGTTGGCCTTGGCCACCCCGGCGGCCACAGTCCCGACCCCGACCTCGGAGACCAGCTTGACCGACACCGAGCTGGTGGGGTTGGCGCACCGCAGGTCGTAGATGAGCTGCTTCAGATCCTCGATCGAGTAGATGTCGTGGTGCGGCGGCGGCGAGATCAGACCGACGCCCGGGGTCGAGTTGCGCAACCACGCGATGTAGTCGTCGACCTTGTGGCCGGGCAGCTGGCCGCCCTCGCCGGGCTTGGCCCCCTGGGCCATCTTGATCTGCAGCTGGTCGGCGTTGACCAGGTAGTGGACGGTGACGCCGAAGCGCCCGGAGGCGACCTGCTTGATCGCCGATCGGCGCAGATCGCCGTTCGGATCCTTCTCGTAGCGACTCGCATCCTCGCCGCCCTCGCCGGTGTTGGAGCGGGCGCCGAGCCGGTTCATGGCGATGGCCAGCGTCTCGTGGGCTTCGCGACCGAGCGCGCCGAGGCTCATCGCCCCGGTGGTGAACCGCTTGACGAGTTGCGTGGCCGGCTCGA
Organism: Solirubrobacterales bacterium; assembly: GCA_019241635.1. GTDB lineage: Bacteria > Actinomycetota > Thermoleophilia > Solirubrobacterales > Solirubrobacteraceae > Palsa-465. Next base: position 50,642 of record JAFAWR010000009.1, read on the forward strand.
CCTCGTCGAGCGGGATCGGGTCCCCCGCCGGCTTGAACTTCATCAGACCCCGGAGCAGTGCGTGGCGGACCGATTCCTGGTTGGCCATGCGGGCGTATTCGGCGTAGGTCTCGGACGGGTCGCCGTTGCGGCCCTCGACCGCGTGCTGGAGCGTGGCGATCGTGTCCGGGTTCCACACGTGCCGCTCGCCGTGGCGGCGCCACTGGAGCACGCCGCCGACCGGCAGCACCTCGCGGTCGGTGCGCGGATAGGCGCGGAAGTGGCGCTCGATCGCCTCCTGGGCCAGCTGCTTTAGCCCCACCCCGCCGATCCGCGACGCCGTGCCCGTGAAGTACTTGTTGATCAGGTCGGGCTCGAGCCCCACCGCCTCGAAGATCTGCGCGCCGCCATAGGACTGGATGGTCGAGATCCCCATCTTGGAGATCGTCTTCAACAGGCCCTTGCCGATCGCCTTGACGATTCGCTTCTCCGCCTCCTCGCGGGTCAAATCCACGGGCAACAGGCTGCGGTCCGCGAGCTCATCGAGCGACTCGAACATCACGTACGGGTTGATCGCGGCCGCCCCGTAGCCGATCAGGGTCGCCATGTGGTGGATGTCGCGCGGCTCCCCGGACTCGATCACCAAGCCGGTACGCAGCCGCGTTCCGCGCCGCACCAGGTGGTGGTGGACCGCCGCCACGGCGAGCAGCGACGGCGTCGCCACGCGCTCGGCGCCCAGGTTGCGGTCGGACAGGATCAGGATGTTCGCGCCGTTGTCGACGTAGCGCGCGGCCTCCTCGCACAGCGCATCGAGGCGGGCGTCCATCCCGTCGTGCCCCTGCTCGATGGGCCAGGTGATGTCGAGCGTTGCCGCGTCGAAGATCTCGTGCGAGACCTGGCGGAGCTTCTCGAGCTCGTGGTTGCGCAGGATCGGGGTGTCCATGACCAGCTGGTGGGCGTGCTCGGGACTCTCGGAGAGCAAATTGACCTCGGCGCCGACGCCGGCCGAGAGCGACATCACGACGTTCTCGCGGATCGGGTCGATCGGC